>JBBWZO010000097.1:0-15872 GCA_039649125.1 Massilia sp. | reverse complement strand
CACATCTCATCCGAAATGCGCCATCCGTCATCGCGATTTTCATACTGCTTGGCCATTTTCGCCTCCTAGATGGAAGCTTCGACGGAAAAACGGCCTAAAAATTCCCCCTATGAGAATAGGCTCTAAGGAAGTGGCTGAAGTCCGGTGTAGTCGAGGGCAAGCAGCTGATGGCGACCAAGGAGGGAACACCGCAGGGCAGCATCATCAGCCCGGCACTAGCAAACTGGACGCTGAATGGGCTGGAAGCTGAACTCGTCACGCATTTAGATGCCAAATGGGGGATCGCCAAGGCCAAGAAGCTGAAGGTCGGGGTCGTACGATACGCGGACGATTTTGTCATTACAGGCGCCTCGCGAGAGATCCTGCAGGACGAAATACGGCCGTGGGTTGAGGCATTCCTCACACAGAGGGGGCTGAGGTTAGCCGAGGCCAAGACCAAGATCGTGCACATCGACGAAGGGTTTGACTTCCTTGGGTGGAATTTTCGGAAGTATGTCTACAAGGACTCGAAGAAACTGCTAATCAAGCCAAGTAAACAGAACGTGAAAGCGTTCTACGAAAAGCTGAGGAACATCATCGGCGACAACCTCACGGTGACTCACGAGGAACTGATCCGCATGCTGAACCCGGTTCTGGGGGGATGGGCGCGGTATCACACTTCAGCCGTGGCGAAGCAAACGTTCTCGCGCATGGATTCGCTGTTGTACTGGCGGCTGTGGCGATGGGCGAAGCGTAGGCACCCGATGAAAAATTCGTCTTTCGTCAGCGAGAAGTACTGGCGGGCGGAGGGCAATCGAAATTGGGTGTTCGCATGTGACGTAACAAAGGAAGATGGCAAAAAGAGCACGATGGCTCTGTACTCGCTTGCGAGCACACCCATCGAGCGGCACAAGAAAATCATGGGGGAGTACAACCCCTATGACCCAGCTTGGGAGAAGTACGGAGAGTCGCTACGGCAGGAACGCATGAAGAGCAAGATGCGTTACCGAAAGGAGTGGACCCGACTGTACGCCGACCAAGGTGGCAAGTGTGCGGTATGCGGATATGAGATGGACGTCGATACTGGCTGGCACGATCACCATATAGAGTACCGTATGTGTGGCGGTTCAGACAGCTTGGCAAATCGAGTATTATTGCACCCTGATTGTCATGCTCAAGTGCATAGCCAAAAGTTGCAAGTAGTTAAGCCGGTTCCTGAATAGGAACTTTTATTTTGCTCGAGCCGTGTGCTTCGAAAGTCGCATGCACGGTTCCACGGGGAGGGGGTTCCAGTAATGGGGCCTCCTTACCCTACATCCAAAAAATCGCCCTTTATGGTGCAGCCCAAGATTCCATGAGCTGGTTTACGGCCCTACCATTCCCGCGGCGGCGGGCAGTTGCCTTGTCCGCCCTCGTCACCGTGGCCTCGGGGCCGTTGCACGCGCAGCTGGCGCCGGCTACGTCTCCTGCCAACGAACAAGACCTCCCCGTCACCGTCAGCGCCGAGGAGATCGACGGTCGTCCTGACCGCGAGATCAATCTCAATCGCAACGTCGAGATCACGCGCGGCCAGACGAAACTGACCGCCGACACCGCCTGCTACCGCCTGGTCGAGGACGAAGTCACGGCCAGCGGCAACGTCAACATGTGGCGTTTCGGCGACCGTTACCAGGGGGACTCGCTGCAGCTGAACCTGTCCACCGAGCGTGGCTGGTTGCTCAATCCGCAATACAAGCTGCGGGCGAACAACGCCCAGGGTGGCGCCGACCGCATCGACTTTCTCGGCGAGGGCCAGGCACTGGTGGTCGATGGCACCTACAGTACCTGCGAAGGGCCCAACCCCGACTGGTACCTGAAGTCGAGCACGCTGCGCCTCGATTCCGGGCGCGACGTCGGTACCGCCAGCAAGACCGTCATCTATTTCAAGGACGTGCCGATCCTGGCCACGCCCGGGCTGTCGTTCTCGCTCTCGGGCGAGCGCCGTTCGGGCTGGCTGCCGCCGACGATCGGCTTCGGCTCGCAGGGCAAGTCCGAAATCATGGTGCCGTATTACTTCAACATCGCGCCCAACCGCGATTTGACGGTCTATCCGCGCCTGATGTTCGATCGCGGCCTGCAGCTGGGCGCCACCGCGCGCTACATTGGCGAAACCGCACGCGGGCCGTACGGCGGCGAAACGCATGCCGAGTTCCTGCGCAAGGACCGCATCACGAAAACCGACCGCTGGCTGGTCAATTCCATCCACAACCAGACGCTGGCGCCGGGCTGGACCTACGGCTGGAACCTGAACGGGGCGTCGGACGACGAATATCCGAGCGACTTTTCGCGTACCGTGTCCACCAGCGCCGAGCGCCAGATGGTGCGCGAGTTGTACACGAGCTACGGTTCCCAGTACTGGAACCTGACGGCGCGCGCCCAGAATTACCAGATCCTGCAGGAGCCGGCGGCGGTGGCCAACCCGGCGCTGCGGATTCCGCGGCCCTACGCCCGCCTGCCGCAGGTGCTGTTCCATGCCGGCCGTTACGACGTAAAAGGTTTCGACTGGGCGGTCGACGTCGACGCGACGCGCTTCGACCACCCGACCTTCGACAATGGCGACCGCCTGGTGGCCGTGTCCCAGGTCAGCTATCCGTGGATCCGCCCGGGCTATTACGTCACCCCGAAGCTGATGCTGCACGCGACCAAGTACTCGATGGAAACCAATGCGCGCGGCCCGACGAGCCTGTCGCGCACGCTGCCGATCTTCTCGATCGACAGCGGCATGGTGTTCGAACGCGATACCAAACTGTTCGGCAGTGCCGTGACGCAGACCCTCGAACCGCGCCTGTTCTACGTGCGCACGCCGTACAAGAACCAGGACGAGTTCCCGCTGTTCGACACCGGGGAGGCGGGTTTCAGCTATGCCCAGCTGTTCAGCGAGAACCGCTTCGTGGGCGCCGACCGCGTCTCCGACGCCAACCAGCTGACCGCGGCCGTGGTGTCGCGCTTCATCGAGCCCGACGGCGCCGAGCGGCTGCGCATGGCCTTCGGCCAGCGCTTTTACCTGACCGAACCGCGCGTCGGCCGCGTGCAGGGCCAGCAGCAGGGCCGTTCCGACCTGCTGCTGGCGGCATCGGGCCGCATCATCAACAACTGGACCTTCGACAGCAGCGTACAATATGATGCGACCAGCACCAGTCTGTACAGCCAGAGCCATGGCGTACGCTGGACGCCGGGCCCGATGAAAGTGCTCAACGCCGAGTACCGCTACGTGCGCGACAGCTTCCGCAATGCTGACATTTCGGCCCAATGGCCGCTGTCGATGCGCTGGTACGGCGTCGGCCGGGTCAGTTATTCGCTGCGCGACCGCCGGGTGCTCGAAAGCCTGGTCGGGCTCGAGTACAAGGCCGACTGCTGGGTGTTCCGGATGGGCGCGCAACGCTTCGTCACGGCCGCCCAGACGACCTCGACGCCGATCTTCTTCCAGCTCGAGCTCAACGGCCTGTCGCGCCTGGGACTGGGCAACCCGCTGGAGTCGTTTTACAAGAGTATTCCCGGCTATACAAGGCTGAATAGCAACGTCGGCCGCCCCTGAGACCGGGACATGGATGTTTTTTGACCTGAATGAGTGCCTCCCAGATTATGCGTACTACCCGTTTGCATCACCTTAAGCTCGCAGCGGCGCTGCTGTGCGCGCTCACGGCCAACGCCGCCATCGGACAAGAGAAGACGGCACCAGCAGCGGCGCCTTCCAAAGCACAGCCCTCTCCGGCTACCTCTTCGGCCGCTGCTGCAGAGAAGAAGCCGGGCAGCGGCTTCCTGCCGCCGGCCTCGAGCAACGCGAACGTCATCGATGCCATCAAGGTGGTCGTCAACGACGAAGTGATCACCGCCAATGAGGTGCGCAACCGGGTCGCCCAGATCGTTGCCCGCCTGCGCGCCCAGAACGCCCAGCTGCCGGCCCAGGCCGACCTCGAGCGCCAGGTGATCGAGGCCATGATCGTCGAGCGCGCCCAGCTGCAACTGGCGCGCGAGATGGGCGTGCGCGTCGACGACCGCCAGCTCGACGCGGCAATCGGCCGCATCGCCGAGGGCCAGAAGATGACGGTCCAGGAGATGCGCAACCAGATGGAAAAAGAGGGCATGACCTTTGCCCAGTTCCGCGAAGAGATCCGCAACGAGATCATGATGCAGCGCCTGCGCGAGCACGAGGTCGACAGCAAGATCCAGGTCTCGGACGCCGAAGTCGACACCTATCTGGCCGCCGAAAAGGCGGCCGCGGCCGACAAGATCGAGATGGACATCTCGCAGATCCTGATCGGCATCCCGGCCAATGCGACGCCCGAGCAGATCGCCGCGCGCCGCGCCCGCGCCGACGAAGTGATGCGCCAGCTGCGCACCGGCGCCGACTTCGCCAAGCTTGCCACCACCTATTCCGATGCGCCGGACGCCCTCAAGGGCGGCGCCATCGGCTGGCGCGAACTGGACCGCCTGCCGCCGCTGTTCGCGGGTGAACTGCGCAAGCTCAGCCCGGGACAGGTCACGCCGGTCATCAAGACCAACATCGGTTTCTACATCCTGAAGGCGTCCGACAAGCGCAACCTGGCCAAGGCGCCGGAACAGGCGGTGGTGCAGCAGACGCGCGCGCGCCATATCCTGCTCAAGCCGACGCCGACCCTGCCGGCCGCGCAGGCAAAGGCCAAGCTGGCCGAGATCAAGGCCAAGATCGAGAGCAAGGCCGCCACCTTCGAAGACATGGCGCGCCAGAACAGTATCGACGGCTCGGCCCAGAAGGGCGGCGACCTCGGCTGGCTGGAGCCGGAGGACGTGGTGCCGGAATTCGAAAACGCGATGAATGCGCTGCAGCCGGGCCAGGTGTCGGATATCGTGGAAACGCCGTTCGGCTTCCACTTGATCCAGGTAACCGAGCGCAAGAGCCAGGACATGACCCAGCAACGGGAACGCCTGCAGGCGCGCCAGGTGCTGCGCGAGCGTAAGCTCGGCGAAGCCTTCGAGGACTGGGCGCGCCAGGTGCGCGACCGCGCCTACGTCGAGTTCCGCGAGGAGGGCTGAACGTGGCGGTGCCGGCACCACGCCCGACCCTGACGCTGACGGTCGGCGAACCGGCCGGCATCGGACCCGAAATCGCAATCCGCGCGGCCTGGGCGCTGCGCGAGAGCGCCAACTGCGTGCTGGTCGGCGACGCCGCCTTCCTCGCGCTCACCGCCAGCCTGATCGACCCGGCGATCCGCCTGTCCGCCCTGTCGACCCAGGCGCTGCGCAACGGCGGCCTGCCGCACTTCGGCCTTGATCGCATCGCCGTGATCGACGTACCGCTGGCCGCGCACGTCATTCCGGGCCAGCTCGACGCGCAGAACGGCCGCGCCGTGCTGGCCACGCTCGACCTTGCCGTCGAGGGTGTGCAAGCCGGCTGGTTCGACGCCATCGTCACCGCGCCGCTGCAAAAGAGCACGATCAACGACGCGGGCATCGCCTTTTCCGGCCATACCGAATACCTGGCGGAGAAGACGAATGCGCCGCAGGTCGTCATGATGCTGGCCGGCCAGCCGGAGAACAATCAACCCTACCTGCGCGTGGCACTGGCCACTACCCACCTGCCCCTCAAAGAAGTGCCGGGGGCGATCACGCAGGAGGGCCTGGCCCGGGTGCTGGACATCCTCCACGCCGACCTGCGCGCCAAATTCGGCATCGCCGCGCCGCGCATCCTGGTCACCGGTCTGAACCCGCATGCGGGGGAAAACGGCTACCTCGGGCGCGAAGAGATCGAGGTCATCGAGCCCGCGCTGGAGGCGGCGCGCGTGCGCGGCATCGACGCGCGCGGACCGTACCCGGCAGACACCCTGTTCCAGCCGAAATACCTGGAACACGCCGACTGCGTGCTGGCGATGTACCACGACCAGGGCCTGCCCGTGCTCAAGCATGCCACCTTCGGGCGCGGCATCAACGTCACGCTCGGCCTGCCGCTGATCCGCACCTCGGTCGACCACGGCACGGCGCTCGACCTGGCCGCGCGCGGCCTGGGCCTGGCCGACTGCGGCAGCATGATCGAAGCGGTGCGCGCCGCCATGCACATGGTGGCTGCCAGCCGTACAAAACACATTTAACGAAAGCCCCAATGAAACACGTCGCACGCAAGCGCTTCGGTCAGAACTTCCTGACCGACGACCATGTCCTGAACAACATCATCGATGCCATCGGCCCGCGCCGCGGCGAGGCGGTGGTCGAGATCGGGCCGGGCCTGGCGGCGATGACGGCACTGCTGCTCAAGGAACTGGACCACATGCACGTGGTCGAACTCGACCGCGACCTGGTGGCGCGCCTGGAAAAGGCTTATCCGCGCGAAAAGCTCACCATCCACGCCGGCGACGCGCTGAAATTCGATTTCGGATCGATCCCGGTGCCGGAAGGGCGGAAGCTGCGCGTGGTCGGCAACTTGCCATATAACATCTCGAGCCCGCTGCTGTTCCACCTGGCCGAGTTCGCGCACCTGGTCGAGGACCAGCATTTCATGCTGCAAAAGGAAGTGGTCGAGCGCATGGTGGCCGAGCCGGGCACGAAGGCCTACGGCCGCCTGTCGGTCATGCTGCAATGGCGCTACGACATGGCGCTGCTGTTCATCGTGCCGCCAACGGCTTTCGATCCGCCGCCCCAGGTCGACTCGGCCATCGTGCGCATGGTCCCGACGCGCCGCCCGCTGCCGGCCGACGGCCCGACGCTGGAAGCCGTGGTGCAGAAGGCATTCTCCCAGCGCCGCAAGGTGATCCGCAACTGCGTGGCGGGCATGTTCACCGAAGCGCAACTGGTCGAGGCCGGCATCGATCCCGGCTCCCGCCCGGAAGCGGTGAGCCTGGAGCAGTACGTGGCGCTGGCGAATCTCCTCAAGCCGGTGTGATGGATTGATGCCGGCAAGTCGGCGCCGGCCATATTGAACCTTGGCCGCACACGCCTGCATCGTCTAACTGTAGGGAAGGCGCCCGCCTATGCGGTCGAGGCGACTTGCATCCCTTTCTACCTCATCCGTGACGCACCGCACAACGCCGACTATCTCCCTTTTGCGCGCTTCACCGCGCGCTTTTTGCAGTTCGTCGCAGGCCGGTGGATAGGCAAAAGGACGATTGCTAAAGTACTCCCATCGAAAGCCCGAACGCAGCAGCGAGAGGCGCCACCAACCACTTGAAGGGAGTACTGAAATGAACGTCCTCAAACACATGGAAGCACTGTTCGTCGTCGCTGCCCTGGCCGTGTGCGTGGGCGCCTATGCGGGCGACCAGATCTACAAGGCGCAGGTCCGCGCCGATGCGATGGTGTCGGTGGGCAGCCAGAAAATGGCGGTCGTGAAAGTCGTCGGCAAGCGCCTCGCTGCCGACACCAAGGTCGGCTGAGGACACCGTCCACAAAGGCGGGCAAAAAGGCGGGCAAAAAAAAAGCCCGCCGTTGCGGGCGGGCTAAATCCAATTCTTTTCTGAGGAGAGTTGGAGGAGACAGATGCATTATGCTGCACCACAACATATATGTCTAATTTTCTTTTGAAATACTCGACATGTTGCTGGTGAATATCTGTCCCGAATTTTGACTTCAGGCGTTCGGGCGGCAGGTGACGGCAATCGTGGTCACCGGGTTGTCGTCCATCGTACCGGCGCCGTTGGCGACGCTGCAGGTCAGGCCCGTCGGCTGCTTCAGGACCGTAACGCCGTAGGTCTGGCCGTAGGTGACCGGGTTGGTGAAGGTGAAGCCGGTCGCGTCCTTGGCCGCCGTGAGGGTGCCGCCGGTACTGCCGTTGGTCAGCTCCAGGCCTTCGGCCGTGAGGCCGCTGATGGTGCCGCCGATCGTGTTGCTGACCAGTGAGCAGACAACGACGGCGTTGATCACCGACAGGCGTCCCGCGGTATCGGTCGTGCCGCCGCGGCGCTCGCATTCCTGGTGCAAGGGCTGCGCCTTGATGGTGACGTCATACGGGGCGCCGTAGTCGACTTCGTTGCGGAACCTGTAGTCGACGTTTTTCGGCGCGCGCCCGATGACGTTGCCGGCAGCGTCCTTCACTTCGTCGTAGCCGGCCGCGGTGATCGGCAGGTCTTCGCCGTTGTTCGACAGCACCAGGCCCGGGTATTCGAGGCCGGCGACGATGCCGCCGATGGTGTAGGTCGAGGTGCCGCCGCCGCAGGCGCTCAGGCCGGCGGCCAGCGCCAGGGTCAGCGCCGACAGCGCCAGGGTCGATTTCTTCAAATTAGCCTCCAGGATCATTGGGTGCAACGCACGACGATGTTCGCGACATTGCCTGCCTGCATAATGCCGCTGCCGTTCTCGACGGAACAGGTGCGCCCGCCCGGCTGCTCCAGCACGCTCACGCCATACGGCGACTCTTCCGATACCCGGGCCATCTTGAACTCGGTGGCATTTGCCGGTACCTCGACACGGTTGGTGCCGTTCACCAGGACGAGGCCGCTTGCACCGTCCAGGCCGATGACCGTGCCGCCCAGGTCCCACTGGCGGATCGTGCAGTTGACAACGATATTGGTGACATTGAAGACGGCACGGCCGGTGCCGTTGCTCACCACGCAGTCCTCGATTTTTTCGACGTTGGCCGGCACGCTCTTCACCCTGACGTCATAGCGCGAGTCGGTTTCCACCAGGTCGGCGAACTGGAAGCGGCCAGACTGGTCGACGGCGAGATCGGACCCGCCATTGTTCGTCAGCACCAGGCCCGGCTTGGTGACGCCGTTGGCCGTGCCGGTGAGATACAAATCGCCGTCGCTGCCGCCGCAGGCGGACAGGCTCAGCGCGCATGCCAGCGCGATGCCGGCACGCAGGGGGGAACGAATCATCATTTCTCCAAATATAAAAGGGAAGGGACTGGCGCGAAAAGGAATGCGCCATGCCGCAGGGTAGAGGTTTGCCCATCATTTTAGAGCATTTGACAAGCCCCGGGCTCATTGCGCTTTGTATCACGGTGTAACGCCGGAGATCAAAGCAAGACCGCACGCGATCCTGCCCCGCTGTGTGCGGCGCGATTGCATTTCGCCGCTGGCCTCGCTATCCTTGGTTGGCCCCCATTGAAGCGTTACCGATGACGACCATCCACCGCCGCCCCTGGCCCAAAGCCGTCCTGTTCGACCTCGACGACACCCTGTGGCCGATCGCCCCCGTGATCCTGCAAGCCGAGCAGACCCTGTTCGCGTGGCTTGCCAACAATGTGCCGCGGGTCGCGGAGCGTTTCACCATCGAGAGCCTGCGCCAGGCACGACTGGAACTGCTGGCGCGCAGGCCCGAATTCCAGCTCGACCTCGGCGCGCTGCGCCGCGCCGGCCTGATCGCCGCCTTCGAGCAGGCCGGCGAAGACGCGAACAGGGTGGAAGAGGCGATGGCGGAATTTTTTGCCGCGCGCAATGCCGTGATCCCCTACGACGACGTGCTGCCGGGCCTGCTGCGCCTGAAAGGACGCGTGCTCATCGGGTCGGTGACGAACGGCAACGCCGACCTGCAGACGATCGGCCTGGCCCACCACTTCCACGCCTCGGTGTCGGCGCCGGCCTTCGGGCGCGCCAAGCCGGACCCGGCCATCTTCCACGCGGCGCTCGATGCCCTGGGCGTGGCGCCGCACGAGGCGGCATATGTAGGCGACGACCTGATCCTCGATGTGCAGGGCGCCCAGCTCGCCGGGCTGCGCGGGGTGTGGATGAACCGCACTGCCAGCCGGCGCCACCTGGAAGAGGGTGTGCAGCCGGACGCCATCGTTGCCAATTTCGACGAACTGCTTGCCTGGCTCAAGCGCGAACACGCTTGAGCCCACAGCGTGCAGGCGAACGTGCATAATAGGTACAGAACCATTCTGCCCGCTTTTCTTCCCCATGCAACTTGAACCCCGTGCCCAAACCCTGCTGAAAGCCCTGGTCGAGCGCTACATCGCCGACGGCCAGCCGGTCGGGTCGCGCGCGTTGTCGAAGATCTCGGGACTGGACCTGTCCCCGGCCACGATCCGCAACATCATGGCCGACCTCGAGGAAATGGGCTATGTCGCCAGTCCCCACACCTCGGCCGGCCGCGTGCCCACGCCGCGCGGCTACCGCTTGTTCGTCGACACCCTGCTGACGGTGCAGCACCTGGACGGCCAGCACGGCGTCGATCCCGAGCGCATGCGCATCGCAAGCCAGCAGCCGCAGAAGATCATCGCCAATGCGGCGCAGATGCTGTCGTCGCTGACCCAGTTCGCCGGCGTGGTGCAGAGCCCGCGCCGCGAGTCGGTGTTCCAGCAGATCGAATTCCTGCGCCTGTCCGAAAAGCGCATCCTGCTCGTGATCGTCGACCCGCGCGGCGACGTGCAGAATCGCCTGCTGCTCACCGAGGTCGACTACACCCCGGCGCAACTGGTGCAGTCGGCCAACTACCTGAACCAGAACTACGCGGGGCTCACCTTCGAGGAAGTGCGTACGCGCCTGACGGGAGAATTGCGCCAGCTGCGCGATGACATCGGCGGCCTGATGCAGACGGCCGTGGAGGCCGGCACCGAGGCGATGGCCGAGCAGGGCGACGGCATGATCATTTCCGGCGAGCGCAACCTGCTGTCGGTGGCGGACCTTTCATCCAACATGAGTTCGCTGCGCCAGCTGTTCGAGATGTTCGAGCAAAAGACCGGGCTGATGCAGCTGCTCGACGTCTCGAGCAAGGCCGGCGGCGTGCAGATTTTTATCGGCGGCGAATCGAACCTGGTGCCGATGGACGAAATGAGCGTCGTCACCGCGCCCTACGAGGTCAACGGCAAGATCGTCGGCACCCTCGGCGTCATCGGGCCGACCCGCATGGCCTACGAGCGCGTGATCCCGATCGTGGACATCACGGCGAAATTGCTGTCGAATGCGCTGAGTCATTCGTAAGAACATACCCGAGTCGCGCCACCCTACGGGTAAGCAGCACGCGCCTCGGCGATACCAGCAACAAAAAAACGGCGCCATCGGCGCCGTTCCTGTTCATTGCAAAGCAACTTAAATCAGTTGCTCCCGCCCCGGTGCGGGCAAGCCGTCTTCACGCAGTTGCCGTAGATCGCCAGTGCGTGCTCGGCAATCTTGAAGCCGCGCTCGACGGCGACCTTGTGCTGGCGCGATTCGATTTCCTCGTCAAAAAACTCTTCGACGTGGCCGCAATCGAGGCAGACCAGGTGGTCGTGGTGCGAGCCGGCATTCAATTCATAAATGGCCTTGCCGGTCTCGAAGTGGTTGCGGTTGAGCAGGCCGGCCTGCTCGAACTGGGTCAGGACCCGGTAGACGGTCGCCAGGCCGACGTCCATATTCTCGGCCAGCAGGATTTTATAGACGTCTTCCGCCGTCAGGTGGCGCACTTCGCTGTTCTGGAAAATTTCCAGGATTTTCAGGCGCGGCAAAGTCGCCTTCAGGCCGCTTGCCTTCAGGTCGGTCGGTTTGTTACTCATGTTTGTTACTCGTAGATGCGCGGAGTGCTTTATGATATAGCGTTTTGGAAGCTCCGCCTAATCGTTTTGAGGTTACTTATGCGCATCACTGATGCCCTTGTTCGTCGCGCTGTTGATCGTTCCCATGTCCGCGCTGCGCTGGCCGCCGGTCTTGCCTGCACGCTGTTGCTGTCCGGCTGCGCATCCTGGCGCAACCAGACCCGCCCGGCCGCGCCGGTGAGCACGTCCCCGCAAGCCATGGAAGCCGATGCCCGGAAGGCGGCCGAGCTGGCCAATGCCGGTGCGCAAACGACCCAGGTCACCAAGCTGCAGAAATTCCTCTGGATCTTCTCGCCTTACCGTCCCGATATTCAGCAGGGCAACTTTGTGTCGCAGGAAATGCTGACCCAGCTGAAAGTGGGCCAGACCCGCGAGCAGGTGCGTTTCCTGCTGGGCACGCCGCTGCTGACCGACATGTTCCACGCCGACCGCTGGGACTATCCGTTTTATCTGGCGCGCGGCAATGGCGAGCTGACCACCAGCCGCGTCACCATCTATTTCAAGGATGGCGTGGTCGAGCGCTTCGACGGCGGCAACCTGCCGACCGAGCGCGAGTACATCGCCCGCATCGCCGGCCCGATCAAGACCCCGAAAAAGGCGGCATCCACCGAGAACACCAAGCCGGCCGCAGCCCCTACGGTCGTGCAACCGACCACCACTACCCCATAAGCAAGTCATGACGCAAATGAAAATCGCGGTTGCCGGCGCCAGCGGGCGCATGGGCCGCATGCTGATCGAGGCGATCGCCGCCGCCCCCGACGCCATCCTCTCCGGCGCGCTCGACGTGCCCGGTTCCCCCTTCATAGGCCACGATGCCGGCGCCTTTTCCGGCCAGCTGACGGGCGTGACCATCGAATCCGACCTCGAGCGCGCCCTGGCCGGCGCCGACTGCCTGATCGATTTTACGCGCCCGGAGGGTACGCTCGCCCACCTCGATTACTGCGCCGCCAACGGCGTCAAGATCGTCATCGGCACCACCGGTTTCGACGAGGCCGGCAAGGCCGCGATCGCCGCCGCGGCGGAAAAGATTGCCGTCGTGTTCGCGCCGAACATGAGCGTCGGCGTGAACGTCACCTTGAAGCTGCTGGAAATGGCGGCAAAGAGTTTCGCCGAAGGCTACGACATCGAAATCATCGAAGCGCACCATCGCCACAAGGTCGACGCGCCGTCCGGCACCGCCCTCAAAATGGGCGAAGTCATTGCCGACGCCCTCGGCCGCGACCTGCAGGAATGCGCCGTCTACGGCCGCGAAGGCGTGACCGGCGAGCGCGACCCGTCGACCATCGGCTTTGCCACCGTGCGCGGCGGCGATATCGTGGGCGACCACACGGTGCTGTTCGCAGGCACCGGCGAGCGCATCGAGATCACCCATAAATCGAGCAGCCGCGTCACCTACGCCCACGGCGCCCTGCGCGGCGCGCGCTTCATCGCCGACAAGGCGAACGGCCTGTACGACATGCAGGACGTGCTCGCATTGAAAACCGCGTGAAAGGATGATGCAATGGCAGTGGCAGAACTGAACGGCGCGGCGATCGTCAACGAAGCCTCCTTTTTCGCCGAGAGCCGGCGCGCCTTCGGCTTTCACACGGCCACCGGCGACACCATCGACACCTGGGTCGATTGCCTGAGCTACCTGCGCGACGACGAGAACATGACCAAGTTCCGGCTGCAGCCGGACGAGGTGCTCGAAATCGTCATCACCGACAGCGCCGCCCTGCGCGCGCGCCTGCCGGACCTGGTCGACGAGATCGTCTTCTGCGTCGGCGGCATCAACGAGCGCTACGAGGACTACGGCGAGAAGCCGGCGCTAGAGCTGGTTCTGCGTTGACGGGAGGGGCCTCGATAAGCCTACTGCGCGTCGGATTGGCGTTCTGCGATGCTCGCTGTACTCCTCGTACAGCCGCGTCGCCTTGGCGGCTCGAACGCCACTCCTTCCGCTCGCTACGGTTTCTCGAGGTCCCGTGAAGCCGCGGAATGCTCACTGAAACCTCGTGCCCGCAACCCGTAGGGTGGACTCCTGAGTCCACGCGGACCATGCGCAACAATGACAGCGCAGCAGCAGCTCGCCCATGCATGCCCAATGAGGTAACGACTCCTCCCGACATGGCCATGACCGTAGACGATCTCCTTTCTATCGCAAGCTATGTGATGCCCACTGTGCCGCTGCGGCCGGCGACCTTGGGCTTCCTGTTCGGAACGCGCCATGGCGTCGACGAATTTTGCAATGAGACATATGCGCTCTGGCGGCGCGGGATGTTCGAGCGGCTGCTGGTCTCCGGCGGAGCCACGGCAGGGCAGGCGAGACCCGAAGCGGTCGTCATCGCTGAGCGGCTGGTCGAACTGGGCATGCCGGCCTCCATACTGATCCTGGAAACCGAGGCCACCAACACCGGCGAGAACGTCGTGCTCGGCCGCCGCAGGGTCGCGCAATGCATGGACCTGGCCCAGGTCGACAGCGTGCTCGTCATCGGCAAGGTGTGCGCGATGCGGCGCTACCTGATGACCCTGGCGCGGCACTGGCCGGCGCTGCGGGTGTCCGCGCATCCGGTCAATTACTTCGGTCTGCCGGCCGAGCGCTGGCACGAGCACGCCGAATTCCGTGCCCGGGTGCTGGCGGAGTACACCAAGATTCCCCACTACCTGCAGCAGGATTTCCTGCGCGAGATCGACGGCTGCGGAAGCTATCCCGTCGTCAGCCCGGCGGCATGAGGCGCCTGGGCAGGGCCGCGCTGGCCTTCGTCGCGCTGCTTGCCATCTACCTTGCAGTTGCGGCAGGCTGGGCTGCCACTTCGCTCGACGCACTGCTGGCACGCTGGCAGCAGCAGCCGCAACAGTTGGATCCGGCCACGCTGTCGCAACGGCAGGCCGCCATCCTGCTCCGCATCGAAGACCCCACTTTTTATGCCCACTACGGCCTGAGCCTGGCCGACGGCCAGGGCGCCGCCACGATCTCTTCGGCAGTCGCGCGCGAGCTGTTCCTGTACGGACCCGGGCTCGAGGGCGTCAGGCGAATGCTGCAGGGCTTCTACCGCGGCGTATTCGAGTGCTGCAAGAAAGTCGACTTCGGCCGCGATGCGATGGCGCTCGTGCTCGACGCCAGGGTATCGAAAGAGCGCCAGCTCGCCATCTACGTTGCCGGCATCTACATGGGCCGGCATGAGGGGCGGCAGGTGCGCGGCCTGGAGCCGGCCGCGCTTGCCTACCTGGGCAAGTCGCTGGACAAGGTCGACGACGACGAGATGGCGCAACTGGTCACCATGATCCGCGCCCCGAACGCACTGCACCCGGTGCGCGAACGGGCGGCATACCAGGCGCGGCTGGCGCGGGTGCGGGCAGTGCTGGCGGGGCGTTGCCGGCCGGCGGGCTGGTTCGATACGGAGTACGCGCATTGCGGTAGTTAGGCAGGGCGTCAGCTCCGCCAACCCTGTCGAAATTCCTGCGCAGACCCGTAGGGTGTGCGGCTACGCCCTGAAACTCGCACGCACGCGGCCCAAACGCCGCCCACGCGTTCAACCACTGGATGAAACCTCGCGAGGCATCATGGGCTGGTTGAACGCGTGGGCGGCGTCAGGACCGCAAGCTGATCGTGCACCCGGGTGTAGCCGGCCACCCTGCGTCCTTCTGCAAGCGTCTCGGGCTCGTTCGATCTAGTCCGCACCCCTTCGCCGCAGCGCAAGACGAACCAGTATAATGTTCTGCTAAAGCGCCTAACAAAGCCGCCATGCCCGCGTTGCATCGCCTTGCCGTACCAGCGTACTGTCTGCGACGACGCGCCTTGGCCTGACGGCTTTGTTAGCCGCTTTCCACCCTCCCAAATTTCGTCCGCAGAACATCATGCAAGATAAATATAGTCCCGCCGAAGTTGAACAGGCCGCCCAGGCGTACTGGAAGTCGATCGATGCCTATAGAGCCGTCGAGAACGACCCACGTTTCCCGAAGGGCAAATACTACGCCTGCTCGATGCTGCCTTACCCGTCCGGCAAGCTGCACATGGGGCACGTGCGCAACTATACGATCAACGACGTGATGTACCGCTACCTGCGGATGAACGGCTACAACGTCTTGATGCCGATGGGTTGGGATGCCTTCGGCATGCCGGCCGAGAACGCGGCGATGGCGAACAACGTGCCGCCGGCCGAGTGGACCTATTCGAACATCGCCCACATGCGAGGGCAGATGGAGTCGATGGGCCTGGCCATCGACTGGTCGCGCGAGATGACCGCCTGCAAGCCCGAATACTACAAGTGGAACCAGTGGATGTTCCTCAAGATGCTGGAAAAAGGCATCATCTACCGCAAGACCGGCACCGTGAACTGGGACCCGGTCGACCAGACCGTGCTGGCCAATGAACAGGTAATCGACGGCCGCGGCTGGCGTTCCGGCGCGCTGATCGAAAAGCGCGAAATCCCGATGTACTACGCGCGCATCACCGACT
>JBBWZO010000090.1:0-4759 GCA_039649125.1 Massilia sp. | reverse complement strand
GCCAGGTCCTTGTCGGCCAGCGAGCGCAGGTAGCGCAGCATCTCGTGCTCGGCGTGGTAGCGGTTGAAGGTCGGGTGGGTCAGGAAGGCGCTGGTACGGGCGAGCGCGGCCGGGAAGGCCTCGACGGCGTCCTTGTCCAGCGTCTCGACGTCGGGCACGGCTTGGCCGTTGGCAAAGATCGACAGCAGCAGGGCCAGGTCTTCGCGGGTCGTGGTTTCGTCCAGCGACTGGCCGACATGCTGGTCGTCCACGCGGCGCTGGTTCACGCCCTGGGCGAGCGCGGCTTCGTGCAGGTCGGCCGCGCGGTCGGTGGCGACGGTCAGGGTGTCGAAGAAGGTGGCGTTCGCCAGCGTGTAGCCAAGCTGCTGCAGGCCGGTCGCGAGGATGCCGGTCATGCGGTGCACGCGCTGGGCGATGCGGGTCAGGCCTTGCGGGCCATGGTAGACCGCGTACATGCCGGCCATCACGGCCAGCAGCACCTGCGCGGTGCAGATGTTCGAGGTCGCCTTTTCGCGGCGAATGTGCTGTTCGCGGGTCTGCAGCGCCAGGCGCAGGGCCGAGTTGCCCTGCGCGTCGACGGTGACGCCGACCAGGCGGCCCGCCATCGAGCGCTTGAATTCGTCGCGGGTGGCCAGGTAGCCGGCGTGCGGGCCGCCGAAACCGAGCGGCACGCCGAAGCGCTGGCTGTTACCGACGACCACGTCCGCGCCCCATTCGCCCGGCGGCGTGAGGACGGTCAGGGCCAGCAGGTCGGCGGCGGCGATCACCATCGCGCCGGCGGCGTGCAGCCTTTCCACGGCGGCGCGGTAGTCGCGCACTTCGCCGTTCGCGCCCGGGTACTGCAGCAGGACGCCGAAGCAGGTTTCATTCAGGTTCTCGATCTCGGCGGCGGCGATGGTGCGCACCTCGACGCCGATCGGCTTGGCGCGGGTCTGGATCACTTCCAGGGTCTGCGGCAGCACGTCGTCGGCGACGTAGAACACCTTCGAGGCCGACTTGCCGACGCGCTGGATCAGCGTCATCGCTTCGGCGGCGGCGGTGCCTTCGTCCAGCATCGACGAGTTGGCGATGCCCATGCCGGTCAGATCGGTGATCATCTGCTGGAAGTTCAGGATCGCTTCCAGGCGGCCCTGCGAGATCTCCGGCTGGTACGGGGTGTAGGCGGTGTACCAGGCCGGGTTCTCGAAGATGTTGCGCAGGATGACAGGCGGGGTGTGGGTGCCGTAGTAGCCCTGGCCGATGACCGACTTCATCACCTTGTTCTTGGCCGCGATGGCCTTCAGCTTGGCGAGCGCCGCCTGCTCCGGCAGCGGCTCGAAGAATTCGCCCAGGTCGAGCTTGTCCTTGCGGCGGATGTTGGCGGGAACGACCGCGTCGATCAGGGCCGCGCGCGATTCGTAGCCCAGGGTCGAGAGCATGGCTGCTTCTTCGGACTGCGACGGGCCGATGTGGCGCGGGATAAAGGAATCGCGTGCTTCAAGTTGGGTGAGGCTGGTGCGGGTCATGGTGGTGGCCAAAAAGAGGAGACGGTGGCGCTGGCGGGCCGGCGCTGGGTCAAATGGAACGAGGGCGGTGCGGTACAGATGCAATATGAGTTGGCGCCCCGCTGCGATGCATGCAGATGGGGGCGCCGGAAGTTAACTCAACTTCTTTTACAAACCGGGATCAGTTGCCGGTGGTCTTGCCGTAGGCGTCGGCGTCCATCAGGCCGTTGATCGCGCCGGCGTCGGTCGGCTGCAGCTTGAACAGCCAGGCGCCGTAGGCGTCCTGGTTGATCGAGTCCGGCGCGTCGGCGACCGGCTGGTTGACGGCGACCACGGTGCCGCCCACTGGAGCGTAGATGTCGCTGGCGGCCTTCACCGACTCGACCACGGCGGCGTCGTCGCCGGCCGTGAAGGTCTTGCCGACCTGCGGCAGTTCGACGAACACGATGTCGCCCAGTGCGTCCTGCGCATACTCGGTGATGCCGACGGTCAGGGTGCCGTCGGCCTCGAGGCGGACCCACTCGTGGGACTCGGTGTATTTCAGGTCGGTTGGGATGTTCATGTAAAGGCTCCTAGTGGGGATGACGCGGAATTATAGTGTGTTCTTTGCTTCAGGCTTGCTTCAGGCGGCCAGCACTTTGCCGTTGCGCACAAACGGCAGCTTGACCACGGTCGCGGCCAGTTTCTTGTCGCGGATCTCGACGTGCACGGTGTCGCCGATCTGCACGTCCAGCGGGATGCGAGCCAGCGCGATGGCCTGCTGCATCGACGGGCTGAAGGTGCCGCTGGTGATTTCGCCGGCGTTGCCCGAGGCCGCCAGCACTTTCTGGTGGGCGCGCAGGATGCCGCCTTTTTCGCGCAGGATCAGGCCGGCGAAGTTGGCTTGCTGGCCCTTGGCTTGCAGTGCGCTCTTGCCGATGAAGTCGCGCTCGGACACCAGGTCGATGGTCCAGGCCAGGCCCGCGTCCAGCGGGTTGACGGTTTCGTCCATGTCCTGGCCGTAGAGGTTCATGCCGGCTTCCAGGCGCAGCGTGTCGCGCGCGCCGAGCCCTGCTGGGCGCACGCCTGCTCCGATTAAGGCGTTCCACAGTGCCTCGACCTGCGTGGCCGGCACGCCGATCTCGAAACCGTCCTCGCCGGTGTAGCCGGTGCGGGCGACCATCGCTTCGCCGAAGGCGGTATCCGGCACGAGCACGACGTTGAACGGCTTCATGTCCTGCGATGCGGCCTTGGCGGTCGGCAGCACTTCCCAGACTTTGGCGCGGGCGTTCGGGCCCTGTACGGCGACCAGGGCGATGGCATTCTCGCCGTCCCGGCGCTGGGTGATGGTCAGGCCGCTGTTGGTGGCGTCGTTCTGCTGGCGCATCCAGGCCACGTCCTTTTCGGCGGTGCCGGCGTTCACGACCAGGCGGAACCAGTCTTCGCGGAAGAAGTAGACGATCAGGTCGTCGATGACGCCGCCTTCAGGATTCAGCATGCACGAATAGAGCGCCTTGCCCGGCACCTGCAGCTTGTCGACGTTGTTGGCCAGCAGGCCGCGCAGGAAAGGACGGACATTCGCGCCTTCCAGGTCGACCACGCACATATGGGAGACGTCGAACATGCCGGCGTCGGTGCGCACGGCGTGGTGCTCTTCGATCTGCGAACCGTAGTTGACCGGCATGTCCCAGCCGCCGAAGTCGACCATCTTGGCGCCGAGTGCGCGGTGAGCGGAATTGAGCGGGGTCGCTTTGAGCGTCATGGAATCCTCAGGGCAGAATAATAGGGTGCTGCCACGCCGGCAGGGTGCCGTGCGTGGGCCGCGCGCCCCTCTGTCCTTGGTACCTGAGAGATAGCGGCACATGTCAATTCACAAGCAACTGCGAACTGTGCGCCTGCCCCTTCGGTGGGCCGTGGTATGTATCCCGGCCGCTCTCCAGAGTTGGTCCGTCGCGCCAGATTACTGTACGCGACGTCCCCTGACCGGTCCTTTTGCCTGAGAGTTTTTGGGTGATGCCCCTTCGGCGGCAACGCTGGGTTGCGCTCTCCCGATCAAGACTGTGGATGGTAGGCGAGCCTCGCGTGCGTGTCAACGATGGAACCCGATAAACCTACTGCGCGTCGGATCTTCGGCCTGCGCCGCCAAGGCGATAGCTCGCTGTACCGCCGTACAGCTGCGCTTCTCGGCCGAAGCTCCTTCCGCTCGCTACGGTTTCTCGGGTCCCATCGAGAGGCCTGCGCACCGTTGGAGGGCATGCGCGCAGGCTTTTTCCCCGATTTGTTAAACTGAAGCCCACACTTTGCGGACAAAAAGACACCATGAGCGAAGATCAAGCAAAAGGGAGCAAGGAAGCCTGGTTCACCCTGTCGGGCGACGTGAACAGCGACATGGTCCACCGGGTATTCGAGGCGGTCGGCCACATGACCGAAGACGGCATCGAGACGGCGCACGTGCTGGTCCAGTCGAACGGCGGCTACGTGAGCGACGGCTTGTGCCTGTACAACTTCATGTCGAAGTCGCCGATCAACTTCGTCATGTACAACGGCGGGGCGGTGGCCTCGATCGCCGTCATCATGTACCTCTCGGGCACGCGGCGCTACGCCAGCGAGACGGCGCGCTTCATGATCCACAAGTCGCACGCGACGGCCTCGCCCGGCTCGCGCCCGGATGCGCTCAACATCATCGTTGAAGGCCTGCGTGCCGACGATGCGCGCACCGAGTCGATCCTGCGCAAGCACATCGAGCTCACGCCCGAGCAGTGGGCGATCCACCAGTACTCCGACCTGCACCTGAATTCGCGCGACGCCAAGACCGCGGGCATGATCAACGAGATCGCCGATTTCGCGCCGCCGAAGGGCGCCATTCTGCGTAATATCTGAGCCGCCGGCCGACAAGCCGCCCAGGTTTTCATTCACTGCGATGAAAGCCGGGCGGTTTTTTCTTTTCCGTCCACGCATTCGGCATTTTGTTTTTGCATGCAAATATAATTGGCCAATTGCCGCTTGCATGCAAATAGCCTTTGCATATCCGTGCAATCGTCCCTGTTCGTGTTTCGGTCACCCGGCAATAAAAGAAAAGCCGAAACCCGGCGGTACTGATCGTCTTGTTCAATCGGTTTATCGAAATGAATAAAAAAAGCCCGGGCAAATCACGCACCGGGCTCTTTATTTTCCGCCGCCTCGGCGGATGGCAATCAGCGAATTAACGCTTGTCGTTCTTGTGGCTTTGGCGGCCGGCCGCGGCGTGCTGTTCCGGCGTGCCGCCGCGCATGCCCGAGCTGCCGCCGGAGCGCGAA
>JBBWZO010000249.1:0-8878 GCA_039649125.1 Massilia sp. | reverse complement strand
GGTTGTTGAAACCGCCCGGGAACAGGTTGGTGTCGACCGGCGCCAGCTTGTAACCGGCATTGCGCAGGTCGACCGAGCAATAGAACGGCGGCGTGTGCTCCTGCCACTCGAGACGGAACCAGCGCTCGATCGCCGGGGTGGCGTCGAGGATCTTCTTTTCCAAATCGAGCAGCGGGCCGGTCAAGGCGGTAGCGAGGTGCGGAACCATGAAAGTGGACGTCCTTATTGGCTTCTTGGCAATGGGTGCCCTTATCTTGGGGCAATAATCGCCATTTTAAAGGCTTATGCTGCACTGCAAGGAAAAACCCGGGAAGCATTATGCCAATAAGGTAAAACAAAAAGGCGCCCAAGGGCGCCTTTTTGTTTTGGTTGTACTTTTTGTTGCTCTACCGGCTAGCCGATATCAGGCATGGTACGCCCTTTCGCCGTGGCTGGTCAGGTCCAGGCCCTCGCGTTCCTGCTCTTCGGTCACGCGCAGGCCGATCACCAGGTCCACCACCTTGAAGGCGACGAAGGCCACCACGGCCGACCAGATAATGGTCACGCCGACCGCCTCGGCCTGCACCCAGAGCTGGTGGGCGATCGAGTAGGGCTCGGCGGACGGTTTATTGGCGACGTAGTCCCAGATGCCCTGGCCGCCCAGTTCGGGCGAGGCAAACACGCCGGTCAGCAGGGCGCCGACGATGCCGCCGACACCGTGCACGCCGAACACGTCGAGCGAATCGTCGACGCGCAGCATGCGTTTGAGGCCGTTCACGCCCCACAGGCAGACCAGGCCGCCGACCAGGCCGATGACCAGCGCGCCCATCGGGCCGACGAAACCGGCTGCCGGGGTGATCGCCACCAGGCCCGAGACCGCGCCCGAAGCGCCGCCCAGCATCGAGGGCTTGCCCTTGGTCGCCCATTCGCCGAAGGTCCAGGCAACGGTGGCGGCGGCGGTGGCCAGCAGGGTGTTGACGAAGGCCAGCGCGGCGACGTCGCCCGCTTCCAGCGCCGAGCCGGCGTTGAAGCCGAACCAGCCCACCCACAGCAGCGAGGCGCCGATCATGGTCATGGTCATCGAGTGCGGAGCCATCGATTCGCGGCCGTAGCCGACGCGCTTGCCGATCACGTAGGCGCCGACCAGGCCGGCGACCGCCGCGTTGATGTGCACCACGGTGCCGCCGGCGAAGTCGAGCGCGCCCTGCTGCCACAGCCAGCCGGCATCCGCCGTGACGGCGGCCAGCGAGGCGGCGTCGGTGATCGCATCCGGACCGGCCCAGAACCAGACCATGTGCGCGATCGGCAGATAGCCGAAGGTGAACCAGATCACGATGAAGAGCAGCACGGCGGCAAAGCGCGCGCGCTCGGCAAAGGCGCCGACGATCAGGCCGCAGGTGATCGCGGCAAAGGTGCCCTGGAAGGCAACGAAGATGAACTCGGGGATCATCGTTTCCTTGCTGAAGGTCGCAGCCATGCTGAAGACGCCGGTGGCCGGATCAAAAATGCCGTTCAGGAAGGCGCGGTCGAAACCGCCGATGAAGGGGCTGCCGCCGGTAAAGGCCAGCGAGTAGCCGTACAGGCACCACAGCACGATGACCAGGGAGAAGATCATGAACACCTGCAGCAGCACCGACAGCATGTTCTTGGCGCGCACCAGGCCGCCGTAGAACAGCGCCAGGCCGGGGATCGACATCATGATCACGAGCAGGGTGGCGACGAACATCCAGGCGGTATCGCCCTTGTTGATGCTCGGGGCGGCCGCGGCCGGCAGGGCCAGGCCCAGCGCCACAGCGGCGCCGAGGATTTTTACGATGGTTCGGTTCATTGCGCTCCCCTTACAGTGCGTCGTTGCCGGTCTCGCCGGTACGGATACGGATGACCTGGTTGAGGTCGGACACGAAAATCTTGCCGTCGCCGATCTTGCCGGTACGCGCGGCGCCCTGGATGGCGTCGATGACCTGGTCGATGACGGCATCGTCGACGGCCGCCTCGATCTTGATCTTCGGCAGGAAATCGACCACGTACTCGGCGCCCCGGTACAGCTCGGTGTGCCCCTTCTGGCGGCCGAAGCCTTTTACTTCGGTCACCGTCATGCCCTGCACGTTGATTTCGGAGAGCGCCTCACGCACTTCGTCGAGCTTGAAGGGCTTGATAATGGCGGTAATCAGTTTCATCGCATTGCCTCTTTCAGAAAGTTTTTGATACAGAAACCACGGCCGCCGACTTGCCCAGGTTGCGGCCTTGCGGGCTCAGGTAGCTCTCGGTATCGGCCTTGATCCAGGCCACGGAGACGCTGGCAAAGCCCAGATCCTTGGTCAGGCCGACCTTGTAGTCGGTGTACGAGAGCGCACCGTTGTTCTTCACGCGCTGGCGGCCGACGTGCAGGTTCAGCAGCAGCCCTTCCATCACCGGCACGTTGGCGCCCAGGTCCAGGTAGCCGCTCTGCTTGCTGTCGGGGGTGCCGAACAGGTTCGTCGTCGAATGCGAATACTTCAGGTAGGCCGGGCCGACGCCGATCTGGCCGTACAGCTCGAAGGTATTCGCGTTCGGGTTCAGGTCGTTCGACGGATACCAGTAATACAGGCCGCCGACGTCGTAGCTGATCGCATCGCTCAGCTGGCCGCGCTTGCCCGCGTACAGGTCGACTTCCACATTGCCGTCGCCGCCCAGGTCCTTGGTCCACTTGATGGTGGACAGCCAGGTGCCGACATACAGACCGCTGGGGGTGTGGGTGTAGTCGGCGCCGCCCTGCAGGGCCGGGTCGGAGCGTGTTTGCGACAGGCCGCGGTAGCGGTATTCGCTGGTCAGGGCCGCGTTGTACGCGACCGCATGCTCTTCGGCCGGCGCCTCCTGCGCCACAGCCATATTGCTGCCCATCATTACCAGTGCGCACGTTGCCGCCGCCTTGACTGTCACCTTTGCTGCACGCTTTACTGCCTTGCTCTTCATGGCACTTCCCCTCGAAATGGAACAGATGGACGGATGGTTTACAATCGATAGCATCGTGGCTTTACCTTCCCTTAGCAGAATGCGTGCCAGCCGCTGAACAGCACTGGATGAGCGCTCATGAGCGCCGGTGAGCGCCAATAAGCGCCTGAACGGCTTGATTTCTGGCGGGATTGCCCCACTTTTGGTTTCAATAATCACAAATGCGTGCGCGCCGGCCGCCAGCCGCGCCAAAGCGCACCAAACCGGCTCGCGGCGCACCGCCTTGGTGCAGCGCCGGCATTACCAGGACTAACGGACATGAATAATTTCTTCAACGACTTGCAGGGCAAAATCAACCAGGCGATGGAAAGCGGGCCTGCGAAGGACATCGAGCGCAACGTGAAGGCGATGATGACCCAGGGCTTTTCCAAGCTCGACCTGGTGACCCGCGAAGAATTCGACATCCAGGCCCAGGTGCTGGCAAAAACCCGCGCCAAGCTGGAAGCGCTCGAACTGCGCGTGGCCGAGCTGGAAGCGCGCCTGACCGCACAGCCCCCTGCTGCGGCCCCGGCGGCCCCGGCGGCCAATTCCGCCAGCCCGCTCGCCGGCGCCACCGACCCGGCCGCGCCGCACATCATCATCGACAAACCCTGACCGGGAAGCGGCATTCATGTACGGGCGACGCGAACCATGAATGCAGCCGACCAGATGTCGAGAGTGGATCCGCCGCAGGAGGTCTCGCTCGACGTCCTGCGCGAGAAATATGCGAAAGGCGATGAAACCTCCATCGCCGACGTGCGGCGGCGTGTGGCGAGCGCACTGGCCGCGCTGGAAGCCCCCGAGCGGCGCGACGAATTCGCCGCCCGCTTCCTCTGGGCCCAGGAACAGGGCTTCGTTCCCGGCGGACGCATCAACTCCGCCGCCGGCCTGAACATCAAGGCTACCCTCATCAACTGTTTCGTACAGCCGGTCGGCGACTCCGTCACCGGCAGCGACGACGGCCTGCCCGGCATCTACACGGCCCTCGCCGAAGCCGCCGAGACCATGCGCCGCGGCGGCGGCGTCGGCTACGACTTCAGCGCCATCCGCCCGATGGGAGCCGTCGTGCGCGGCACGCGCTCGCGCGCCTCGGGACCGGTGTCGTACATGGAACTGTTCGACGCTTCCTGCAAAACGGTGGAATCGGCCGGCGCCCGGCGCGGCGCCCAGATGGGCGTGCTGCGCATCGACCATCCCGATATCGAACGCTTCATCGCGGCGAAAGACGCCGGCGGCCTGTCCAACTTCAACATCTCGGTCGGCGTCCCGGACACCTTCATGCAGGCGCTCGAGGCCGACGACTCCTTCGACCTGGTGCACCGCGCCGAACCGGGAGAGGAACAGGTGGCGGCCGGCGCGCACCGGCGAGAGGACGGCCTGTGGGTCTACCGCAGCGTGCGCGCGCGCAGCCTGTGGGACCGCATCATGGCCTCGACCTACGACCACGCCGAACCGGGCGTGCTCTTCATCGACCGCATGAACGGCGAGAACAACCTCTGGTACTGCGAGCAGCTGCGCGCCACCAACCCCTGCGGCGAGCAGCCGCTGCCGGCCTACGGCTGCTGCGACCTCGGCTCGCTGAACCTCACCGCCTTCGTCGAGCGGCCATTCGGCGCGCAGGCGCGCTTCGATTTCGATCGCATGCGCGAGGTGGCGGCGGTGGCCGTGCGCATGCTCGACCTGGTGCTCGACGCCACCGAATGGCCACTGCCGCAGCAGGCAGCCGAGGCGCGCGCCAAGCGCCGCATCGGGCTCGGCTTCCTGGGGCTGGGCAGCGCCCTGGTCATGCTCGGGCTGCGCTACGACGCGCCCGAAGGCCGCGCGCTGGCGGCGCGCATCGCCGAAACCCTGCGCGACGCGGCCTACGCCGCCTCGGTCGAACTGGCGCGCGAAAAGGGGCCCTTCCCCCTGTTCGAGGCCGCGCGCTACCTCGAGGGGCGCTTCGTATCGCGCCTGCCCGAGGCGCTACGCGAAACGATCCGCGTGCACGGCATCCGCAATTCGCACCTGCTCTCGATCGCGCCGACCGGCACCATCTCGCTCGCCTTTGCCGACAATGCCTCGAACGGCATCGAGCCGGCCTATTCCTGGACTTACCAGCGCAAGAAGCGCATGCCCGACGATTCGATGCGCAGCTATGCCGTCGAGGACCACGCCTGGCGCCTGTACCGCCGGCGCCATCCCGACCTGCCAGCCGACTTGCCGCCGCAGTTCGTCACCGCGCTCGAGATGAGCGCTATGGACCATCTGCGCATGCTGGAGGCGGTGCAGCCCTTCGTCGATACGGCGATCTCGAAGACGGTCAACGTGCCGGCCGACTATCCCTACGACGATTTCAGGGACCTGTACCTGGAGGCCTGGCGCGCCGGTCTGAAAGGGCTGGCGACTTACCGGCCGAACACGGTGCTGGGCAGCGTATTGGGCAGCGTTTCAACGAGCACGCCGCAAGCCGAGGCCCTGGCGCCGCCCGACGACGATCCGCTGCGCAAGCGCTTCGAGGGGCGTCCGCTGGGCGAACTGGAATCGGTCACCTCGAAGGTCGAGTATTCGACCCAGGAAGGCCGCAAGACCTTTTATTTGACCGTCAGCTTCATCCGCGTCGAGGGCGTGCACGAAGGCGTGCCGGTGACGATCGAACGCCCCTTCGAATTCTTCATGCCGGCCGGCCAGCGTACCGATGGCCAGCAGTGGATCACCTCCTCGATGCGCCTGCTGTCGATGCTGGCGCGCGCCGGCGGGCCGATCGCAAAAGCCCTGGCCGACATGCGCGACGTGGTCTGGGAAAAGGGGCCGGTACGCTGCGGGAGCCTGGTGCGCGAAGACGGCGCCCGGGTGCCGGTGTTCCACGACTCGGAAGCGGCCGCGGTCGGGTTCATGCTGCAGCGCATCCTCATCCGGCGCGGTTTTCTCGATGCCCAGGGCAACGGCGTGCCGGTGCCGCAACTGGCGCGCCAACTGGCGGCGCGTGGTGCGGCGAACGAAGCCGTGCCGCCGCCCGAGCCTGCCCTGCCGGCAGCCCCGTTCGTGGCCAGCGCGTCGGCCTCCAGGTGCCCGGAATGCGGCGCGCGCGCCCTGCGCAAGGCCGAAGGCTGCACGCGCTGCGATAACTGCCAATATGTCGGGGAATGCGGCTAAGTGTCTCTCAAGCGTCGTTCACGCTGCCATTGCGGTGATAACATCATGCAATAGGCAACCGAGCACGATACGCATGACGACCGAACACCTTTCCTGCGCAGCTGGCGACGGCATAAACGAAGACCTGATCCGGGTTTTCACAGGCGCCGGGTTGACGGATATCCTCGTGCTCGATGGCGCCACCTCGGTGGCGGACAGGAACTATATCGAAGAACGCCAGGGCGACGTGGCCTGGTTCACGCACGCGTTCGCCGACGCGCTGGCGCCGGTGCTCACGCCCGACCTGCCGCAGGCGCAGGCCGTGCACGCGGCCCTGGAATCCGTACGCCGTTCCTGGCAACTGGCAGCCATGACCTGGATCCGCATCCGTGAGTGCGAAGATCACCTGGCCGATGCCTACGGCCTGTACACGCAAGAAGACCTGGGCCGCCGCTGCCGCCAGGATCGCATCGAACCCTTGATGCGCGAGCTCCGCGCCTTCGAAACCGCGCGCGCGGCCGGCGCTACAATGGCGGTGAGAAGCGCCGACGACGCTTCCGCCGTCATCTGGACGGCGTGCCCGCCTGCCCCTTCCTCGAAAGACCGCACATGATGTCGCTTCGAACCATCGGCGCCCGCCTGCTCCCCGCGCCCACCGCCTCCTGCCTGAAAAGGGTAACGGCGCTGTGCCTGGCACTGGGATGCATGGCGTGCCAGGCGCCACCGATAGCGGCCGATGCCGCGCGCACGGGCACGCTGCGTGTCGCCGTCGTCAATGTCGAGCGCCTGCTGGTGGAGTCAGGCCGTGCCCGTGCCGCGGCCGAGAAGATCGAGTGGGAATTCGCCCCACGGCGCCAGCAGGTCCAGCTGCAGCTGCGCCAGTTGCGCGAGATGTCGGAAAAGCTCGCGCAGGATGGGCCGAACCTGAGCGATCGCGAGCACCTGGTGCGCTCGCGCGAACTGGGCGAGCTCGAGCGCACCGTGAGGCGCGCCCAGGCCCGCATCAGCGAAGACTTCGCCGAGCGCAAGGAGGCGGAGCGCGCCGCGATTGCCCAGCGCATCCACGACATCGTGCTGGCCCTGCCCGCCCAGCTCGGCGTCGACGTGGTCCTGACGCGCACGATCTGGCACCGCCCGGCGATCGACGTCACCGACAAGGTGATGCACCTGCTCGACCGGTGAGCGGCCGCTGACGGGAGGATTGGTTGGACGCCACATTTTACCCGGATTTTATTGCACCCCAGATTATACCCGGGTAATATCCTCGCATGCGCTCGATCGTGGGCGCCGCTCACCATGAGAGGAATCGCCATGTTGCCCACCCACTGCATCGCCTTCGCCGGCAGCGAACTGCTGGCCAAGGGCCCGCTGATCGACGTCATCCGCACCGTCAAGGCAGAACTCGACCGGGGAAGCGATCGCTCGATCGCGATTCTCGACCTGGTCACGAGCCGCCCCGTCGAAATCAATTTCACTGGTACCGAGGAAGAAGTGCTGCAACGCGTGCCGCGCGCGCCGGTGCGCAGCGCCGGCCGCCCGAAGCTGGGCGTGGTCCCACGCGAAGTGACTTTGTTGCCGCGCCACTGGGACTGGCTGGCCTCGCAGCCGGGCGGCGCCTCGGTGGCGCTGCGCAAGCTGGTGGAACTGGCGTCGCGCGATGCCCGCGAAGCCGATGCCAGGCGTGAGGCGCGCGATTCGGCCTACCGCTTCATGCATGAACTGGCGGGAGACGAGCCGGGATTCGAAGAAGCATCGCGCGCGCTGTTCGCGGGGGATGCGGGGCGTTTCGGTGAACTGGTGGCGCCCTGGCCGGCTGGTGTCAGGGACCATCTGCTGGAGCTGGCGGGACCGGCGTTTGCGCAGGACGCGCCAGATCAGTAACGAGCGCCACAAGAAAAAACGCCCGGATCAACCGGGCGTTCACATGAAACGAGTGCGCCGCCGTCTTAGTTGGCGCCGCCCACCACTTCCTTCGTCACTTTCGCGAAGTCGCCCGCCGTCACGATGGAGATGCCGGTCGGCTTGATGAACTCGCGCATCGCCTCGTTCACCTGCGCCAGCGTCAGCTTGCGCACCTGGTCTTCGACTGCGGCGTCGAAGTTCATCGTCCGGTCCAGCGTCAGGTACTCGGACAGCGCACCGGCGAGCGCTTCGTCGGAGGTGCGCGATACTTCCTCGCCCTGCAGCCAGCCCTTCTTTGCCTCAGCCAGTTCGGCCTCCGTAAAGCCTTCGCTCACGGCACGCTGGAGCTCCTCGCGCAGCACCGTTTCCACCTTCGACGCGTTCTGCGGGGCGCTCATGGCGTACGCCATCCACATGCCGGCCGGGTCGCGCATCGGGACGTTCAGCTGCGAGCCGACGCCATACGACAGGCCTTCCTTCTGGCGGATGCGGTCCGCCAGGCGCGAACGCAGCGCGCCGCCGCCGAGCATGTAGTTCGCCATCACCAGCGCAGGATAGGCTTGCGCATCGTCCTTGATGGGTACCGGAGTCACGGCCATCAACAGGCTGCTGGTCTTGTCCGGGGTTTCGAGCGCCACCTTCTGGCCGGCGACGGGTTTGACCGCGGACGGCACGCGCACGTAGCTCTGCTGCGCGTGCCAATTGCCGTACAGGCGCTCGACCTGGGCCTTGAGCGTGGCCGGGTCGAAGTCGCCGACCGCGGCAAAGGTGGCGTTGCCGGCGCCATAGAAGGCGGCGTGGAAGGCCTTCACTTCCTCGACCGTCGCCGCCTTTTGCGCAGCGAGTTGCTCCTGCAGCGTCAGCGCATGCTTGACGTGGCCTTCCGGCGTCGTGTCGATCAGGCGCGAGAGCG
>JBBWZO010000053.1:0-19268 GCA_039649125.1 Massilia sp. | reverse complement strand
GGTACGTTCCGATATATTACTCACCCGTTCGCCACTCGCCGCCAGGTTGCCCCGCGCTGCCGTTCGACTTGCATGTGTAAAGCATGCCGCCAGCGTTCAATCTGAGCCAGGATCAAACTCTTCAGTTTAATCTCTGTTTGTTGGCATTTCTGCCACCGTGATTTCTCACGGGTCGCTCACTCAAAATACTGACCGTCGCCCCATTGCTGAGACAACGTATTTCTTTTTTGTGAACATTTGATAATTTAAGTAATCAGTGACCGAAGCCACTGGCACCTTCATCAAACGCCCACACTTATCGACTGTTAATTTTTAAAGAACTCTGTTCGGTACTGCCTTGCTGCGCTTGCGAATCGTTTTGTTCGTCAGCAGCAGAGAGATGAGATTATGCAGTGTTTCTTTTGCGTCGTCAACATCTTCTTTTATTTCACCCTGCTGTTCGTAGCACACTGTCGACACCGCCAACTACTTGATTTCGTTGGTTGTTTCGCAGCGCCACTGCAGCGGGAGACGAATTATAGCGAACCCCGGCTGTGCTCCGCAAGGCCCTTTTTTGCGCCGGGATTCGCTTTAAGTTCCGCTTCAGCTTACTCCGTCAGCGTCAGGCTCATATAGTTGGGGTCGGCCTTGATCTTCTCCTGCGAAAACGGCAGTACCGGCCATTCCTTGCGCGAGAACACGCCCAACTGGTCCGTGTAATGCGGCGAACGCGGGTCGATCGACTGGCCATAGGTCAGCATCGCCTGGGCGACCGGCCCTGCCTCGTCGAAGGTCACCGTCTGGATATAGCTCTGCCCCCAGTGCACGCCGTTGTAGCCGGTGGCCGTCAGCCTGCCGCGCATCGTCAGCGAGTTATAGGACCCGTCGATATTGCCGATACCGCCGTGCAGCGGGTAGCGCACGCCGTTGCGCGTTTCGGTCTGGTAGTCGCCCAGCCGCGCGTCGACCGGTATGCCCAACGACTGCAGCTTGGTGGCCGCATTCTTCAGGGCGGTCAGCATCGCCGGCAGCGCTGCCGGCGCCACGCCGGATGGCGTATTCACCGGGTCAAGCGGGTTGAACGGCACAGCCCACTTGTTCGGAATGCTGGCCGCCGCATTCCAGAACTCGCGGAACAGGACCGCGCCGCGGCTGTCGATGTTCACCTTGCGATCCCAGGCACCGAGCGCCGCGCAGGCCTGCAGCAGGACCTGGTCGCTGCCGCTTGAACATGCCGGCAGCAGTTCGGGCAGCACGAGTTCGGCGGCAAACACGCGGTTCGCAAACGCCAACGCCTGCAGGTCCGCCAGCCCCAGCTTCCTGCCCTGCGCGACCAGCTCTTCGAACTGCCTGAAGCCGATCCGCGTGCGCAGGTGCTGTTCGACACCGACGCGGCCATACAGCGGCGAGTAGCCGAGCGGCGCCAGGCTGGCGAGCAAGCTCTTCGGATTGGTCAGCCAGTAGCTGTCGTTCGAGTTGCCGACATAGTCGGTGCGCAGCATCGACGGGCCGTTCACCGGAGAGAAGATACCGGCGGGCGCGTTCGCGTCCTGCCCCCATGCGCAAGTGCTGCGCGAGCCGTCGAACATCAGGGCGGCCGGCAGCAGCATGCAGTTGCTCGCGAACTTGGCGCTATCCATGTGCGGCACGACGCTAGCGTCGGCAAACAGGGCGTTGCCGTTGCGGTCGGCGGCGATGGTGTTCACCCAGGGCAGGCCGATGTGCTTGTCGAGCGCGGCCTTCAGGCCCTGCACGCCGGTCGCCGTCCCGATGCCGAGCCACTGCTCGAGCATGCGCGTGTTGTTGCGGTTCGGGTCGGCCAGCACATAGGCGCTGCTGGCGGTCCAGGTCATGCCCGCTTCCGGCCGCACGATCACGGCGCCCTGCTGGCTGAACCAGAAGGTCTTGCTGCGCTTGGCCAGTGTGCCGTCCGCCTGCAGCAGGTCGACCGTTACTGTTTTGGAGCTCATCTTGACCGGCTTGCCGTCGTAGAGATAGGTGGTGCCGCTGGCGTCGCCCGGGTCCAGCGCCAGCCGGTAAGTGGTGAAGTGGACGGCGGTGGTGACCGTATGGCTCCAGGCGATGTCGCGGTTGAAGCCGATCACGATCGCCGGGATGCCACCGATGATGACGCCCATCGCATCGTAGCGGCCCGGCACCGTCATGTGCGCCTGGTAGAAGCGGTCGGTCGTCGTCCACGGATAGTGCGGATTACCGAGCAGCAGGCCACGCCCGTTGCTCGATAAATCCTTGCCGACCGCCAGCGCATTGCTGCCGATGCCCTGGCGGTTGAAGTGATCGAGCCGGGCCAGCAGGAAGCCAGGATCCAGCTTTGCCCTGGTGCCGCGCGCGGCGACGCTGCCCGAGCAGCAGGCCGCGCGCCCGGCCGCCACGAATTCTTTCGAGAACACCTGCCCCGATGCATGCAGGGCTTTCTCGGCCATCATCAAATACATGTCGTCGACCGTGATCGCGCGCACCCACTTGGCGTCCTTGCAAGCGGCCGGGTAGCGGCCGGCGTAGTTCCGCAAGTAGCGGTTGTACCCTTCGACATAGCCCTCGACCAGTTCGCGCGGCTCGGCAGGCCCGGCCGCATAGTTGGCGCGCAGCTGCGCGAGGTCGAGATAGCCCTTGAAGAAGAAGTCGCTGTCCTGGTTTTTCAGGTCCATGAAGCCGCTGGCGGCGCCGTACTCGTCGCCGGTGCGCTGGGGCGCCTTGGCCTCGCCGCCGAAGAAGCGCGAGCGCTCGCCGCGCACCGTCAGCACCGAGTCGGCGAACATGCACAGGTTATCCTGGGCGTACGCATAGGCCAGGCCATAACCGAGGCTGCGGAAATCGTTGGCGCGCACATGCGGCACGCCATGGGTGGTGCGGGCGATGTCGACCTGGATGCGGGAAGCGGTGTTCACCGGCGGCGGTGCTTCACGCGCCGGGGTATCGGAATCGCTGCTGCTGCAACCGGCGAGGGCCATTGCGGCCGCTGCCGCGAGGGTGGCCCCCAGGCGCGAGGGCGGGACGTTCAAGGGAAGGAAGCGGTGGAACTGGACAGGCTGACGTTTCATGTGGACGCTTTCTGCGGCGGAGCCGCGTGGCGAAATGAAAGACAAAATGGATGTCCCGGGCGTCAAGGATAAATTGACAGGGAGATACAGTTTAGCGACAGCAAATGCTTTGTTACCTAGCCACGTTGAGGGGTGCACAAGGGCACAAAAAACGGGAAGCCGACAGGCGGGAATACAAAAACGGGAATACAAAAGAAAAAGCCCACCAGCATGCTGGTGGGCTTTTCTATTTATAACTAGCCTGACGATAACCTACTTTCACACTGGTTGCAGCACTATCATCGGCGCAGAGTCGTTTCACGGTCCTGTTCGGGATGGGAAGGGGTGGGACCGACTTGCTATGGTCATCAGGCATAACTTGCTGGGAGGCTGTTCCACAACTGGGCAACAGTGTCCCTGAATTCCGTGCCGCATTCTAACAGGCAACAACCTGCAGCGCCAGCACCGATTGCGCGCCAGCGCGTAAAATGCCCCCTTTGCCGATCCGCCGCCCGCCATGACCATCCTGCTGTCCACCCTCAACGCCCGCTATACCCACGCCTCGCTGGGCCTGCGCTACCTGCTGGCGAACATGGGGCCGCTGGCGCCCGCGACCCGCATCCGGGAATTCGTCATCGGCGCAAAGACCACCGACGTCGTCGAGCGCCTGTTGATGCACCGTCCGCGCATCGTCGGTTTCGGCGTCTATATCTGGAACGTCGAGGAAACGACCAAGGTCGTGGCCATGCTCAAGCGCGTCGCGCCCGAGGTGAGGGTTGTGCTGGGCGGACCCGAAGTGTCGTACGAGACGCAGGAACAGGAGATCGTCAGACTGGCCGATTACGTGGTGACGGGATGGGGCGAGGTCACCTTCCCGACACTGTGCGCCGAAATCCTCGATGGCCCGAAGCCGCTGATGAAGGTGCACGCCGGGGTCCAGCCGCCCATGGCCGAGATCGCCCTGCCCTACTCTTTATATAGCAACGAAGACATCGCGCACCGCACGCTGTATGTGGAAGCCTCGCGCGGCTGCCCCTTCAAATGCGAGTTCTGCCTGTCTTCGCTGGATAAAACCGCCTGGCCTTTCCCGCTGGAGGCCTTCCTGGCCCAGCTGGAAAACCTGCATGCACGCGGCGCACGACTTTTTAAATTTGTCGACCGCACGTTCAACCTGAATGTCAAAACCAGCCAACGGATCATGCAGTTCTTCCTGGATAAACTGGCGGCGAACCCGAACGACCCGGTATATGCCCACTTCGAACTCGTTCCCGACCACCTGCCGGAAGCACTGAAAGAAACGATCGCGCAATTCCCGCCGGGCGCGCTGCAGTTCGAGATCGGCATCCAGAGTTTCAATCCGGAGGTGCAGGCCCTGGTCAGCCGCAAGCAGAACAACGAGAAGGCAGCCGACAACATCCGCTGGCTGTGCGAACACTCGCAAGCACACCTGCATGTGGACCTAATCGCCGGCCTGCCGGGTGAGGACATCGCCAGCTTCGCACGCGGCTTCGACCAGCTGGTGGGCCTGGGCGCGCACGAGATCCAGTTCGGCATCCTGAAACGCCTGCGCGGCACGCCCATCATCCGCCATACCGAGCCCTATCGCATGGTGTACGACCCGGCCCCGCCCTACACCGTGCTGGCGACCAGCCTGATCGACTTCCCGACCATGCAGCGCCTGGTGCGCTTTGCCCGCTACTGGGACCTGGTGGCCAACTCCGGGCGTTTCGCACATACGACGCCCGTGCTGCTCGGCGTGCGGCCGTTCGAGAACTTCATGGCCTTCTCGAACTGGATGTACACCAAGACCGATGCGACGCACCGCATCGCCCTCGACCGCCTGGCGAAACTGGTGACCGAATGGCTGACGATCACCGGCATGGAGCGCCAGCAGGCGGCGGCGCTGGTGGCGAGCGACTACGCGGGCAGCATCGACGGCGGCAAGACAAAGGAAAAGACGGCCGCGCCGGTTGCCGCTGCCGCGCCTTCCCGTCAACTCCGTCACCTCGCGGCCTGAGCACGCTAGGGCGCGGTCGATGGCAGAGTCGGCGAATTCCTTTTACACTGCAACAATGCAGATTGAAAATACGCCAATATTGACGATTCAGCCTTCCCCTGGCGGCGCGGCGCAATCTGTCATGGCGAGCGGGGTCTGGCAGGTGCACGCGCTGAGCCAGAAGGGCAAGCTCAAGGGCATCAACCGCATGCTGGCGGGGCTGAAGAACAAGGCCGAGCTGGAATGGGACCTGACCGGCGTCGACAGCATCGACCATATCGGCGCGCAACTGCTGTGGAACGCCTGGGGCAAGAAGCGGCCGGGCAAGCTGCAGCTCAACCCGCGCCAGGAAGAACTGTTCGCCCGCATCGAGCATGCCAGCCGCCACAGCCTGCCGCGCCAGCGGGTCAGCCCGCTGAACTGGATCATCGTCCTCGGCGCCGGCCTGCTCAGCTTCTTCGAGCACCTGCACGGTTTTATTGAACTGATCGGCCGCCTGGTGCAGGACCTGGGCCGTTTCATCCGCCGCCCGGCCACCGGCCCCTGGCGCGAAATCTCGGCCAACATCTACCATTCCGGCTTCCAGGCGCTGGGCATCACGGCCCTGGTCGGCTTCCTGATCGGCGTCGTGCTCTCCTTCCTGTCGGCGCAGCAGTTGCGCCAGTTTGGCGGCGACATCTTCCTGGTCGACATCCTCGGCATGAGCGTGATCCGCGAGCTCGGTCCCCTGCTGGCGGCGATCCTGGTCGCAGGCCGCTCCGGCTCCTCGATCACGGCGCAACTGGGCGTGATGCGGGTGAACGAGGAACTCGACGCCATGCTGGTAATGGGCATCTCGCACGGCTACCGCCTGATCATGCCGAAGGTGGTGGCGTTGGCCATCTCGATGCCGCTGCTGGTGGTCTGGACCGACGCCATGGCCCTGCTCGGCGGCGCCGCCTCGGCCAAGATCGAGCTGGGCCTGTCGTTCCGCTACTTCCTGCAAAAGCTGCCGGACGCGGTGCCGCTGGCGAACTACACGATCGGCCTGCTGAAAGGCATGACCTTCGGCATGCTGATCGCGCTGGTGTCCTGCCACTTCGGCCTGCGCATCAAGCCGAACACCGAAAGCCTCGGGCGCGGCACCACGACCTCGGTGGTGACCTCGATCACGGTCGTCATCCTGGCCGACGCCGTGTTTGCCATTGTTTTCAGCGGGGTCGGTTACCCATGATCGACAAAGAACGCCCGCCCCAGCAGCTCAACCGCAAACCGGAAGAAGACGTCGGCCCGCCGGTGGTCGAGATCCGCAACCTGTGGACCCGTTTTGGCAAGACCGTCATCCATCAGGACCTGAACCTGGAGATCTATGCGGGCGAGATCCTGTCGATCGTCGGCGGCTCGGGCACGGGTAAAACCGTGCTGCTGCGCCAGATGCTGGGCCTGGAGACGCCCTCGCGCGGCTGCGTGCGCGTGTTCGGCGAAGACATCAGCGAGGCTGGCCCCGAGCAGCTGCAGCGCATGCGCAACCACTGGGGCATGCTGTTCCAGCAGGGCGCGCTGTACTCGGCGCTGACCGTGTTCGACAACATCGCCCAGCCGATGCGCGAACTGCGCGCCCTGCCCGAGGACGTGATCCGCGACGCCGTGCTGCTGAAAATGGAAATGGTGGGCCTGGGCATCGAGCATGCGAACAAGATGCCGTCCGACCTGTCGGGCGGGATGACCAAGCGCGCGGCCCTGGCACGCGCGCTGGCGCTGGAGCCGCGGCTGCTGTTCCTGGACGAGCCGACCGCGGGCCTCGACCCCGACGCGTCGGACGCCTTCGTGACGCTGATCCAGGCCCTGCACCGGGAACTGAAACTGACCGTGGTGATGGTCACCCACGACCTCGATACGCTGTTTGCGCTGTCCTCGCGCATCGCGGTCCTGGCCGAGAAGCACGTGCTGGCGGTGGGACCGTCGCGCGACGTGCTGCGGGTGAACCATCCGTTCATCAAACAATTCTTCCTCGGCGGACGCGGCCAGCGGGCACTCGAAGTGCTTGATGAACGCGATGAACGCGACGAGGCCGCGGAAGAAGAACCGAAGGAGTGACATGGAAAACCGATCTTATGCCCTGATGACGGGGGTCTTCACGATTGCCCTCCTGGTTGCCACCGTGCTGATCGGCCTCTGGCTGAACCGCGACAAGACCGAACTCGCCCCCTACGAAATCGTCACCACCCAGTCGATCCCGGGCCTGAACCCGCAGGCGACGGTGCGCTACCGCGGCCTGGAGGTCGGGCGCGTCGACGAGATCGTGTTCGATCCAAAGGTGACGGGCCAGATCCTGATCCGCCTGTCGGTCGAGGAAGGCGCGCCGATCACCACCACCACCTTTGCTTCGCTCGGCTACCAGGGCGTGACCGGCATTGCCTTCATCCAGCTCGACGACGACCGCACCGGCTCGCCCCTCCTGAAAACCGATCCGGAGCACGTCGGCCGCATCCCGCTGCGCCCGGGCCTGCTCGACCAGCTGGAAAAGCGCGGCCTCGCCATCCTCGACCGCACCGAGCAGATCACGGCGCGCATCAACAACCTGATGAGCGACGATAACCAGAAAACCATCATCGGCGCCTTCGACAACATCAGCAAGGCGGCCGAAGCCTACAGCCGGATTCCCGAGCAGCTCGGCCCGACCATCGACAGGCTGCCGCGCATGGCGGACAAGCTCGACCAGAGCATGAGCTCGTTCGACACCTTTGCCGACAGCGCCACCAGGGCGGTGCGCAACTACGACCAGCTGGCAAGCAGCCTGCAGGCGCCGGACGGCCCGATCAACCGCCTGAACGATGCCATCGGCTCGCTCCAGGGCGTCACCAGCGACCTGGAAGCGGAAACGCTGCCGCACCTGGTGCGCATGACCGACGAGGCGCGCACGGCGCTGCGCTCGGTGCGCCGCACTTCGGACGCGATCGGGGACCGCCCGCAAAGCATCCTGTTCGGCGGCCCCAGCGTCCAACCCGGTCCCGGCGAGCCGGGCTTCGTCGCCCCGACCAAATGAGGCCTCATGTGACTACCACCCTGCCCCGCATCCTCGGCGCCGCCGCCCTTGTCGTCTCCATCGCCGGCTGCGCGTCCGGCAGCAAGGCGCCGGCAAATACCCAGTTCGACTTCGGCCCGCTCGGTCCTCCGGTGACGCCGAACATGCAGACGGCCCAGGCACCGCTGGCCGCCATCGTCGTGATGGACGCCACCGGCTCGCCGGCCTTCGAGAACGAGCGCATGGTCTACCGCCTGAACTACGCCGACCCGCTGCAGGCGCGCACCTATGCCCAGGCGCGCTGGGCCGCCAATCCGCTGCTGCTGGTGACCCAGCGCCTCAAGTCGCGCCTGGCCCAGGCCGGCATCAAGGTGCTGTCGGCAACCGACTCCAGCATGAACGTGCCGGTGCTGCGCCTCGAGGTCGACGATTTCTCGCATACCTTCGCCAGCACCACCCAGAGCGAAGGCGTGGTCGTGCTGCGTGCCTCGGTCTTCAGCGGCCACGCCCTGCTCGACCAGAAAACCTTCAGCCGCGTCACCCCGGCGCCGACTGCCGACGCCCCGGGTGGCGTGCGGGCACTGGCCACCAGCACCGATGCCGCCGCCGCCGACCTTACCGCCTGGCTGGCCGGCATCGATATCCGCAAGCGATGACCGAAGTGCACGCGCCGGACGGCGAAGCGCAGCGGGCCGGGGCCGGCGACGAGTGGGGCCAGCGCGGTTCGCCCGTCGCGCGCGCCGCACTGCTGGCCTACCTGCTCCTGATCGTCTACGCCAGCTGGTTCCCGTTCAGCGGCTGGCGCAGCAACGGGTTGCCGCTGCTGTCGTTCATGAACCTGGTCAAGCAGCGCTACTGGACCGGTTTCGACGTGATGGTCAACATCGTCGGCTACGTGCCGCTCGGCGTGCTGCTGGTGCTGGCGCTGTATCCGCTGGTGCGCGGCATCTGGGCGGCACTGCTGGCGGCGATCCTCGGCTTTCTCGTCTCCGGCACGATGGAAGCGGTGCAGAACTTCCTGCCGAGCCGCGTGCCCTCGAACCTCGACCTGCTCACCAACTCGGCCGGCGCCTTCATCGGTGCCTGCATCGGCCCGCTGCTGGCGCGCGGCCTGCTCGACCAGGGCCGCCTGAACCGGCTGCGGCGGCGCTGGTTCGCCCCCCACGCGAGCCAGGGCCTGGTGCTGCTGGCGCTATGGCCGCTGGCCCAGATCTACCCGCAAAGCTTCCTGTTCGGGCACGGGCAGGTGCTGCCCATCGTCTCCGGCTGGCTGTCGAAACTGTTCGACGAGGACATCGACCTGGTCGCCATGCTGCGCCCGGGGCCGGCGATGAGCGTCGAGCAGTACTGGCTGTCGGAAACCATCATCACAGCCTGCGGCATGACGGGGGCGGCGCTGACCCTGCTGTGCCTGCTACGGCGGGGCGCGCCGCGCTACACGCTGGTGCTCCTGATGGTCGCCAGCGCCCTGGTCGTGAAAGCGCTGGCCAGTTCGCTGCTGTTCCGGCCCGATAACGCCTTTGTCTGGGTCACGCCCGGCGCCGAAGGCGGCTTCCTGATCGGCCTGATCATGCTGGCCGGCCTCGCGTTCGCGCCGCAGATCGCGCAGCGCCGGCTGGCGGTCGTGACCCTGGTGCTGAGCCTGATCGTGGTGAACACGATTCCGGCGAACCCGTATTTCACGCTGACCTTGCAGGGCTGGGTGCAGGGGAAATTCCTGAATTTCAATGGCGCGGCCCAGTTCCTGTCGCTGCTGTGGCCCTTCTTCGCGCTATGGTTCCTGCTACTACCCTCGCATAAACTCAATCGCGGATAGGAAACCTTTAGAACGCGTATCATTGCGGCTGGTATCAAGCCACCGACGAGACTGACATGAACGACGAGAAACCATACTACGAGCACCACGTGTTTTTCTGCATGAACGTGCGCGAGGGCGAGAATTGCCGCCAGAGCTGCGGCAAGGCCGGCGCCGAGGTCGCGCAGAAGCACGCCAAGAAGCGCATCAAGGCGCTCGGGCTGAACGAACCGGGCAAGGTGCGCATCAACCAGGCCGGCTGCCTGGAGCGCTGCGAGGAAGGCCCGGTCGTGGTCATCTACCCGCAGGGCACCTGGTACACCTATGTCGACACGGCCGACATCGACGACATCATCGACACCCACATCCTCAAAGGCCAGGTCGTCGAACGCCTGAAACTCTGACGCCTTATTATTTGATCAGCAAGACATGAACAAGTTTTCGAAACGCTTCACCCTCGACGGCCCGGCCGGCAAGATGGAATGCATGCTCGACCTGCCGGAAGACGCCCCGCGTGGCATCGCCCTGGTCGCCCACCCGCACCCGCTGTACGGCGGCACCATGGAAAACAAGGTCACGCAGACGCTGGCGCGCACGTTTGTGACGCTCGGCTATGCGACGGCCCGTTTTAATTTCCGCGGCGTCGGCCAGTCCGAGGGCGAGCATGACCGGGGGCATGGCGAAGTCGACGACATGGCCTTCATGCTGGCGTACATGCAGGAACAGTATCCGGGCCTGCCGGTAGCACTCTCCGGCTTTTCGTTCGGCACCTTCGTGCAGGCCCAGCTGCATGCCCGCCTGGTGAACGAGGGGAAGCCGGACGCGATCGAGCGCATGGTGCTGGTCGGCACCGCCGCCGGTAAATGGCCGATCCCGAGCGTGCCCGAAGACACGATCCTGATCCATGGCGAGCTGGACGACACGATCACCCTGCAGATGGTGCTCGACTGGGCACGGCCCCAGGAAATCCCGGTGATCGTGATCCCGGGCGCGGACCACTTCTTCCACCGCCGTCTCAATCCCATCAAAAATCTTGTCGTGCAGATGTGGCGGCGTGACAATTGAGCGCAGCACTGGCCTATAATTAGGCACTTCATTGAATCCATGCCGTTGGGCAACGCGCCCCGCCACGCCTGCGGCATCCGCACCACCCCTACTGACTCACACTGCTCCCATGAAAAAACTGATTGCGGCCATCGCCGCCAGCCTGCTGGTGGTCTCGGCCAACGCGCAAACCGTGCCTGCCCCGCAAATCGCTGCAAAATCGTGGCTGCTGCTCGACGCCACCAGCGGCCAGGTCATTGCGGCCCAGGATCCGAACCTGCGCATCGAACCGGCATCGCTCACCAAGATCATGACCGCCTACGTCACCTTCCAGGCGATACGCGACAAGAAACTGGCCCTGAACACCATGGTCAACGTCTCGACCCGTGCCTGGAAAGTCGATTCGAGCAGCTCGAAGATGTTCATCGACCCAGCCGTCCCGGTCAGCGTGGACGACCTGCTGCATGGCCTGATGGTGCAGTCGGGTAACGACGCCGCCGTCGCCCTGGCCGAAGCCGTGGCCGGCGACGAAGGCACCTTCGTGGTTCTGATGAACCGCGAAGCCCAGCGCATGGGCCTGAAGAACACGAAGTTCGCCAACCCGCACGGCCTGCCGAGCCCGGATAACTACTCGACCGCGAACGACCTGGCGCGTCTGGCCGCCAACGTGATCCGCGACTTCCCCGAGTTCTACAAGATCGATTCGGTCAAGCAGTTCACCTATAACAAGATCACCCAGCAGAACCGCAACCGCCTGCTCTGGCTCGACCCGACCGTGGACGGCATGAAGACCGGCCATACCGACTCGTCCGGCTACAGCATGATCGCCTCGGCGCGCCGCCCGAACGGCAACGCGGGCCAGCGTCGCCTGATCTCGGTGCTGTCCGGCGCCAGCTCGGATGGCGTGCGTACCCAGGAAAGCCAGAAGCTGCTGAACTGGGGCTTCCAGAACTTCGATACGGTGAAACTGTATTCGAAAGGCCAGCCGATCGCCACGCCGGAAGTGTGGAAAGGCGCGCAGGATACCGTCAAGATCGGCTTCACCAATGACATCCTGGTGACGGTACCGAAGGGCGTTGCCGGCAAACTCAAGCCTGTGCTCGAGCGCAAGGACCCGTTGATGGCCCCGCTGCCGCGCAACGGCCGTGTCGGCACGCTGCGCATGATGGTCGACAACAAGCCGCTACTGGTGCTGCCGGTCGTGACGCTGGAAGAAGTGCAGGAAGCGAGCATCTTCGGCCGCGCCTGGGACTCGATGCGCCTGATGATCAAGTAAGCATCACGCTGCCCTGCCTGATGCCCGCCCGGCTCGTGCCCGGCGGGCATTTTGTTTTTGTGTGCCCACCTCCGGCGCCGACCGAAGCTGGTGAATAGGCAAGGGACGTAGGGTGGACGGCTCTACCCGGCTGGGTGCGTGTTCCCGGTGCGCGGGCGCCGTCCACCCTACGCGGTCCATGCCTTCTTCGCGACAGGAATGGACGCACGCCTGCAGCGCCAGTCCTTTTCGGGCACCGCCGCTATAATGCACAGTTACCATCCCCGCAAATAAATCCCCTCCGATGTCCCAGCCAGCCACCCTCGCCTGCCCCCGTACCCTCACCCGCAAGGATGGTCCTGCACTGTCGCTGTCGCGCATCGTCGCCGGCATGTGGCGCATGGGGGAGTGGGACATGCCGGTGCAGAGGCGTATCGCCTTCATCGAGGAATGCCTGGCGCTGGGCGTGACCAGCTTCGACCACGCCGACATCTACGGCAACTATGGGGTCGAGGCCCTGTTCGGCGCAGCCTTGCGCGCTCAGCCCTCGCTGCGCGGGCGCATGGAGATCGTCGGCAAATGCGGCATCAAGCTGGTGTCGCCGGCGCGCCCGGACCACACGATCCAGCACTACGACACCAGCCGTGAGCACATCCTTGCCTCGGTCGACAACTCGCTGCGCCAGTTGAACACGGATTATCTCGACCTGCTGCTGATCCATCGCCCCGATCCCCTGATGGATTTCGACGAAGTCGCCGAGGCGTTTACGCGCCTGCAGGCGGCCGGCAAGGTGCGCCATGTCGGCGTGTCGAATTTCACGCGCCACCAGTTCGAGTCGCTGAACCGCCGCGTGGCACTGGCCACCAACCAGGTCGAGTTCTCGCCGCTCTGCACCGCACCGATGTTCGACGAAACCTTCGACGGCCTGCAGGACCTCGGCATCGCGCCGATGGTCTGGTCGCCGCTCGGCGGCGGGCGCCTGTTCACGGCCGGCGATGCGCAAGCAGTCAGGCTGCGCGCCACCATCCAGGAGGTGGCCGACCGGCTCGGGCAGTCCTTCGTCAGCGTCGTGTTCGCCTGGATCATGGCCCTGCCGAGCCGGCCGATGCCCCTCACCGGCAGCGGCAAGATCGCCTCCATCGCCGCAGCGGTGGCGGCGACCCGCTTCACCCTCGATCGCAGCGACTGGTTCGCGATCCTGCGCGCCGCGCGCGGCCACGAAGTCGCCTGAGGGTAAGGAAAAAGCCATGGCCGAACCGGTCAAGATCGTCGAGGGAAGCGCGCTGACGCCACAGCAGAAGAAGGATTTGCTGAACCGCCTGGCCCGCATCGAAGGCCAGCTGCGCGGGGTGCAGAAGCTGATCGCGCTGGCAGCCGAGCCGGCCGACTGCGAAGCGGTCGCCCAGCAGATGGCGGCAGCGCGCAAGGCGCTCGACCGGTCGTTCGTTCAACTGCTCACGGCCACCGTCGTGACCCACAGCGAAGGGGCCGAGGACCTGGAGTCCGCGCGCGCCGTGGCTGCCAGGCTGGCGGCGCTGCTCGACAAGTTCGCCTAGTTAATAAATAACCAAGAGCGCCTGGCCACTCAGGCTAGCCGCCTCATTCATCTCGCCGTCCTGGCGTTCATACCTCATCCTCGTCCGCATACACGATCGGCGGCGCCACGGCGCGCCAGCCCGTGCGCCACGCAATGTTCAGCAACAAGGTTGCGCTGACATAGAGCAGGAAGAACAGCACAAAGAAGCGCGTCTGCAGCATGATCAGGAGCAGAACGGCCACGCCGATCACGATTAAGATGCCTTTGGTCAAGCGCTGCTTGCTGCTAGGAAACCTTACGGTGGAAACCATCAGCGTGCCGACGGCAACCATCAGCGCCATTATGGCAAACGCGCCGGCGGTGCTGGTCACCGGATCGGGCCAGGCCACCACGACCGAGGCGACGCAGGCGGCGCCGGCGGTGATCGGCATGCCGACGAAGTAGCGCGGATCGGTGCGCCCGACCGAGATGTTGAAGCGGGCCAGGCGCAGTGCGCCGCAGGCGACAAAGATGAAGCAGGCCAGGCCGCCCATGCGCACGATGGTCGGGTGCGCCGCGCCAAGCTGGGCGAAACCATAGCAGTACAGCAGCAAGCCCGGTGCGCAACCAAAATTCATGACGTCGGCGATCGAATCGAGCTGCACGCCGAAGGCCGACTGGGTGTTGGTGGCGCGGGCAATGAAGCCGTCGAGTGCATCGAACACACCGGCCACCACCAGCAGGATGGCGGCCAGCCGGAAATCGCCGGGCGCGCCTACTTGGGCGTTATCGACCGTGATGACGATACTGCCGAAACCGCAGGCAATCGACAGCAGCGTCACGAAACTCGGCAGGGCGAACTTGGCGCGCGCAAAGCGTGCCGGGCGGGGTGGATTCAATTCGGGTCCGGGCAAGAGATGGAATGCCTTATTCTACCGTGCGCAGGCGTACGGTCGCGCACGGTGCCTGCCGTCATGCATACCGGATTTGTCCTAGAATGAGCCATTTTGGCGTTGATACGATCGGGAGTACACGGATGAACGAACTGCTTCGCGCGAGGATGATACTGGCGGGATGCGTGACCGCCCTGGCATTGGCCGGTTGCGGCGGCGGTGGCGGCGGCGGCGATTCGGGAACGGCCGAGCCTCCTCCAGTTGGCAACACGCCTCCGGCAACGCCGAGCGCGCCAGCGAATCCCGATCCGCTCACCCCGCTCCCGCCGGTACCGGATGTGCCAGTCACGCCCGGCGCGCCGAACGCGCCCGTCCTGACAGGGAATATCGCTGCCGACGGCCGCGAATGGATCAATTACCGGCGCAGCCTGATCGGCATGTCGACGCTCACCCGCAGCACCGTGGTCGACATCGCGGCCCAGGGCCATTCCGATTACCAGCGCATCAACAACACCATCACGCACGACCAGACGCCCGGCCGCCAGGGCTTCACCGGGGCAACCCTGGCCGACCGCCTGCAATCGGCCGGCTATGTATTCAATACCAGCAACAGCCGCGCCTACGGCGAAGTCATCTCCGCCACCAGCAATGGTTCCGGCCAATACATGGCCGAGGAGCTGATCACGGCAATCTATCACCGCTTCGTGATCTTCGAGCCGGTGTTCAAGGAAATCGGCACCGGCGCCGCCACCACCGCCCAGGGTTACAACTACTTCACCACCAATTTCACGGCGAACAATGGTTATGGCGTGGGCCTGCCCAGCGGCCAGGTGGCGGTATGGCCGTTCAACGGCCAGAGCGCCGTGCCGCGCAACTTCTTCAGCGATACGGAATCACCCGATCCGGTACCTGACCGCAACGAAGTCGGTTACCCGATCAGCGTGCACGCCAACATCAACCTGACCATCCAGGTGACGAGTTTTACGGTACGTCCGCGCGGTGGCGCCGAGCTGGCGGTGCGCTTGCTGACGAATGCCAACGACACCCACACCGGGCGCTCGTCGGCCGCCATCGTGCCTTTGAGCCCATTGGCCGCAAACACCGTGTACGACGTCAGCTTCAACGGCAGCGTCGGCACCACGCCGGTCGCGCGCACCTGGTCGTTCACGACCCAGTGATCCGGGGATGACGCACGACGCCAGCCCCCTGCCATCGCACCCCGGCGGCGACGCTCGGCCGGCCATCAATGCGCAAGCCGGCGTCGAGCGCATGATGGGTAATCGGGACATCTACCTGCGCGCACTGGCGCGCTTTCGCAAGGACTACCGCCATGCGGCAGCCGCCATCCGCGCCGCGCTCGACGCCGGCGATGCCGACCTCGCGCGGCGCCTGGTACATACGCTCAAGGGCGCGGCCGGGATGATCGAGGCAGGTACGCTGTACACGGCCGCGCTGGCGCTCGAGACGGCATTGCGCAGCGGCGGGCAGGATGTCGCTCTCTCCTTCGAACGTACCGCGGCGGCCCTGGACGCGGTGCTGCATGAGCTGGACCGCATGCCCGCCCTGGCGGAAGCCCCGGCAGCCGCAGCCGTGCCCGCCGGACCGGGCGTCCGGCCCCGGCTGCGCGCCATGCTCGACATCGGCGACGGCGCTGCGGTCGAACTGGTCGCGGCGGCGCGCGCCGAGTTGAGCGCGGAGCTGGGGGAGCGGGAATATGAAGGTTTGCGCGTGGCGGTGTTGATGTTCGATTACGAACGCGCGCTGGAACTGCTCGACCGGCCCGGTGGGGCCGGCATAATCTAAAGTAATACTGCGGAGAATACTGCGACCACCGCTGCGCTGCCACTACCGGCGTGCTCAGCGCGTGTATTCGGCTTCTTCGTCGAAGGCGTCGGTGCAGTCCTTGCCGCAGAAGCGGCGCACGCTGTCGACCGGCTTCTCGCAATACCAGCATGACCCCTTTGGAGGCAGGCTCAGCCGCGTTGGCCGCGCCGGCGCGCCGGCTGCGCCTGCAGCCAGGGGCTCGGCTGCCATACCCTCGTTCATCACACTGTTTTGTATCGTTTCCAAGGTCCACCTCCTACCGCAGCACATCAATCCGTCAAGCAAGATTACTCCAGCGGAACATTTCAGGCATGAGCCACCGCAACCAACAGCGGCATGTCCGGCAGCGCTGCCACAGCCGTGATGGGTGCTTCAGTGTGCGCCCAACCGGGCGCCCCCGCAATGCCGTTTTTGGCGCCCGTCTGCGGTTGCGGCAACTGTGCAACACCTCGTTCGGCAGCGGCGGCGGTGCCCATCAAGGGCGGGGTCAGCTGCGGAAATCATAGCAGTATTGATAACGCATTCCGGCCACCTTCCAATCGTGCGCGACGGGCGCGGCGGGACTTTTGTGTAACAAAGTGCTGGCCAGGTTTAGCGCGATTGCGCCGGTTCCAACGATATGCGCAGGCCGCGGGAAGTGGTCGCGATCCTGGTCGGCACGTACTGCACGCCGGCATAGCGCAGCTCTTCCATGCGGAAACTGTAGATGGGAATGTCGAGGATAGCCCGGTCGAGCAGGCCATTGGCCGCGCGCGCCAGCTGGCGCTGCACCGATTCGTCGAGACCGCTGACAGCGAAGCGCTCGATGCGCGGCTCGGCCAGGTAGACCCCGCTGCGTGCCTGGTCGATGTAGAGGCGGCCCGAGAACGCCAGCGTGCCGGCCAGCGGATTGCGCAGGAAGGACTGGGCGACGCTGGCGTCCACCGTCAGCGAGACGCGGTCGCCCGGCAGCACGTTCAGTTGCGGGCGCGACAGGCGCACGTCGAACAGTTCGAGCAGGCGGTTGTCGACGGGGAAACGGCGGTCGAGGCTGGCCTGCAGCTTGTGCAACGGCAGGTCGACTTCGCGCGGGCCGAGGACGCTGGCGCAGGAAGCCAGCAGGGCGGTGCCGGAGACGGCAGCCAGTCCTGCGATGAGCTTGCGCCGGGCTTGTTGGTTCGGTTGAAGCATGGTGACTCCTCTGTTTGCTTGAGGAGAGCCTAGCACGGCGGAGACACAGCATGCGCCGCGCTCGGCAAAGGGGCTGTTTGCGTTAGGCACGCGCCGGAGATGGGAAGCGGCATACCGTTCTCGTAGCGTGGACTCCCGAGTCCACGCGTGACGCCAGCCTTCACGCGGCTTCCGTGCGGCTACGCCAAGCTGCACCTCGTCATCGCCGATCAACGCGTGGAGTCATTGAGGCTGGGGGCCTCAATGACGAGTCCACCCTACGGTTATCTTCTTACAGGCAATTGCTTACTTGCCGATGCAGAACCGGCTAAAAATCACGCCCAATAAATCGTCCGGCGTAAACTGCCCGGTGATGCTGGATAGCTGGTCCTGCGCCAGCCGCAATTCTTCGGCAAACAAATCGAGCGACTGGTCGTCCTGCGCCGCGTGCCGGGCCGCCAGGTCGAGGTGCTGGCGCGCCGCGCGCAGTGCGATCAGGTGGCGTTCGCGCGCCAGGTACAGCGACTCGCCGGTCTGCTGCCAGCCCGCGATGCGCAGCAGTTCCGCGCGCAATAAATCGATGCCGAGCTTTTCGTTCGCCGACAGGTAGATGTGGGTCGCATCCACCGCCCCTTCCACGGCCGCGCGGTGCCCGGACAAATCGATCTTGTTCCAGATGCGCAGCACCGGCACGCCAGCCGGGAAAGCCGCGACGATCTGTTCGTCGGCGGCGCTCGGGCCGAGATTGGCGTCGAGCAGGTGCAGGATCACGTCCGCCTTGCCGACCTCCCCCCAGGTACGCTCGATGCCGATGCGCTCGACCACGTCGATGCCCTCGTCGATCGCGCGGATGCCCGCGGTGTCGATGATGTTCAGCGGGATGCCCTCGATCTGGATCGTCTCGCTGACCTTGTCGCGGGTGGTGCCGGCGATCGGCGTGACGATGGCCACTTCCGCCCCGGCCAGCGCATTGAGCAGCGAGGATTTACCGACGTTCGGCTGCCCGACCAGCACCACGTTCAGTCCTTCGCGCAGCAGCGCGCCCTGCGCCGCCTGGCGGAACACGTGTTCCAACGAATCGATGATGCCGGCCAGCTGGCCGCGCGCGTTCGATTTTTCGAGGAAGTCGATTTCCTCTTCCGGAAAATCGAGTGTCGCTTCGACCAGCATCCGTAGATTGATCGTCTGCTCGACCAGCCGGTGCACGACCTGGGAAAACGCACCCGACAGCGACTGCGAGGCCGATTTCGCCGCCGCCTCGGTCGAGGCGTCGATCAGGTCGGCCACCGCTTCGGCCTGGGCCAGGTCGAGCTTGTCGTTGAGGTAGGCGCGGCGCGTGAATTCTCCGGGTTCGGCCAGGCGCAGGCCGTGTTCGCGGCCCGCTTCCAGCACGCGAGATAACAGCATCTGCAGCACGACCGGGCCGCCGTGGCCGTGCAGTTCCAGCACGTCTTCGCCGGTGTAGGAGTGCGGGCCCTTGAAGTACAGGGCCAGGCCCTGGTCGATGACGGCGCCATCGTTCGACTTGAAGGGGATGTAGGTGGCGTGGCGCGGGGCCAGCGTGGTGCCGGGGAACAGGGTCTCGATCAGGGGGCCGAGCGACTTGCCGGAGGCGCGGACCACGCCGATGCCGCCGCGTCCGGGCGCGGTGGCGATCGCCGCGATGGGGGAGGTGTCTAGCTTCATGGGCGAATTGTAGATGATTTATGGCAGCAAGCTGCCTTCATGGGAAAGCCGATGCCAGGAATAATCGGGGAATAATCGGGAATAAA
>JBBWZO010000246.1:0-24612 GCA_039649125.1 Massilia sp. | reverse complement strand
AAGGCGTCGTCATCTCGCGTCGTAACCGCGGCCTGAACTCGAACTTCATCGTTCGCAAGATCTCGTCGGGCGAAGGCGTCGAGCGTACCTTCCAGCTGTACTCGCCGCTGATCGCTTCGATCGAAGTAAAGCGTCGTGGTGACGTGCGCCGCGCCAAGCTGTACTACCTGCGTGAGCGTTCGGGCAAGTCGGCACGTATCAAAGAGAAACTGCCGCAACGCCGCGTTGCAACCGCCGCTGCCGCTGAGTAATAGCGACTGTGGAGTGGAAAAAGGCATCCCCCGGGATGCCTTTTTTCTTTTTCAGGATTCTCCCAGACTAGAGGAAGTGCTTTTGGTTAAGGTTCTTTTCGATCCGTCGCAACTGCCGATCGACGCCATTGCCGGCGAAGCGGCGCTCGATCCGGCGCGCCTCACGCCGGCGCAGCTGCGTGCGCGCTTTGCCGAACCGCACCGTGCCTGGCAACCCGAGGCACCCGAGCAGTCGCTGGTGCAACCCGGCCTGACCCTGCGGCGCGCCGCCGTGCTGGTGCCGCTGGTCGAGCGCCCGCAGGGCCTGACGGTGCTGCTGACCCAGCGCACCGACCACCTGACGAGCCATGCCGGCCAGATCAGCTTTCCCGGCGGCCGCGCGGAAGAGCTGGACTCGTCGCCGATCGAGACCGCGCTGCGGGAGTCCGAAGAAGAGATCGGGCTGCACCGGCGCCACGTTTCCATCCTGGGCGTCCTGCCGGACTACGTCACCGGCAGTGCCTACCGGGTCGCCCCGGTGGTGGCGCTGGTCAAGCCGCCCTTCGAACTGGCGGCCGACCCGAACGAGGTGGCCGAGATCTTCGAGGTGCCGCTGGCCTTCCTGATGAACGGCGCGCACCACCAGCGCATGTCCTTTGATCTTCCCGAAGGGGCAGGGCGGCGCAGCTTCTATGCCATGCCCTACGAGCGCTTCTTCATCTGGGGCGCGACGGCCGGCATGCTGCGCAACCTGTTCCATTTCTTGCGCGCCTGAAAATTATTACCAGGCCGCGATTTGATTATGGCGGGGACCTGCGCTATCGTAGCGGGCAGCGTGGTATTGCTATAACAAAAGAAGGATTTGCATGACATTTTTTTCCATTCTGTGCGCCCTGCTCATCGAGCAGCTGAAACCGCTGCGCGCAGATAACCAGGTCTACAGCGGCATCAAAGGCCTGGCGATGCGCATCGAAGGTTCGTTCAACGCCGGCGAACCGAAGAATGGCCGCATGGGCTGGATCATCATGATGGCGGTGCTGGTACTGCCGGTCGCGCTCGTCTACTGGGTGTTGCAATACTACGGCCTCGTATTCCTCGCCTTCGCCTGGAACGTCGCCATCGTCTACCTGACGCTGGGCTTCCGCCACTACAGCCACTATTTCACCTCGATCCAGCTCGCCCTGAACAATGGCGACGAAGCCGGCGCGCGCGCCTTGCTGGCCGAATGGGCGCGCATCGATACGGTCGGCATGGATGCTGCCGAGATTGCCCGCATTGCCGTCGAAAAGTCGCTTATCACGACGCACCGCAGCGTCTTCGGCGTGTTCTTCTGGTTCCTGATGCCTGTCGGGCCGGCCTGTGCCGTGCTGTACCGCGTCTCCGAATACCTGGCGCGTGCCTGGAACGAGCCCGAGCACATGCGCAACGAAGCCTTCGGCCAGTTCGCCGCCAAGGCCTTTTACTGGATCGACTGGATTCCGGTGCGGCTGACGGCCATTGCGTTCGCCGTCGTCGGTAACTTCGAGGACGCCATCTACGCCTGGCGTAATTTCGCGAACCGCTGGGCGGACGAGTCGCGCGGCATCATCCTCGCCGCCGGCGGCGGCGCCATGGGCGTGCGCCTCGGCACCCCGCACGAGAACGCGCCCCAGCTGCTGCCGGCCGACGCCGCCATGGTCGACCTGACCGACACCGAGACCGACATGCTGCCCGGCGAAGAACCGAGCCTGCGCGCCCTGCAAAGCACGGTAGGACTTGTGTGGCGCGCCCTGATACTATGGATGATCCTGCTGCTCTTGTTGTCCAGTATGGTGTGGCTTGGTTGAGTGGTGGGGCCTTGATAAACCTACTGCGCGTCGGATTGTCGGCTTGCGGTGCTCGCTGTACGCCTGTACAGCTGCGCTTCTCAGCCAACACTCCTTCCGCTCGCTAGGGTTTCTCAAGGCCCCGTTACGATAACTCATTTCAGAGTAGGTTCTGGCAGCCCTGGCGGTTGTTGTTACGGCTCCTCCCATTTCCAAAAGTTGTCGAGACAAGTCTCGTCCCCAAGTCTTCTATAAGATATAATACTGGCTGTTGTTCTCTTCCACGCAGCATTCTTGTATCAGCAAGCAGGGTTATGGCCGAGTTACCGCATACCGGGAATGAAGGCGCCAGCGGCGAGTTCTTCATCCTGGGTCTTACCAGCAATGGCAGGCAGTTCCGTCCAAGCGACTGGGCCGAGCGCCTGTGCGGGGTCATGTCCTGCTTCCGTCCCGAAGGCAGCGGCGGTCGCAACGCCCACCTGAAGTTTTCCCCCTACGTCCACCCGACCGTGGTGAACGGCGTGAAGGCGGTGGTCGTCAACAACAAGCTGAAGAACGCCGAACCACTGGCGTATCACTTCCTCGTGAACTTCGCCAAGGACAACGACCTGCAGCTGGTCGATGCCTGCTTCGTCGAGTTGCCAGGCGACAAGCAAGCCTGAGCCCTTGGGTCCGGTCTCGCCGTTTGAGCCAGATCAAACCGCACGCCATTTCCTGCATTAGTTTGTAGCTCCCAGGGCAGGGAACAGGCCGCCCGTCACCTGACCAGCCGTCCCCCCGCCCGCATACCGATCCGGGAGGCGACCATGCACATCAGCGACATCTGTACCGTGGATACCATCAGTTGCATGCGCGACGAGACCGTGCAGCGGGCAGCGCTCCTGATGCGTACCCACCACGTCGGCGACCTGATCGTCGTCGACATGCGCGACGACGATGCCATTCCAGTCGGCATCGTCACCGACCGCGACATCGTCGTGTCCGTCATCGCGCTCGGCCTCGATCCGGCCAGCCTGCAGGTCGGCGACATCATGAGCGACGATCTGCTGACCTGCCGCGAAGACGACGACGTCTACCAGACCATCGAGCACATGCGCCTGCGCGGCATCCGCCGGGTGCCCGTGGTCAACCATAGCGGCGCACTGGCCGGCATCGTCAGTGCCGACGACCTGCTCGAATTCCTGGCCGAGGAAATGGGCGACCTGTCGCGCATCAGCGGCAGCCAGCAGGCGCACGAGCGGCGCGCGCGGCATTAAGCAGCACCTGCCCGCCGCGCACGGCCGCACCGTATTCGTGCGTGGCGGCATCTTCCCCGTCGACCATCTGTTACCATCGCCGTTGGCGCGCCGACGCCCCGGCGCATGCGCGTCCATGGACGCAGAACTGACGGGATGACATGATTTTGACGCGTTTCAAGCAGGGCCTGCCCGCGCACCTGGTCGCCGGCGCTTTCGCCTTCCTCGCCACTGGCGCCGCCGGGGGAGCATTTGCCGCGGCGCCCTTGCCGAAAGGCGTAGCGCTGGGGGCCTCGGTCGAGGGCATCACCGAGTACCACCTCGCCAACGGCCTGAAGGTGCTGCTGTTTCCCGATTCCTCGCGTCCTACCATCACCGTGAACGTGACTTACCTGGTCGGCTCGCGCCACGAGAACTACGGCGAAACCGGCATGGCCCACCTGCTCGAGCACCTGCTGTTCAAGGGCTCGAAGAAGAATCCCGACATCACGCGCCAGTTCGCCGACCGCGGGATGGAGTTCAACGGCACCACCTCGCTCGACCGCACCAATTATTACGAAGTGTTCCAGGCATCCCAGGAGAACCTCGACTGGGCGCTGCAGATGGAAGCGGACCGGATGACCGCTTCCTTCATCGCGCAGAAAGACCTGGACGCCGAGATGACGGTCGTGCGCAACGAGTTCGAAAGCGGGGAGAATTCGCCATCGAGCGTGCTCGTCAAGCGCATGCAGAGCGTGGCCTACGACTGGCACAGCTATGGCCGCTCGACCATCGGCAACCGCAGCGACATCGAGAACGTCAGGATCGCCAACCTGCAGGCCTTCTACCGCACCTATTACCAGCCCGACAATGCGGTGCTGCTGGTGGCCGGCAAGTTCAACCCCGATACCACGCTGGCGAAGATCAGCCGCCTGTTCGGGGCGATCCCGAAACCGAAGCGAAAGCTGCCCGCGTTCTGGACGGTCGAGCCGACCCAGGATGGCGAGCGCAGCTTCGCGGTGCGGCGCCAGGGCGACGTCCAGATCGTCATGCTCGGCTATAAGGTGCCATCCGCCGTGCACGACGACAGCGACGTGATGGCCTTCGCCTCGAGCATCCTGGGCGACGTGCCCAGCGGGCGCCTGCATAAAAGCCTGGTCGAAACCGGCAAGGCGAGCCAGGTGTTCACCTTTGGCGAAACCGGGTATGCGCCCGGCCTGCAGTACGTCGGCGCGGTCGTTAAGAGGGGCGATCCGATCGAACCGGTGCGTGCGGCGCTGACCGAAGCAGTCGAGACCTTCGCGACCCGGCCGCCGACGGAAGAGGAAATGGCGCGCGTGCGCCGCATCTACGAAAACGAGATGGAGCGTAGCCTGAACGATCCACAGCGGGTCGGCGTAGCGCTGTCGGAAACCATCGCGCTGGGCGACTGGCGCCTGTTCTTCACCGGCCGCGAGCGCATTAAGACGATCACGTCCGCCGAGGTGGCCGCCGCCTCGAAGCGCTACTTCACGCGCGACAACCGCGTCACCGGCATCTTCGTGCCCGAGGAGTCGCCACAGCGCGCCGTGATCCCGCCGGCGCCGAGCGTCCAGAGCATCCTGAAAAACTTCAAGCCGGAAGTCTCGACCCGGGTGGCCGAAGACTTCGAGCCGACCCAGGAAAACATCCTGAAGCGTACGCAGCTGACGAAAGCCGGCGGCGTCAAGCTGGCCCTGCTGCCGAAGAAGAACCGCGGCGAAGCGGTGACGGTGAACCTGCGCCAGCACATGGGCGACGAGAAGAATTTGTTCGGCAAGGGCGCCGTGCCCGAGCTGACCGCCGCCATGCTGGTGCGCGGCACCAGCCGCTACACGCGCGAGCAGCTGGCCGACGAGTTCGACCGCCTGAAGATCGCCGGCGGTCTGACCCACTTCCAGACTACGCGGGAGCACCTGGCCGACGCCCTGCGCCTGATCGCCCATGTGCTGAAGGAGCCGGCCTTCCCGCAAGCCGAATTCGAGCAGCTGCGGCGCCAGTCGCTGGTCGGCCTGGAAGCGAGCCGCGCCGAGCCGCAGGCCGTGGCCGCGCGCGCGCTGGCCCGGCATTTCGACCTCTATCCGAAGGGGGACGTGCGCCACGCGAACAGCTACGACGAGGACATGGTCGAGCTCCAGGCAGCCACCCTGGAAGAGCTGCGCGCCTTCCACCGCGAGTTCTACGGCACGGTGCCGGCCGAGATGGCGATCGTCGGCGATTTCGACGCCGCCGCCATCGCGCCGCTGGTGGAAGAGCTGTTCGGCCACTGGCGCGCGGCGGCCAACGTGGCTCCGGTGCTGCGCCGCCATGCCGAGGTCGCGCCCACGAAGCAGACGCTCGATACGCCGGACAAGGAAAACGGTTTTTATACGGCACGCCTGAACCTCGACCTGAACATCGACGACGCCGATTACCCGGCGCTGATGCTGGCCAATTACATCTTCGGCGAGGGCGGGCTGCGCTCGCGCCTGATGGACCGCATCCGCCAGAAGGACGGCCTGTCCTACGGCGGCGGTTCGCAGCTCGACGCGGGCGACCTGGACCGGGCAGGGGCGTTCGGCATCAGCGCCGTCGCCGCGCCCCAGAACCTGCAGCGCCTGGACGCCGCCGTGCGCGAGGAACTGGCACGGGCCGTGAAGGGCGGCTTCACCGCCGCCGAGCTGGCCGGCGCGAAATCGGGCCTGATGCAGCAGCGCCAGCAGACCCGCGCCGAGGATGGCGCCCTGGCCGCCGGCTGGACCGCCTACCTGTACCGCGACCGCACCTATGCGTGGTCGCGCCAGTTCGAGGACAAGCTCATGGCCGTCACGCTGCCCCAGCTGAACGCGGCCTTCCGGCAGGCGATCGACCCGGCAAAACTGTCCGTGGTGATCGCCGGCGACCAGGGCAAGGCGAAAGCGGCGCCCTGATGCAACACCTGTCCCTGAACGGCGCGCCTGCATTTGGCGATTGCGCGCCGTCCCGCTATCATGTTGCCCTTGAGCATCGCTAAAGTATCGTCAAAGCATCAGGAGCAGTCGTACATGAAGGGAAGTATCAAACTGGACGCGAAGCGCGCGCCGAAGCAGGATTCGAAGCAGGACCCGATCACCACCGCGTTCGCCGGCAAGGTCGTGCTGGTCACCGGCGCGGCCGGCGGCATTGGCCGCGCGGTGGCACTGGCGTTCGGCCGCGCGGGGGCGGCGGTCGTCGTGGCCGATGTCTCGGTGGACGGCGGGCATGCCACGGCGGCCACCATTGTCCAGCAGGGCGGCAAGGCGCTGTTCGTGCCGGTCAACGTGACCCGCGCCCCGGACGTCGCCGCGCTGGTCGACAAGACCGTGCACCACTATGGACGGCTCGACTGCGCCGTCAATTGCGCGGGCGTGCAGGACAACGGCGCGCGCCTGGCGGACATCGAGGACGAGGGCTTCGACCGCATCATGGACGTCAACGTGAAAGGCGTCTGGCTCTCGATGAAGTACCAGATCCGGCAGATGGCCAAGGCGGGAGGCGGCGCGATCGTCAACATCTCGTCGGCCTACGGCCAGGTCGGCGCGCCGGCGCAGTCGGTCTACGCCGCCAGCAAGCACGCGGTGGCGGGCCTGACCCGCAGCGCCGCGCTCGAGTACGCGAAGGAAGGCATCCGCGTCAATGCCGTGTGTCCGGGCGCGGTGCGCACGCCGATGCTGGCGCGCGCGATCGCCGGCGAACCGGCGCTCGACAAGAAGCTGCGCGCCGCCCACCCGATGGGGCGCTTCGCCGAACCGGCCGAGGTGGCCAATGCGGTGTTGTGGCTGTGCTCCGAAGGCGCGTCGTTTGTCACCGGCCACGAGCTGACGGTCGACGGCGGCTTTACCGCGATCTGAGGCGAAGCGGTATCCCGGCACCGTCCGGATGCTGGCGCTCGCGGACGTCGACGTCATTGCCACCCAGATTGGCGAGGCCGCCTATGCGACTCCACTCATGTCAATGAAGTCGGCTTCCAATTTGTGAAGCGATGCCGGCGTGTGCGACAAGCTCCTTCGCACAGGCAGAATCTGCTTTCGGGTCCGTGCGATGGTGTTATTGGCTTCATCGATCTCGCTGTTCCCCACGTGGTCAAGCACCTGCCGGGCGGATTCCGCCAACCACATTGAGGACTGTTCGCTCAGGCTGACCATCGCGTTGTCCGTGTTCCGCAACTCAATGAAGAGTTGCTCCAGCGCCTTTCTCTCCATATCGTCCAGCTTGGTGACCCGCTTGAACCATGGGTTGAGATATTGGTCGTAGATGTTGCCGATCTTGCCGCAGTGTCCACGTGCCGCACTCGCCTTGGCCCAGGCGGCGCCTCCTTCCAGCGCGTACAAGAACCCAACGTCGCGGCGGTAGTCCGGTCGCAAGCTTCTTCTTGACGGCGTCGAGGACGCCGAGCTGGGACGCGATGTCTGTGGTGGTCTTGGCCGGGTCCAGGATATCCATGTGCGCCTCCCTTATTTGGCCGGCAGCTGCATAGCTGACATTTGCCCGTGGCCTCAGCTCCACGTTAGATCCCATTATCCGGCGCGTGTTCAAGCTGGATTGTGCGGCCGCAGCCTGGACGTTCGGACGATTCGGTCCAGTGGGCAGCGCGGGCCAGGGGCCGTCGGATCCGTCGGCCTGCACAAGTCGAAAAAAAAGCGGGCGGCGCACATGGCGCCCGCCCGCTTTTCACGGTCGCTTGATACTGATCCGATTCCCTGCTTACTGGGCCGACGCGGTCGCCGCGCCGCCGGCAGCGGCAGGCTGGCGCAGGCTCATGGCCCAGACGCGTGCGACGTCGGACAGGCCGCCGCCGGCTTTCACGCTCTCGAAGGTCTTGATCGCTTCGGCTGTACGGCCGGCCCTGGCCTGGGCCGCGGCGAGGCGAATCTTCGCTTCGTCAGGCTGCTTCAGGCCGCCCTTGGCGATACCCTGCTGGATGAAGCCGATACCCTTGTCGTGCTGGCCCATCGTCGAGTAGGCCCAGCCCAGGTTGACCAGGCCGGCGCCGGTCTTCGCCTTGGCGGCCGAGGCTTCGCCGCTGGCGATGTTCTTCGCATCGTCGGCGGCGCTCTTGTTGGCGCGGTCGCGCAGGGTGTTGTGGGCCTTGGCATTCGCGCCCTTGCCCAGCACGCCGGCGGCATAGCCCGCGTCCAGCACGTTCTTCGCCTCGGTCGGGAAACCGTCGCGCAGCGCGGTTTCGGCCAGGTCGACGTAGTCTTCCTCGCGCATGGTCTTGGTCGAGGCGAAGATCAGGCGCAGCACCGGCAGGTAGTTGTTCTGGTCGAAGCCCGGCTTGCGGATCACGCCGACGCGGATCATTTCGTTCCACATCTCGTCGCTCGGATAGTAGGAGACCATCTTCTGGACGGCGCTCTCGTAGGTGGCGGTGTCCTTGGTCTCGTTGGCCGCGCTCAGCAGCAGCTTCAGGTCTTCCTGGGTCGGGGTCTTGCCGGCCTTTTCGGTGTCGGCGATCACCTGCTGCAGCTGGGTCTTGGCGCCGGCGTAGTCCTTGTTCAGGTACTGGGCACGCACCAGCAGCGGACGGGCAGTGCTCATGTCGCCGCCCATCGATTCGTAGCGCTTGAGCTGTTCCACGGCGGCGCCATAATTCTTGGCCTTGTATTGGGTGTCGGCCATCGCCAGCACCAGCTTGGGCTGCATGTCTTTCGCCTCGAAGCCGGACTGGATCACCTGCTCGGCCGACGCCAGGAAGACGGCGTCATTGCCGCTGAGGGAAGCGTGCACCATCTTCATGCGCGTGACGACATACGTCTCGTAAGGCGTCTTGTTCGGCAGTGCCTCGGCCTGGCTGATACGGTTCTGCAGCTCCGTGAAATTCTTGGCGCTAAGCAGGGGCTGGATCTGTGCCGGGTCGAGCAGCTTGGCCAGCTCCGGACGCACGGTGTTCTGCTTTGCGGCGGCGTCGGCTTGCTGCGCATGAGCGCTCGTCATCAGGGCAGGCGCGGTGTTCAGGCCGACGGCTGCCAGCAGCAGGCAAAGGCGAGCAAGGCGGAAATGGGACATGAATGATCCTTCTAAAAAGATGAGCGGTTCAAATAAGCGGTTCGAATCCGCGGCATGATGGCAGTTTTGCCAAGCTTGTGCAAACGCGCATTGTCCCATAAATGCAGGGGACCCTGCGGCGCAATTGTGCCGCAGGCCCGGCCGTACGGGTGAGGTGGTTACATACCGTTACCGCGCATGCGCTGCGCGATGACTGCTGTAACGCCGGGTATTCAGCGCCTCTTCGGCGAGCGTTCGGCAGGCATCAAAAGCCCGGCACCGGGCAGTGGCCTTCGGCTTCGATCTCGCCGGCCAGCCAGGCATTCACGGCGGCCAGCGCCGGGGCGGCGAAACCATAGGTCATCAGGGCAGGGGCGTCGAAGTCGAGCGCCTGGTAGGGGTTCCACAGGGCCAGGTGCAGGTCCGGGCGCCAGGTCTCGCGGGCATGGGGGCCGTAGCGGCGGCGCGAGGTCGAGGCCAGGATCGTGAAGCGGCCGTCCTGCGGCAGCACGCTCCAGTCGAAGCTTTCCGCGTCGGCAAAGGTCACCAGCTCGACGTCGTAGAGCCGGGCCAGCGAGGCGGCAATCGCGGCTGCCGGCACGCCTGCCTCCGACACGCCGTCGCTCACTACATCCTGGCGCGCCACCAGGCGCACGCGGCCGCCCGCCGGACGGCGCACCGGCCCGCGCGCACTCAGGCCGCGCCGCCAGGCACGCGCCATCAGTTCGCGGTCTTCCAGGTCGGTGGTGTAGATCGGGGCTTCGTCGGCGCCGGGGGCGTCGCCTGCCAGCACATCCGGGCTGCCGGCGGCGACGGCGGCGGCAGGGCGCGCCGTGGCCCCTGCGGGATGGGCGTCCGCCAGCCTGCCCAGGCGTGCCAGGCGCGCTTCGACTTCCGGCATCGGCAGCTCGCCCGAGGCGATCGCGGCGGCAATCGCGGCGATCGTTTCTTCCTGCGTCTCGCGCGAACCGATCGCCATCACCATGTCGGCGCCGGCCACCAGCGCGCGCACGGCCGCCTGGCCGGCGCCGTAGCGGTGCGCGATCGCATGCATGTCCATGCCGTCGGTGATCACCACGCCCCGGTAGTTCCACTTTTCACGCAGGATGCCCGTCAGGATGGGACGCGACATGGTGGCCGGATACTCGGGGTCCAGTGCCGGGTACACGATGTGCGCGGTCATCATGGCGGGCGCCGCCTTTTCTCCCTGCGCAGCCATACGGAACGGAGCGAATTCGAATCGCTCCAGTTCTTCAATCGACTTGTCGACGGTGGGCAGCGCGCGGTGCGAGTCGACGTGGGTGTCGCCGTGGCCCGGGAAGTGCTTGACGCAGCAGGCCACGCCCTCGGACTCGCTGCCTTCCATCCAGGCCAGGGCGATGCGGGTGGCCGTCTCCGGATCCGCCCCGAAGGAGCGTTCGGCGATCACCGGGTTGTGCGGGTTGTTGTTCAGGTCGAGGACCGGCGCGAAATTCCAGTTGAAGCCGAGCGAACGTACCGCGCGGGCCACTGCAGCGCCGACTTCGCGCGCCAGCTCCGGGTCGTTGGCGGCGCCGAGCGCCATGGCCGAGGGCGGTGCCGGCACCCAGGTCGAGCGCACCACAGCGCCGCCTTCCTGGTCGAGCGCGATCAGCGCCTGCGGGCCCATCACGGCGCGCAGGGCAGCGGTGAAGCGGGTCAGCTGCCCTGCATCCGTCATGTTCTGGCGGAACAGGCAGGCGCCGCGCACCCGGTTCGCGGCCAGGAAGGCGGCCGTGTCTTCGTCCAGTTCGGTGCCGAACAGGCGCACCATGATCAGCTGGCCGGCGAGTGTCCGGAATTGGTTCATGCTCAGTTCGTCCATGTGCATTACGGCGGTCCCGGTTGGCTTAATTGGTCTTCGTGACTTTGCTCAGGTGGCGCGGGCGGTCCGGGTCGAGTCCGCGCGCCTTCGACAGGTTCGCCGCCATCACGTAGAAGGCCTGGATCGCGACGATCGGGTCGAGGTCGGGCGTGGCGGCGACCGGCAGCGTCAGGTCGCGCTCGGGCACGTCCGCCGGCGCGGCCAGCAGCACGCGCGCGCCGCGTCCGCGCATCTCGGCGGCCAGGGCGACCAGGCCGGCCTGCGCCGGGCCGCGGGTGGCGAAGATCAGCAGCGGGTAGCCGTCCTCGATCAGCGCCATCGGGCCGTGCTTGATCTCGGCGCCGGAGAAGGCTTCGGCCTGCAGGGCCGAGGTTTCCTTGAACTTCAGGGCCGCTTCCAGCGCGACCGGGAAGCTGATGCCGCGGCCGACGACCATGATGTTGCGCGCCGGGGCCAGCACAGGAATCGCAGACGACCAGTCGGCCTGCGAAGCACGCCGAAGGTCGTCCGGAAGCGCCGCCAGGCCCGCCTTCAGTCCGGCGTCGTCCTGCCATTCGGCGACCAGGCGCGCGCCGGCGACCAGGCTGGTGATGAAGCTCTTGGTCGCGGCCACGCTCTGCTCTTTACCTGCATGCAGCGGCATGGCCCAGTCGGCCGCCTGCGCCAGCGGCGATTCGGCATCGTTGACCAGGGCGACGGTGGTGGCGCCGCCGTCGCGGAAATAGCGGATCGGTTCGACCACGTCCGGGCTCTGGCCCGATTGCGAAATCGAGATCGCCAGCGTGTCGCGCGTCACCAGCGGCGATTTATACAGCGTGATGAGCGACATCGGCAGCGAGGTGACGAGGCGCCCCAGGCGCGACATGATCAGGTAGGCGACATAGCTCGACGCATGGTCCGAGCTGCCGCGCGCGACCGTGACGGCGCTGTGGAAATTGGTCGACCTCAGCGTGCGCCCGAGTTCGGCGTAGCGCTCCACGTCCTGGGTCAATTGCAGGGCGACGCAATCGCCGGCGGACATGGCTTCTTGCAGCATGAGGGAAGTTACCTGCGAGGTCACAACAAATCTCCTTCGATATAGACAGCTTTGATATTCAGGTCACGGTCGAGCACCACGATGTCGGCATGGCAGCCCGGGGCCAGGCGCCCGCGCCGGGTTTCGCCGAGGTAGTCGGCGGCATTGGTCGAGACGCGGCGCGAGGCCTCCGCCAGCGGCAGGCCGATTTTCACGAGGTTGCGCAGGGCCTGGTCCATGGTCAGCGTGGAGCCGGCCAGGGTGCCGTCGGCCAGGCGCACGCCGCCCATGCACTTGTGGACGACCTGGCGCCCCAGCATGTATTCGCCGTCGGGCATGCCGGCGGCCGCGGTGGAATCGGTGACGCAGAACAGGTGCGGGATCGAGCGCAGCGCCACCTTGATCGCGCCCGGGTGCACGTGCAGCAGGTCGGGGATAATCTCGGCGTATTCGGCGTGCGCCAGCGCGGCGCCGACCATGCCCGGCTCGCGGTGGTGCAGGCCCGGCATGGCGTTGAACAGGTGGGTGAAGCCGGCCGCGCCGTGTTCGAGGGCCGCCAGGCCATCCTCGTAGGAGCCGCTGGTGTGGCCGACCTGGACGCGGATGCCCGCATCGGCCAGTGCGCGCACCAGGTCCAGGTGACCATGGATCTCGGGCGCCACCGTGATCACGCGCATCGGCGCCAGGCGCTTGTAAGCTTCTACCTCGGCCAGCGTCGCTTCTTTCGCAAACGGCGGCTGGGCGCCCAGCTTGGCCGAGTTGATGTACGGGCCTTCCAGGTGCACGCCGAGGATGCGCGCTTCGTTCCTGCCGCGCGCTTCAACGGCCGCGCCGATGGCGGTCAATGCGCGCTCGATGTCTTCCGGCGGCGCGGTCATGGTGGTGGCGAGCAGGCTGGTGGTGCCGTGCTTCGCGTGCAGGGCGGCGATCACGTGGGGCGCATCGCCGCCTTCCATCATGTCGCGGCCGGCGCCGCCGTGCACGTGCACGTCGATGAAGCCGGGGAGGATGAAATCGTCGCCGTTCGCTTCCGGGTCGACCGACTTGCCGTCGATGGCGTCGATCGTGGTTTTGAAGTGCAGTTCGCCGTGGATCCAGCCTTCGGGGGTGAGGATATTGCCTTTCATTGGGCGATGCTTTCCAGGTGGCGTTCGATCATGAAGAGGGCGCCGCGCGCGGAGTCGCCCTGGGGCGGCACGCAGCGCGCCCGCGTGTCCGGCGGCAGGTAAGCCAGCAGCACCTCGCCCAGGCCGCCGCACAGGGCGAGGGGCAGCGTGCGGCTGCGGTCGAGGGCATTGGCGATGCCGGCCACTTCGTGTCCGGCGTGCTCCAGGATGGCGCGTGCGACCGGGTCGGTCTCGCCGTGCAGGACGACGAAGCGCGCCAGGCTGGCGTAGGCCGTCTGGTTGGCGCGGCCGAGCCAGATCTGGACGGCGTCGCGCTCGCCGCCGCAGGCCTCGATCACCTCGCGCGCGAACGCGCCGCCTTCGGCGCGGCCGTCGAGCACCTGCTCGATGTGGTTCAGGGCGCGCAGGCCCATCCAGGCGCCGCTGGCTTCGTCGCCGGCCGGGAAGCCCCAGCCGCCGACTTCGACCTTGGTGCCGTCTTCCAGCATCGCTTCGCCGACGCTGCCGGTGCCGATCGCGACGATCGCGCCCGGCTTGCCGCCGTGGGCGCCCATCAGGGTCGTGAAGCCGTCGGTGTCGAGCACGAGGGCGGCGAAGCCGGGATCGCTCGCCACGAACTGCGCGGCCCAGTCCTTGTTGTGGACGCCCGCCAGGCCCAGGCCGATCGCCATCGAGGACAGGGGCGGCGAGCCGATGTCGGCCACGGCGCAGGCCTCGCCGATGGCGCCGAGGATGGTGGTCCAGGCATGCGGGACGCCGTGGGAGAGGGCGGAGGGTCCGGCCGTGGTTTGCGCGAGTTCTTCGCCGCTGGGACGGGCCAGGCGCACGCGGGTGCCGGTGCCGCCGCCGTCGACGCCGATGAGGTATTCGATCATGGGAAATGGGTGCCGGAAGGAGGTCAGGGCACTATAGGGAGGCGGTCCCGGCTTGTCAACAGGTATCTAACTGGTATGGCATGTGATTGAAGTGGTATGGATGAGTTGGATGTACAGATTTCAAGCGCTGTGCGATTGTGTCGGCGTTGTAAACGCGTGGAGTCCTGACTCCACGCGTTACACCGGTCGAACTACTCGATGCGTTCAACAGCACCATTATCTTCTGACAAGATTTCTATATCACTCCACCTGCCGCTGCCAGGCCCGCGCACGCTGATGTCGGTCTGGCGCACAGTCAGGCCGCGCGCCTGCAGGGTGCCCGAGCCCTGCAGTGAGGCGTCGAGGGTATCGGTCACCTTGGCCAGCGCCACGTCGCTTGTTGTGTAATCGGAAGTTCTACGCGTCCTACGATAGGGCAAAGCGCAATGCCTCGCGCCGGGCAACCGACGGACGTGCAAAATAGCGGTATCAAGCGTCGAAGACGTCGATGAGCGGTGTGCCGGTCGTGACGCAGCGCAAGCGGCAAGCGACCCGGGCGTGGCTCGAACACAACAGTTTCGCGCGGCGGACCGTGGGGCGAAGCGTCCCGGGCCGCACCGGAGCACCCCGGGGCGCCCTCACGCTGCCGGCCGCGGCCGCTGGTGTCATAATGCGGTTTCCGGCGGCGGCCCGCGTTTGTGCCGCCGCCGGGCGTCGAGTAAGGAGAAACCAGTGATTCGCTACATGGGCACGCGCAAGAACAGCGAAGGTGCCACCGTCTACGTGTTCATTGTGAACGGCCTCGAGAAAGAGGTCCGCGAGCACGCGCTCAAGCAGCATCCCGGCTGTTACGAAGCTTTGCCGGCCTCGGCCAAGGCGAAGATCGCCGCCAACCGCGACTGGCTGTCGAAGCTGTGAGGCTGCGGCTGCGCGGCGCCGTCACAGCCGGCGCGCTGGCGCTGGCCTGTGCCTGCGCCCACGCGGCACCTTCGACCTTCGGGCCGGTCGTCGGCAGCGCGCTGTTGTGCCGAAGCCATCTGGACAACGCGTATTTTCACGCTTACCTCACCACCGCCTTCGGCCCGGCCTACAAGCACGAGGGCGGGGCGTACTGGTTCAAGGGCGAGGCCACGCTGTGGGGCAAGCCCGTGCTCGAGGTGATGGTCAGCGACGACACCGACCCCTGGGTGTTCGTCGCTGCCGTGCTCGACAGCACGCCGGAAGAGCTGGAGGAAGCGATCCGCGCCAGTGCCGGGCTGCGCCATCCGGCTGCCGATGCCTCGGCCTTCCCGTTGAGGAGATCGAACCCGGGCAGCGTCATCGCTTATCACAACGGCAAATCCAAAATATACTGCGCGAGGTACAAACCCTTGCCGCCCTCCCGTTAGACTCGTCCATGTACAACAACTACTTCAGCCTGAAGCAGGCGCCGTTCTCGATCGCGCCCGATCCGCGCTACCTGTTCATGAGCGAACGCCACCGCGAGGCGCTGGCGCACCTGCTGTACGGGATCGACAGCGGCGGCGGCTTCGTGCTGCTGACGGGCGAGATCGGCGCCGGCAAGACCACCGTCTGCCGCTGCTTCATCGAGCAAATCCCCGACAACTGCCGCCTTGCCTATATCTTCAATCCGAAGCTGACCGTCGGCGAATTGCTGGAATCGGTGTGCGAGGAGTTCGGTATTGCGCCGCTGGCGGGCCAGGCCGGGATCAAGGCCTACGTCGACGCCATCAATGCCTGCCTGCTGGAATCGCACGCCCAGGGGCGCAACAACGTGCTCGTCATCGACGAGGCCCAGAACCTGGCGCCGGAGGTGCTCGAGCAGCTGCGCCTGCTGACGAATCTCGAGACCAGCGAGCGCAAGCTGCTGCAGATCATCCTGATCGGCCAGCCCGAGCTGCGCACCATGCTGGCGCGTCCGGAACTGGAGCAACTGGCCCAGCGCGTGATCGCGCGTTATCACCTTGGACCGCTGTCCGAGCCCGAGACCGGCGCCTACATCGCGCACCGCATGGCGGTCGCGGGCGCGCAGGGGGCGCCGGTATTCCCGCCCGTGGTCGTGCCGCTCGTGCACAAGCTGACCGGCGGCGTGCCGCGCCGCATCAACCTGGTGTGCGACCGTGCACTGCTGGGCGCCTATGTCGAGAACAGCCGCGAAGTCACGCGCACCATCGTCCGTACGGCCGCGGCCGAGGTCTTCGCGAGCGAGCAGGCGGCGCCCGTGCGCGCGCCGCGCTGGCCGCTGGTGGCAGGCGGCGTGCTGGCCGGCGCGGCGCTCAGCGCGGCCGCCGCATGGCAGGTGCTGCCGCATGCGGGAGAATCCGCAGCGCCGGCGCAGTCCGCGGCGGGTCCGGCACAGGCTGATCGCGTCCAGGGCGCGCAGGGCCCGGCGGCCGCGATCAAGCGCGCCAGCCTTCCCGCAGCGCAGCCGGCGCCGGCCGGCGCACGCGACGTATTGCCGCTTGGCCGCGCCGACGAGGCGTCCGCACTGCGCGCGCTGGCGCCGCGCTGGGGCCGTGCGCTGCCCGACGGCGATCCCTGCCAGGTTGCGTACCGGATCGACCTGCGTTGCCACCAGGGCCGGGGCGGCCTCTACGAACTGCGCCAGCTCGACCGCCCGGCCGTTATCACCCTGCGCAAGGGGACGGCCACGCGCTACGCGGTGCTGGTCGGCATGGACGGGCAGGGCGTGACGCTCGACACCGGACGCGGGCGCGAACGGGTCGACCTGGCCACGCTGGCGCCGCATTTCACCGGCGAATACACGACTTTCTGGAAAATGCCGCGGAGCTTTCGCGACCAGCTGGCGCTGGGCGACCAGGGCCCGGATGTGGACTGGATCGCCGCGCGCCTTGCGCAGATCGGCCGCAGCGGGGCGCCGGCGGCATTTCAGCCGAATTCGCAGCCGTTCAACACGCGCATCCAGCAAGGGCTGCGCGCCTTCCAGCAGCAACAAGGCCTGGCGCCGGACGGCGTGGCCGGTCCGCGCACCTACATGCGCCTCAACCAGTTGACCGGGGTGGAAGAGCCGCGCCTGCTCGCCGCCGCCGGGACGGGACAATAAGATGTCGTACATTCTCGAAGCACTCAAGAAGGCGCAAGCCGAACGCCAGCTGGGCAACGCGCCCGGCATCCATACGCCGGCGGCCATCCCGCTGCCCGCGCGGGCGCCGCAGGCGAATCGCAAGCCGCTGCTGATCGGCCTTGCGGCCGGCGTGCTGGTCGCCGGCGCGCTGGCCGCACTGGCCTGGCGTGGACAGGCGCCAGGAGCAGGAGAGCAGGCCGTGCTGGCGCAAAACGGCCAGGGAGCCGCCACCACGCCAGCCGTGCCTGCCGCAGTGGCGCCGGCCGAGGCCGTGCCTGCCGTGACGGCACCGCCGGAACCGGCTGCCCCGGCTGCAGAACCCAGCGCAGCGCCGGCCGCAACGGCGCCCGCGCCGGCAACCCCGGCCCGGCAGGCGCCTCCGCCTGCGGCCATGCGCGAATCCGCTCCTGCCGGGGTCCCGGCTCCAGCGCCGGCATCTGCGCCGGCGGCTGCGGCAACGCCGGCCGCGCCGCGTACGCCTGCTCCGACGCCGCGCGCGCCAGCGGCACAGGCCGCGCCGGCCATGGCCTCGCAGGAGAGCGTGCCGCAAGCGGTCTACCTGCCCGCACCCGAGCGCGTCGCGGAAGCGCCGCCGGTCGCGCGTGCCCCCGAGCCGATTGCCGAGGAAAGCCTGCGTACCCTGCAGCAGCTGCCGGAAGCCATCCAGCGGGAGGTGCCGAAGGTCAGCGTCGGCGGCTACATCTATTCGCCGAATCCTTCGGAGCGCCTGCTGCTGGTCGACAAAATGCTGCGCCGCGAGGGCGAAGAACTGGCGCCGGGCCTGGTGCTGGAACGCCTGATGCCGAAACATGCGGTGATGAATTACCGGGGCACCCGCTACCGTGTCGGCTACTGATTCCGCGCCCGGTCCGGTCCTGGCAGTGGTCGGCTGGTCGGGCAGCGGCAAGACGACCCTGCTCGAATTCCTCGTGTCGCGCCTGGCCGCGCGCGGGCTGCGCGTGAACATCGTCAAGCACAGCCACCACGACATCGAACTCGAACCGCCGCGCAAGGACAGTGCGCGCCTGCGCATGGCCGGCGCGGCCGAGGTGATGATCGCGTCCCCCTACCGCTATGCGATCCTGCGCGAATTGCGCGGCGAGGACGAGCCGCCGCTGCGCGAGCAGATCGCGCGCCTTGCGCCGGCCGACCTGACGCTGGTCGAAGGCTACAAGTGGGAGCCGCTACCCAAGCTCGAGGTCTATCGTCCAGCGCTCGGGCGCGCGCCCCTGTACGCCGGCGATCCCCTGGTGGTGGCGGTCGCGTCCGATGCGCCGCGCCCGACGGATGCGCCGGGCCCGGCCTGGCTGGACCTGAATGCGCCCGAGGCCGTGCTGACCTGGCTCACGGAGTGGATGGAAATACAGACTAAAGTTTCCGGAAATTAAGTCGTTAATGGAGGATAAACCTTTTTCAGGAGACCGGAATGGACGTCCTCGGCATTACCAAGTTATCTACCACCATCGCCGAAACCGGCAACAAGCAGGAAGTCGCCATCGCCATGCTGAAGAAGCAGCAGGACATGCAGAAATCGATGGCCACGCAGATCCTCGACGGCATCGCGCCGCCGCCGCCCGTGCAGAACCTGCCTGCGCACCTGGGCAACAAGATCAACACGACTGCCTGAGCGGGCGGGGTAACAGCGTAGGGTGCGCATGTGTGCGCACCCGGTCTTTCGCGTCGTGGCATACCCGATGGGTGCGGCAACACGATGATGACTTCAAAGGGAAGATGAGACGGCAGCGGCCTGGCCGTGCGTACGCTGGAGAAATGACTTTAATCGAGATGTGCGAAATGCGGCGCCTGACGGCGCCGCTCGAGCTCAATGGAAAGCGCGCAGGATGCGGGCCTCGCCGGTCAGGTCAGCGTAGCGCTCGTTGGCCAGCCGGGTCGCTTCCATCATGCGATTGAGCTGGGCGTCCTCGAAGCGTTCGAGCTCTTCATTGGCCGCGTTGAGCGCCATGGCGAGCTTGGCGCGCGCGTTCTGGTACAGCACGCTTGTGTACTGATCGGTGTTTTTCAGCAGCTCTTCCGCGTTCTCGATCACGAGGCGCAGATCGCCGATCAGCCGTTCCTGCGTTTGCGGGTTTTCTTCCGGGGTTTCCATTGCCGTCACCTTAAGCCGGTTGATCACGTCTTAAAATTTACACAAGGACTACCGGTCGCGTTTGTCTGCGCGCAAACGTGCGCGGCTCAGCCCGGCAGTCCCGCCTACTGCACGGAGATGCGCACGTCGCCTACGGTCACGGTCTGTCCGGAGCGAATCTTTGCCGTCTTGCGCAGCTCCTGCTTGCCATCGACCGACACCGCGCCGCTGGCCACCATGTTCTTGCCGGCGCCGCCGCTGTCCACCAGGCCCACCAGTTTCAACAGCTGGTTGAGCTCGACGAACTCGGATGTCAGTTCGAAAGTTGTCTTTTGCATACTATCCTCGGGAAAAATTGTTGGGCGCACGGTAGGGGCCGGGCGACGAGCCCGGCAGGCCGTCGCGCAGGCGACCGCGTCAACGCAGCCGCGGCGCCAACGCCCCGGCGCTCACGCCTGTTCCGGCCGCGTCATGTCGATCGGAACGATCCACTGGTTGAACTGTTCCCCGCTGACCAGCCCCGATTGCAGGGCCGCCTCGCGCAGCGTGATGCCTTCGTGCTGCGCATGCTTGGCAATGCGCGCGGCGGCATCATACCCGATGTGCGGTGCGAGCGCGGTGACCAGCATGAGGGAGCGTTCCATCAGCTCACCGATGCGCGCGCGGTTCGGCTCGATTCCTTTCGCGCAGTGCTCGTCGAAGGAGCGCATGCCGTCGGCCAGCAGCCGCGCGCTTTGCAGGAAGTTGTGCGCGATCATGGGCTTGAACACGTTGAGCTCGAAGTTGCCCTGCGAGGCGCCGATGGTCAGGGCGACGTCGTTGCCGAACACCTGGCAGCACAACATCGTCAGCGCTTCGCACTGGGTCGGATTCACCTTGCCCGGCATGATCGAGCTGCCCGGTTCGTTCTCGGGAATCGTGATTTCGCCCAGGCCCGAGCGCGGGCCTGACGCCATCCAGCGCACGTCGTTGGCGATCTTCATGAGCGCGGTGGCGAGCGTCTTGAGCGCACCGTGGCTGGACACCAGGGCGTCGTGCCCGGCCAGCGCCGCGAACTTGTTCGGTGCGCTCTTGAAGGACAGCCCGGTGCGCGAACCCAGTTCGGCGGCAATGCGCGGGGCGAACTCCGGGTGTGCATTCAGCCCGGTGCCGACCGCCGTGCCGCCGGCCGCCAGCGACAACAGGCCGGGCAGGGAAGCCTTGATGGCGGTTTCGGCGAATTCGAGCTGGGCGACGTAGCCGGAAAATTCCTGGCCCAGGGTCAGCGGCGTGGCGTCCTGCAGGTGGGTGCGCCCGATCTTGACGATGTCGGCGAAGTCGCGCGACTTGATCTCCAGGGTGCCGCGCAGGCGCGCCAGCGCAGGCAGCACGTCCTTCGCCACGGCAATCGCCGCCGCCACGTGCATGGCGGTGGGGAAGATGTCGTTCGAGGACTGCCCCATGTTGACGTGGTCGTTCGGGTGCAGCAGGCGCGCCTCGCCGCGTTCGCCCTGCAGCAGCTCGGAGCCGCGGTTGGCCAGCACCTCGTTCATGTTCATGTTGCTCTGGGTACCCGAACCGGTCTGCCAGACGGACAGGGGGAATTCCTCCGGGTGGCGTCCTTCCAGCACTTCCTCGGCGGCGGCCATGATGGCGTCGGCCTTGTCGCGCGGCAGCTTGCCGAGCGAGCGGTTGACGGCCGCCGCGGCGCGCTTGACCTGGGCCAGCGCCTGGATCAGTTCCGGCGCCATTTTCTCGGTCGAAATATGGAAGTGGTGGAGGGAGCGCTGGGTCTGCGCACCCCACAGGCGGGCGGCCGGGACTTCGATCGGGCCGAAACTGTCCTTTTCTATCCGGTTGTCCATGGGCTTGTCCTCTTATTTATTCAATCAATTTTTTCGATGGCTGCGCTAAAGAGTGTATCCGAACACCCGTTAATTACGCTTAGGCTACAAATTCTTCCTTCCATGGCGATCCGCGCTTCCCATATCCTGTCCTGCCTGCTGTTCGCTCTTGCCGGCGAGGTCGTCCATGCAGCCGAACTGGGCGATGCCCAGCTGTCGTCGCACATCGGCCAGCAGCTTGTTGCCGATGTCGAGCTGACGCTGATCGAAGACACGGGCAACCCCGTGCGCGTGCGCCTGGCCCATTCGGATGTGTACCGGGGCGCGAACATCGCCATGCCGCCGGTCCTGTCGACCCTGAACCTGAGTGTGACGCGGCGCGATGGCCGCCAGTTCCTGCATCTGACCACGCTCAAACCCGTCGAAAGCCGGCACCTGCACGTCTACCTCGAACTGACCGATGGCAGCCAGCACGGGGTGCGCCTGGTCACGCTGTGGCTGACACCGGACCCGAACCCGCAGCCCGTGGCAGTTCCTGTGCCCGTTTCTACGCCCGTTTCTGCGCCTGTCGTGGCGGCACAGCCAGTGACTGCAGCGGCACGCCCCATTGCGCCGCTGCGCAAGCCGGCGCCGGCCACCCGCCCCGCCGCCGCCCTGCACGAAGGCGAGGAATACGTGGAGGCCGCCGCGCCGACCCGCGCAGGCCCGCCCAGGGCGACGGTGCCGAAAGCGGCTGCTGCGAAAAAAGCAGTGCCGCCGGCCCCGCCGGCGCCACAGGACGCACCCGCGGCGTGCGCGCCGCAAGCGGCTGCGGCGCCGGTCCATGCCTGCGTCGCGCTGGGGGAGAAGAATGCGGCGCTGCGCCACGAGCTTGGCCGCCTGGAAGAAAAGATGAAGGTGCTGCAGGTGGCGGCCGGCGCTGCGCCGGCGGCTGCGCCAGTGACTGCGCCGGCCGTCGCCGCACTGTCGGGGGACGCGACCGCGACTACGCTTGCCGCCGCAGTGCCGGGTACGGCGACCCTGACCGCGCCGGCACCTGCTGCGACGTCCCCCGCCGCACCTAAGGGCGCGCCGCGCATCCAGCGCAAACCGAAAGAGGAAGTGCCGCCGGAGCCCGAAACGCCGTGGCTCCCGATTGCCGGCGGCGTGGCGGGTTTACTCGCGCTTGCCGGCCTGGCGGTCATGCTCCTGCGCCGCCGCAAGTCTTCGAGCTTCGGCAAGATCCCGAAAGAACAGAAGCCGGCCAAGCTGCCGGCGGCGGCGCAGGCGGACGCTGAGGCGGGCACGCCGAAGCCTGGTCTGATGGCGGCCGTGAAGGCGCGCCTGATGCCCGGTAGCCGAAAGCAGCCCGCGCCGCCGGTCGAACCGAGCGTAGAAAGTGCAGAAACACAACAACAGTAATGCGCGCACGAATCAGTCTACACAAGGTAAAAATTTGATATATACTGGATTCGTTGGTTGTCAAAACCACAAAACGAAACAGAGGCCGGCGCAGCCACCACCGATAGCGTGGCGCGGGTTCCGGATGTACGCCGCAAGGCGCCTGTTTTGGAAGCGGTCACGTTTGCCAATAGCGGCAGCGGACGCCGGATGCAACCGGCAAAGAGGCGACCCCAGCTTACTGGTGTCGCTCTCCGAATTCATGCGACGGGCCAGGCCGGTCGCAGCACCAAGGCGCCTGCGGGCGCCTTTTTGTTTATGCGCGCCGTTTCCTGGTCCTGGGGGGATGCCGCGCAAACCACGATGTGAGAGTCAAGGCAACAAAAAAGCGCCCGCAGACGCTTTCTTGAAAGGGAAGAAGGGCGGCTCAGTGCGCACACATGGCGCGGTCCAGCTGGCCCATCCACGGCTCGGTGATGTCGCGGATCGCGCGGTCGTTCGCCATGATCTGTTTCAGCAGGTCGATCTTGCGCAGGCGCTTGGCGCCCTCGAGGGCAGGCACGCCGGTTGCGGTGGCGCTTGCCTGGGTGGCGCATTGGCCTTGCAGGCTGTCGAACCCGTTCCAGTCCCCCGACTGCGCCGCGGCGGCCATCTTGCCCGTCAGGCCGGCGATATTTTCGTACATAGCGAGGACTTCGTTCGAGGTCATGTTGGCACCATGGCAATTATTCTTCGGCCGGATTACCGGTTGTCCTCCTTTTACGGCAGGGCTTTCGGGAACTTTAGGGTCTTTCGAAAAAATTTTTAAAAATTTTTGCAGCCACCTTGGGGCCTGCATGCGGGCGCCGGATCCTTGCACCGGCCGGATCGCCATGCAAGCGCTTCGCGTACTGCCGGGATTCTGCATTCCAGCGCGGATTCATGCAGTCTGTCGCATTCCGGACATCGCGGCGCACCGCGTCCCCCTAGAGTGCGTGCTGGGTCGCTGCGCCAGGCGCGGCACCGACATAAGAATAGAGAGGAATTCATGAGAGACAACCGAGCAACCCGGGGCGCAGCTGTCTGTACAGTCGCGCTGGGCGCCGCCTTGGCCACCTCATTGCCCACCGCATTGGCCTGCATCGCGATCCCGGCGCGGGCCGAAGCCCCGTTTTCGTTCGCAGCCACGCCGGGCAAGCTGCCCAAGGATGTCATCCCGCTGATGTACAACGCCCATCTGGTCCCCAACATTGCCGACGACACCTTTAGCGGCAGCCAGACCGTCGAGATCGAAGTGCTGCGCCAGACCAGGCGCATCGTGCTCAACGCCGCCAACCTCGCCATCGAACACGCCACGCTGTCCGGGCACGGACTGGCGCAGCGGGCACTCGACCCCATCCTCGACGAGAAGCAGGAAACGCTGGCGTTCCAGCTCGCATCGCCGCTGGCGCCGGGACGCTATACGCTGGCGCTGCGTTTCCGCGGCCAGATCAACCGCGAAGGGCGCGGCCTGTTCCAGGTCCGCTACAAGGCGAACGGCGTCGACAAGAAGCTGGTCGCCACCACCATGCAGCCGTCGGACGCGCGCCGCATGCTGCCGACCTGGGACGAGCCGGCCTTCCGCGCCCGCTTCAGGCTGACCGTCGACGTGCCGGCCAGCTTCAAGGCTTATTCGAACACACCCGTCGAGAAGCAGGAAAAGCTGGCCGGCGGCCTGCAGCGGTTTTCGTTCGCGCCCACCCCGAACATGCCGAGCTACCTGGTGGTGCTGGTGGCCGGCGAAATGGAGCGGGTTTCCGCGCGCCAGAGCGGCGTCGAGATCGGCATCGTCACCACCGAGGGCAAGCTCGGTTCGGCCGCCTTCCCGCTGGCCGCGACGAAGGACCTGCTGCGCTACTACAACAATTACTTCGGCGTGCCGTATCCGCTCGCCAAGCTCGACCAGATCGCGATTCCCGGCGGTTTCAATGGTGCGATGGAAAACTGGGGCGGCATCGTCTACAACGAATCCACGCTCCTCTACGATCCGAAAAAGAGCCCGGAAGACACGAAGAAGCTGAGCTTCGAGGTCAATGCCCACGAAGTGGCGCACCAGTGGTTCGGCAACCTCGTCACGATGGCCTGGTGGGACAACCTGTGGTTGAACGAAGGCTTCGCGTCCTGGATGG
>JBBWZO010000323.1:0-7307 GCA_039649125.1 Massilia sp. | reverse complement strand
GGGGTGTCGAGGTCGACCTGGCGGACGATGCCGGGGGCGGCGTGGGCGGAAAAGGCGGCGCTGGCGAGCAGCGCGGCCAGGATGGTTTTCATGGCGCATCTCCTCGTGTAACTGTGACCAGCTTACTCTCCTCACCGGCCAACACACGGTTTTCAGGCGGCGCGCGAGCCGGTCAGCGAAAGCGCCCTACTCCGCCAGCCTCCGCTGCCGCTCCTCGCGCGGCGTATTCCCAAACAAGGCCCCGAACGCCGTCGAAAAGTGCGACCCCGACGAAAACCCGCACATCAGCCCCACCTGCACGATCGAGTAATTCGTGTCCAGCAGCAGCTGGCGCGCCCGGTTCAGGCGCAGTTCCAGGTAATAGCGCGACGGCAGGCTGCCGAGGTATTGTTTAAACAATCTCTCCAACTGGCGACGCGACACCCCCGCCAGCTGGGCGATCTCGTCTGTGGAGAGCGGTTCCTCGATATTCGCTTCCATCAGCGTCACCGCCTCGGTCAGCTTCGGCTGCAGGGTGCCGAAGCGCGCCTGCAGCGCCACGCGCTGGCGTTCCTCGCGGCCGCGCACGCGGTCCACGCACAGCAATTCTTTGACGGGCGCCTGCACGTTGGAACCGAAGATGATCTCGATCAGGCTCAAGGCGAAATCGACGGAGGCGGCGCCGCCGCAGCAGGTCAGGCGGTTGCCGTCGATTTCGTACAGGTGCGGCGTAAAAACGGCCTGGTCGGCGCGGCTGTCGGCGTCGGCATACAGCGACCACGGCAGCGCGGTGCGGGCGCCGTTCAGGGCGCCGGCTTCGGCCAGCCACAGGACGCCTGCGCCGACGCCGCCCCAGAACGGCGCGGCGCGGCAGCGCTCGACCAGGGCGCGGAAGTTGGCCGGTTTCAGGCCGGCCTGCGCTTCGTCGGCGGCGAGCAGCACCAGGTGCCAGTGGCGCTGGGTGTCGCTGGCGAATTTGTCGGGGCTGCGCACGTCCACGTGCAGGCGCTCGGGGCCGAGGATTTTTGCCGCCTGGCGCAGCGGCTGCACCAGGCCCGACCAGGTAAGCGCGTCCGGCTCGCCGGCGTTCACCAGCAGGACGCGCAGCGGCCGTTCCTGCGCCAGGAGGGACAGGTCAGCTTGCGGCATCGGATTGGTGCGGGAGCGTCATCACTCGGGGGCGAGCGCGGCGGCAGGCCGGCTTTCGGAATTCCATTGACTGACTATCATACCGGAGATCAACAGCAGTCCACCCAGCCAGCCGCGGGCGGTGAGCGCCTCGCCCAGCCACAGGAAGCCGAAGAAGGCGGCGGCGGCCGGCTCGAAGGCGTAGACCACGGCCGCTTCATTGGCCGTGGTGCGCGACTGGCCCCAGGTCTGCAGGGAGATGATGGCGGCGGTGGCGACCACGCCGAGGTAAATAAAATTCCAGGCGTGCTGGCCGATGGCCGTCATGACAGCGCCGAGCCAGGCGCCACGCGCCGCGGCCTCGCCCGGCACTTCGCGCGCGAACAGCCACAGGGTCGCGCACAGGGCGACGGTGCCGATCTGGCTGGCCGTCACCGTGAGCAGGCGGGTGGCGCCGCGGGTGCGCACTTCCATCAGCTTGATGTAGACGCCGAAGCACAGCGCGCTCATCAGGGCGAGCGAATCACCGAGGCCCCAGGCGCCGCCGTCCCAGCACAGGGCGGCCAGGCCGGCGACCGACATGGCCAGCGCGAGCACGATGCGGCGCTCCGGCAGGCGCCCGCCCAGCACGCCGAGCAGCGGCACGACGAGCACGTTCAGGCCGCAGATAAAAGCGTTGCGGTTCGAGCTGGTGAGGGCCAGGCCCTCGACCTGGAACACGAAGCAGAAAAACAACAACACGCCGAGGATGGCGCCGGAGCGCAGATCGTGCAGTTTGGCGCGCCACAGGAAGGGGGACAGGATCAGCGCCGCGAGGGCGAAACGGACCAGGATGATCCATACTGCCGAGAAGTGGCCGGTCAGGTCCTTCATGGCGGGGAAGGTGGTGCCCCATACCAGGGTGACGAGCAGCAGGGCGAGGATGCCGTGGAGGTGGCGGGTCATGGTCGGAATGCGGTGTGGCCGATGGGCAAGCGCGTATGGTACGCCGCCCATCCATAAAAGGCGAACGGTCGCGCTCAGGCAGCGCTGGCGGCGCGCCTGCCGCGTCATGGGAGCGGTATGCAACAGATGTGCGCTTCCTGGCCGGGCGCCTGCAAGGCGGCGAACGCCACTCGGGTGGACCGGTGCGGCAATACGGTTTGAGACGCGCGGGGCGATATTGCCCGCGACGACCTGCCATTGTGGTCAAAAAATGTCGCGCCGATCAAAGCTTCATTCGCACAATTGCGAGCGCACTAACATCGTGGCGCTAATCCTTGATCTACATCAGAGGGAGCCGGCTTCCACTTCTCCTACCCGGATCGCATGCCTAGATTGAATCCACCGCCGGATACCCGCTTTGTCGGGCGCATTTCCTTCACCACCTTATTTTCACCACCTTGTTTCGAAGTCACGCCGGCCAAAGCCTTCGCTCGCCAAGCTGATCGGACGCGTCCGGCAAATGTCCCCTCCCCCGCAAAGCCGGTGTTTGCATACGGCCTGATCTCTCTATTTCCCAGGAAGGACTTTCGTTATGAACCAGTTTCCCAACGACTTCCCACATGTACTGACAGGCTTCGGCGGCGATCGCGCCCTGAATCAGGCACAGCACCGGGAGCGCAGCAAAAAATGTCCGGTGATACTTGTACACGGCAACGCGACGCACTCCGCGGATCCCAAGTACGGCATGCAGGCCATGCAAACCTTCCTGAAGGACGCGGGGTATCAGGACTGCGAAATCTGGGCCCTGGATTATCTCGGTGAAAACAATACATCGGTCGTATTGTTTGGCGTGCACCGCAAGTACATCAACGCCTTGCGGAACTTCGTCGACGAGGTGCGCGATTACCTGGGTGTCGACAAAGTCGATTTCATTTCCCACTCGCTGGGCTGCGGCATGGTCAATGCCTACCTGCGAGGGCTGCAGCCGGATGGCCAGTGGAACAATGAGGATCATCGCCTGGAGGCGGCAGGAACCTTTGTCAGCATTGCCGGCGCCCATTACGGCTTGGGCATCGGCGGCATCGATGAATTCAGGACAGGCAGCCCATTCGAAGTGGCGTCGCACCGGTTCGACGACGTCTCCAGCGACGACACGCCCTGCGGGGCGAACGACAGGTCGGAACAGGTCGCGCCTGACGAAAGCTGGAAAGTCACGACCTCGCTGGACAATGATCAGGTGTGCTATGTCAGCATCATCGCACGCGAAGATTTCGTCGACCAGCAGCATCCGAATACGAGCCGCCGCCACGGCGCCGACCTCAACAAGGTGTTCAACGTCGGGCAAGGGGCATCGGGCCACGAAAGGATCATCAAGGAACAGGCCGTTTTCGACGCGTTCCGGCCCTACCTGAACCGGCATCCGCCCGTGCAGCCGATTCGCTTCTCGGTGGACAAGGACAGCGGCAATTATGGTGCGAACCTGCAAGTGAAAGTCACGGTGTCGCCTGCCAGCGAAACGATCGGCTATGCAGCCAGGCGCCTGACCAAGGCGGTGCAAGCCGGCTTTCTTGTCGAGACCGTGACGGAAACAAATGAGGGCTCGCTGTCGAACGGGCAGTCCGTGACGCTGGCCCATGACGGCGCCTGGGACGTGACATTCACGGCCAGCAGCGGAGCATCACTGGAGTGCACCTATGGGGTCAACGTGCTGGTCCCCGAACTGAAAATCCTGACCGACAACAGCACACCCTTCCAGGCTAGCCTTGAAGTCAAGACCCTGACCAGCAAGGGCACGGTGTATTACAGTACCGACAAGACACGCTGGCTTGCGGAGTCCAATCCCATTATTCACGAAACGGCCACGCTGTCTTTCATTGCGATCGATGCCGGTGGCCTGGCGTCTCCCATCGTTTCACAGACGTTCGAGAAAAGGCCGGTGCCATTCGTGAAGGCCTCGCTGACCGAACACTTCATCGCGCGCAGGCTCGACGTCAGCGAATACATGGACCTGACGCTGCAATTGGGCGCGAATGCCGTGATCACCCTGTATTTCGTGAACGGCGAATGGGTACGCGACCCCGATATCACGGAGTTTGCGCTGGCGCCTCCCGCCATCGACATTTCGGACGATGGCGGCGTCAAGACCGAAGCGGTCACCGTTTCCCTGGCCGCCCGCCACGCCACCGATGCGGCGCCGACCATTTATTACACCCTGGATGGCTCGCAGCCGACCCGGCGCTCGCACCGCTTTACCTCCTCGGGTTTGCTCCGGCTCGACACCCCCGGCACCACGACGCTCGCATGCCGGGCGTGCGACGCGGCCGGCAACTGGTCCGAAACGGTGACGAAAACCTATAGCATGGAGCTCGCCGAGCAGCCCCCACGGATCGATTGCGACAAGCCCGGCGGCGTGTATCCGGGGCCTGTCGACGTCGTGATGTCGGCCGCCGGTGGAGGCGGTTCCAAAGCCGTGGTGTATTACACGGAGGACGGCTCCGATCCGTCGGACGTGAACAACCCGAATCGCCACTCCTTCGAAGACCAGAAGCGCTTCAGCCTGCGCGGCAACGGCGCCCACGCCATCCTCTGCCATACGCAGGATGGCGTGGGCAGGGAGGCGTTCCAGGCGTTCGGCTGGCAGATCGACGACGACGATTATCCCGAGACACGCATGTCGCCTTCGGCGGGCGGCAACTTCATCGGCCAGGCGCGCATCGAGCTGGGCGCCGATCAGGCGTGCGACTGGACCCGTTATACGCTCGATGGCAGCGAACCGTCGGAAACGAACGGAGAAACCTATACGGCGCCCATCGTGCTCGACCGGACCGCACGCCTGCGTTTCCGCTCCATGAGCCGGTCCGGCAAGCTGGAACCGGTGCGCAGCGCGCTCTTTATCGTGGCGCCACAGGCCGACCGCCTGGTGTTCGACAGCGACGCCCGGCGCACCGGATACCTGGTCGCGCAGCATGGGGATGGAAAGGTTCTGGTCGGCACCGGGAACATGCTCAGGATCGGCGCCGTTGCCGGCGCGCTGCCGGCCGGTAGCAACGAGTCCGCGCACGATGGCGACAGCCGCGCGATCCTGCATTTCGATACCTCATCCCTGCCGGATAACGCGACAATCAGCCATGCCTGCCTGGAACTGGCATTTCATGCGGCATCCGGCGATCCATGGGCAGGCGGCAGGAAAATCGAGATCGACGTGCAGCGGGGGCATTTCGGCTCCTCGCAGGCCCTGCACGCGAACGACTGGCATGCCAGGGCAAGCGCCGAAGGCGTCGCCCAGGTCGAACCATTCTCGTCCGGCACCCGCTGCTCCACCGATTTCTCGCAGGCCGGCCTGGATGCCATCAACAAGACCGGCATCACGCAACTGCGCTTGAGAATGACCCCTGCGGCTGACGAAGGAAACGGCGCCTGCCTGATGGTCGAGGGGGGAACGATGGCGAGACTGTATGTCACCCTGGCCGGCCCAGGCCGGATGGCGCAGTAATGCCATCCCGGCTGCGATCCTTCGGCGACGAGGCACGGGAAGGTCCGCCAACAGGGAAGGCATCACCGGCCAGGCCCGCTGACCTTGCCGGCCTGGTTCGCCCCGGGCGCCCGCCGCTTGCCCCGGCGCTATCGGCCCGGCCTGGCCGGTGAACCGGGGCCTGCATTTCGCCAGTGGCGGCTATAATCGCTCCTCATGGGGGAACGATATTTAAAGAGCGTCCGCTTGCTGGCCGAATGCCTGCAGGGCTTCGAGCGGTATTCGGGCGAATCGGTGCGGCAATATGGCCTGACGCACGCACAGTTCGACATCATTGCCACGCTCGGCAATACGCCGGGCATGAGCTACAAGGAACTGGGCGAGCGCACCCTGATCACGAAGGGCACGCTCACCGGCGTCATCGAGCGCCTCGAGCAGAAGGGCCTGGTGCTGCGCGAACGCAGCAGCGACGACAGGCGCTCGTTCCAGGTGCGCCTGACCGATGCCGGCGAGACGGTGTTTCGCGAGGTGTTCCCGAAAGTGATCGCGCACGGCAAACAGTTGTTTGCGGGTTTCAGCGATGCAGAGTTCGACGAGATGGATGGCGCGCTGAAGAAGCTGCGCGAGCGCATCAGCCAGGCCGGACGCCCGGTCCCGTTATCATCACAACAAAAGGAAGAATCTTGAAAACTGCCCTGATTGAAGGCAAAAAGCCCGCCCACTTCGACAAGCACATCATCGGTAACATCCTGCTCGACGTGGCTTCCGAGGACGAAGTGCGCCAGGAAGAAATGCTGATCGGCGTGCGCAACGAGGCCGGCGAAATCTACCGTCTCATCGGCGCTACCAAGCTGAACAGCTTCATGAACGCCGTCGAGGAGCTGTTTGACCTCGGCCTGGTCGATGAACTGCAGGATACCGAAGAGCCGAAGGACGGCTGCGACGCGATCTTCAGCGAAGCCTGATCGGCGTTGTAAAAGTGCCCCAGAGCAAATATTGCCTGGGGTAGGTCTGACCATTGCAGGTATAATTTTTCGATGGAAAGACTTGACGCCCTTAAAAGTATCGCGGCCCAGGCCATCCGCGGCGAACTCAGTTTCCCGACGAATGTCGACGCCACCCTGCGGCTGCAGCAAGCCCTGAACGATCCCGAATGCCACGCCGACGCCGCCGCGCGCCTGGTGCAGGCCGAGCCGCTCCTCGCGGCGCGTACCGTCGCGATCGCCAATTCCGTTACCTATAACCGCTCCGGCAACGACGTGACCAACGTGCGCGCGGCCGTCCAGCGCGTGGGCTTCCGTACGCTGGGCGCCCTCGCCGCCAGCGTCATCGTGCGCCAGCTGAGCAGCGAAATCACCGATCCGCAGCTCCGGGCCCGTGCCGATGCGCTGTGGCGCCATTCCGCGCACGTGGCGGCGCTGGCGCAGGTGATCGCGCGCCGGGTGTCGTTTGTCGATCCGGAGACGGCGATGTTTGCCGGCATCGTGCACGAGGTCGGCGGTTTTTATTTGCTGTCGCGCGCGCATGAATATCCGGGGCTGCTCGATGGCGGCGCCGACGAGTGGCTGGAACACGGCGAAGTGGCGATCGGGCGCGGCGTGCTGCTGCGCCTGGGCGTGCCGGCGCCGGTGATGGGGGCGATCGAGGCCATGTGGAACGGGATGCGCGCCCTGCCGCCGGAAACGCTGGGCGATACCTTGTTGCTGGCGAACGATTTGTCGCCGGTGGCCTCTCCCCTGCTCGAGCGTCCGGGTGCGACGACGGCGCAGGCGGCGGCGACGATCGATTTCGCGGTGGGCGATGG
>JBBWZO010000322.1:0-8996 GCA_039649125.1 Massilia sp. | reverse complement strand
GTGGTACACCGACGAGAACCACCACGGCACCCACGTCGCCGGCACCATCGCCGCGATCAACAACAGCGGTACCGGCGTGGTCGGCGTGAACGCCAACCGGCAGCTCCAGCTCCACATCGTGAAGGTGTTCGGACCTGATGCCTGGGCATATTCGTCGACCCTCGCCTCGGCCGCCAACAAGTGCAAGGCTGCCGGCGCAAACATCATCTCGATGTCGCTCGGCGGCCCGACCCAGAACACGACCGAGAAGAACACCTTCGCTTCGCTTGAAACGGCCGGCATCCTCAGCATCGCCGCCGCCGGCAACGACGGCACCACCAAAGCGTCCTACCCTGCCGGCTATGCCAGCGTGGTCTCGGTCGGCGCGCTCGACGAGAACAAGGCCTGGGCCACCTTCTCGCAGTACAACAACAAGGTCGAACTGGCCGGTCCCGGCGTGGGCGTGCTGTCGACCGTCCCGATGGGCGGCGGCCAGGAAGCCGTCCTGACGGTCGGCGCCCGGGCGTATGCGCCGGGTGCGATGGAAGGTTCGCCGGTCATGACCGCGACCGCGGCGCTGGCCGATTTCGGCATCGGCGACAAGGTCAACACCGCGGTCTCGGGCAAGGTCTGCCTGATCCAGCGCGGCACGGTCGACTTCGCGGTCAAGGTCCAGAACTGCCAGAACAGCGGCGGCGTCGGCGCCGTGGTGTACAACAACGTGGCAGGCGCCTTCGGCGGCACGCTGGGCACCACCGTGACCTCGATCCCGTCGGTCACCGCGACCGACACCGATGGCGCGGCGATGAAGCAGCAACTGGGCCAGAGCACAACGGTCGGCATCAAGACCAGCAACTACGCCTACTACGACGGCACCTCGATGGCCACTCCGCACGTGTCGGCCGTCGCCGCCCTGGTGTGGAGCTACTTCCCGACCTGTACCGCCACCCAGATCCGCGCTTCGCTCGGCAAGAGCGCGCAAGACCTGGGCACCGCCGGCCGCGACACCAAGTACGGTTTCGGCCTGGTGCAGGCGAAAGCCGCCCACGACCGCATCAAGTCGCTGGGCTGCGGTAACTGATCCAGCGGTATCCGCTGTAACGAAGGACGCTTCGGCGTCCTTTTTTCGTTGGTGATCCGGGTTCGTAGGGTGTGCTTATTTATGCGGCGGCTGCATCGTCAGTCCGATCAGCCTTGCCACCACCGCCGCCAGGTAAATCAGGCCGACGAACATCTCGATGCTGGCCAGTGCACGGGCGTGCACGGTCAGCGGGATGACGTCGCCGATGCCGGTGGAGGACAGCAGCGCGAAGCTCAGGTAGTTCAGTTCGGTCCAGGTGCGCGGCAGCTCGGCGTTGACGGCGGCAGCGAAGGAGCCCGGCACCAGCGCCTGCACCACCAGGTACAGGTGCGTAAAACCCCAGGCCAGCAGCGTGAAGGTGGCGCCGGCCGCGTACAGCTCGTCGGTGGTGACGCGCCGGTCTTCCAGCATGTAGGCGATCAGGCTGCTGGCGGCATAGAAATAGAACAGCGCCTCGATCGCGGACGACCAGGCCTGCAGCCCGGGCTGATCCGACAACATCTGGATCGTCAGCAGCACGATGATCGGCACGGCCAGCGTCACGCTGATCCAGATGTGGCCCGGTGTGCGGTGCACCATGCGGATGGTGAAGGTCAGGATCACGATGCCGAAGGCATTGAAGGCGAAGTGGGCGTTGGCCGTCTTTTCCAGGAAGGGATACAGCAGCATGCCGAGCAGCTGGGCCAGCAGCAGGATGGCGGACGGGTGCCGCCGGGTGTGGACGATCAGGCGTAGCAGGCGCATCGGGTTCTCTTCGGTGGATGTCGACGGCGCTATTGTATGCACAAGCGCGGGGACGCGATGCCACGGCTGCGCGGGCGAAAAAAAACCCGCCTCGCGGCGGGTCGATGGGACAAGGTGTTGGCAGCTCCGGCCGGGCACGCCCGGCCGGAGCTGCCGGTATCAGGCGGCGACGCTGTCGATGACGCCCATTTCCTCGGACGACATCAGGCGGTCGATGTCGACCAGGATGATCATGCGCTCGTCGACCGTACCCAGGCCCACCAGATAATCGGTGTTCAGGGCGCCGCCCATGTCGGGCGCCGGCTTGATCTGGTCGGCCGTCAGCGAGATCACGTCCGACACCGAATCGACCACCATGCCCACCACGCGGTCCCGGATGTTCAGGATGATCACGACGGTGAACTGGTTATAGGTCGGCTCGCCGAGCTTGAACTTGATGCGCATGTCGACAATCGGGACGATCGTGCCGCGCAGGTTGACCACGCCCTTGACGTGTTCGGGGGCACTGGCGATGCGCGTCACCGATTCGTAGCCGCGGATTTCCTGTACTTTCAGGATCTTGATGCCGTATTCCTCGTTGCCGAGTTTGAAGGCCAGCGCTTCGAGCACGCCGTCGTTCATCAAGGTATTGTCCATGTAATTGCCGTTGGGTCAGAAAAAAGAAGAATCCCTGCATTATAAGGTTTTGCCGCACAGCAACAAACAAGGATGGCATCGGATCGCCCGATCTGTCTCGCCGCTACAACTGGCGCCCGGCCTGTACTTCCTCCCTACCCTCCTCCCTGAACAGCGCAACGAAGCGGCGCGCCGCCTCGATCGGGGCCGGGTCGGCGTAGACGGCCGTGATCGCCGCCACCATGTCGGCCCCGCGCGCCACCAGCGGCGCCGCGCCCGCCGGCGTCATGCCGCCGATGACCACCAGCGGCAGGGTGAGCGCGGCACGGGCGGCATCGAGCAAGGCCGGCGGCGTGACGAAATCGTATTTTTTGACCGGCGATGGATAGAAGCCGCCAAAGGCGACATAACTCGCCCCGGCGGCCTCGGCCGCCTGCGCCAGCCCCAGGTCTCCATAACAGGAGGCGCCGACGATCTTGTCCGGCCCGAGCAGCGCGCGTGCCGCGGCCGGCGCCAGGTCGGTCGCCCCGACGTGCACGCCGTCGGCATCGAGCTGCCTGCACAAATCGACGTCGTCGTTGATCACGAGCGGGCGCCCGTGGCGCCGGCAAAGCGCCAGCAGCGCGCCGGCCTGCGCCAGGCGCAGCGCCTGGTCCGCCGTCTTGTGCCGGTACTGCACCATGGCCGCGCCGCCGCGCAAGGCGGCCTCGGTCGCGGCCAGCAGTTCATCGGTGTCGTCCCAGTTCGGGGTAACGAGATACAGGCCTCGCATGCTGTCCTTTCAAATAATGTCGGATAAAAAGCGGCGCGGGATGCGCTGCCCCGGAGCGACCGCGAAGGCCTGCGCCAGCGCCGCGTGGCAATAGGCCTGGGCCGCACCCAGCGCCTCGAACATGCCCTCCCCCAGCGCCAGCCGGCCCGCCAGCGCCGCCGCCAGGGTGCAGCCGCTGCCGTGGAAGGCGCCGTCCAGGCGCGGCCAGCGCCAGTGCCGCTGCAATCGCCCTTCCACGAACCAGCGGTTGGTGACGAACTGGCCGTCGCCGTGCCCGCCCGTGACCAGCAGTTGCGCGGCCGGGAAGTCGGCCAGGGCGCAGGCTTCCGGCGCGTTCGGCAGCGCGATGGTCGCCAAGGGCAGCAGTTCTGCCAGGGCCTGCACCGGATCGTCCTCGGCGAGCCGGTCGCCGTGGCCGCTGGCCAGTACCGGGTCGAGCACGACCGGCAGCAGCGGATCGCGTGCGCGCAGCTGCTCGAGCACGGCGGCGATCGCCAGCGCATTGGCGCGGCTGCCGGGAATCCCGATTTTCACGGCCCTGATGTCGCAGGTCTCGAGCAGCGCCCGGGCCTGGCGCAGTACGAATGCGCTGTCGACCGGCGCCACCGCGTGCACCCGGTTGTTGTCCTGCACCGTGAGGGCGGTCGCCACCGGCAGCGCATGCGCGCCCTGGGCGGCGAGCGCCAGCACGTCGGCGGCCAGACCGGCGCCGCCGCTGGGGTCGAGCCCGGCGAAGACCAGGACGGACGGCGCCGGTGCCGTCATGCGATCCGCCCCTCGACGGGCGACGAAGGAGAAGCCGCAAAGCGCTTCGGCATGCGCCCGGCGAGATACGCCTCGCGCCCGGCCTGGACCGCCAGCTTCATCGCGCGCGCCATGCGCACCGGTTCGCGCGCAGCGGCGATCGCGGTGTTCATCAGGACGCCGTCGCAGCCCAGCTCCATGGCGATGGCCGCGTCCGATGCCGTGCCGACGCCGGCATCGACCAGCACCGGCACCGTGGCCTGCTCGACGATGAGCGACAAATTCCAGGGATTCAAAATGCCCATCCCGGAGCCGATCAGCGAGGCCAGCGGCATCACGGCGACGCAACCGATCTCCTGCAGGATCTTCGCCTGCACCGGGTCGTCGCTGCAGTAGACCATCACGTCGAAACCGTCGCGCACCAGGGTTTCTGCTGCGGCGATCGTTTCCGGCATGTGCGGGAACAGGGTCTTCTCGTCGCCCAGCACTTCCAGTTTGACGAGCCTGTGCCCGCCGAGCAGCTCGCGCGCCATCTGCAGCGTGTAGACCGCATCCTTCGCGCTGTAGCAGCCGGCCGTGTTCGGCAGGATCGTGAAGCGGTCCGGGGGCAGCACGTCGAGCAGGCTGGGGGCGTTCGGGTCCTGGCCGATGTTCACGCGGCGGATCGCCACCGTCACGATCTCGGCCTCGGCCGCCAGCGTGGCTTCGCGGGTTTCGTCGAGGTCGCGGTACTTGCCGCTGCCGACCAGCAGGCGCGAGCGGTAGGTTTTGCCGGCGATGGTAAGAAAGTCTTCGTTCATGTTGTCTCCTGTTTAGCCGCCACCGATGGCGCGCACGATGTCCACGCGGTCGCGCGGCATCAGCGCGCGCTCGCTCCACTGCTGGCGCGGCACCACCTGGCGGTTGACCGCCAGCGCCACCGCCTGCCCGCCTATGCCGAGCGCGCGCACCAGGTCGTCCAGGTGCTGCCCCGCCGGCAGGCGATAGGGTTCGCCATTGAGTTCGATGTCAAGCATGCTCACACCTCGCGGTAGAGCTTCGCGCCGCCGCGCACGAATTCGACGGCCTTTTCCTGCATCCCACGCTGCAAGGCCTGCCCTTCCTCGACGCCGCTGGAGGCGGCGTATGCCCGTACTTCCTGGGTGATCTTCATCGAGCAGAAATGCGGGCCGCACATCGAGCAGAAGTGGGCGACCTTGGCGGACTCCTTGGGCAGCGTCTCGTCGTGGAAGGCGCGCGCCTTGTCCGGGTCGAGCCCGAGGTTGAACTGGTCTTCCCAGCGGAACTCGAAGCGCGCCTTCGACAGCGCGTTGTCGCGGATCTGGGCCCCGGGGTGGCCTTTCGCCAGGTCGGCCGCATGGGCTGCAATCTTGTAGGTGATGATGCCGTCCTTGACGTCCGCCTTGTCGGGCAGGCCGAGGTGCTCCTTCGGGGTCACGTAGCACAGCATGGCGGTGCCATACCAGCCGATGGTGGCGGCGCCGATGCCGGAGGTGATGTGGTCGTAGCCGGGCGCGATGTCGGTGGTGAGCGGGCCGAGCGTGTAGAACGGCGCTTCTCCGCACCCTTCCAGCTGCAGGTCCATGTTCTCCTTGATCAGGTGCAGCGGCACGTGGCCGGGCCCTTCGATCATGGTCTGCACGTCGTGCTTCCAGGCGACCTGCGTCAGTTCGCCCAGCGTCTTCAGCTCGGCCAGCTGGGCCTCGTCGTTGGCGTCGTAGATCGAGCCGGGGCGCAGGCCGTCGCCCAGGCTGAAGGCGACGTCGTAGGCTTTCATGATCTGGCAGATCTCGTCGAAATGCGTGTACAGGAAAGATTCCTTGTGGTGCGCCAGGCACCACTTGGCCATGATGGAACCGCCGCGCGACACAATGCCCGTCAGGCGTTTGGCCGTCATCGGTACGTAGGCCAGGCGCACGCCGGCGTGGATGGTGAAGTAGTCGACACCCTGCTCGGCCTGTTCGATGAGGGTGTCGCGGTAGATCTCCCAGGTGAGTTCCTCGGCCTTGCCGTTGACCTTTTCCAGTGCCTGGTAGAGCGGCACGGTTCCGATCGGCACCGGGCTGTTGCGGATGATCCATTCGCGCGTTTCGTGGATGTGCTTGCCGGTCGAGAGGTCCATCACATTGTCGGCGCCCCAGCGGATCGCCCAGGTCATTTTTTCCACCTCTTCCCCGATCGAGGAAGTCACGGCCGAGTTGCCGATGTTGGCGTTGATTTTGACCAGGAAGTTGCGGCCGATAATCATCGGCTCGCTCTCCGGGTGGTTGATGTTGGCCGGGATGATGGCGCGTCCGCGCGCCACCTCCGAACGCACGAATTCGGGCGTGATCTCCTGCGGGATCGCCGCACCGAAGGACTGGCCCGGGTGCTGGCGGCCCAGCAGTTCGGCCGTGCGTTTGCCCATCGGGCCGGAGGCCTCCAGCTGCGCCAGGTAAGCCTTGCGCTGCAGATTCTCGCGCAGGGCCACGAATTCCATTTCGGGCGTGATGATGCCCTGGCGCGCATAGTGCATCTGGGTGACGTTGGCCCCGGCTTTCGCGCGGCGCGGCCTGCGCTGCAGCTCGAAGCGCAACGCGTCCAGGCTGCGGTCCGCCAGGCGTGCGGCGCCATAGGCCGAGCTGGGGCCGGACAGCTGCTCGGTGTCGCCGCGCTCGGCTATCCAGCCGGCGCGCAGGGGGCTCAGGCCGCGCCGGATGTCGATGCGGGCGGCCGGATCGGTATAGGGGCCGGAGGTGTCGTAGACAAAGACCGGCGGATTGGCCTCGCCGCCGAAGCCATCCGGCGTCGGGCTTTGCGCGACCGCGCGCATCGGCACCCGGATGTCGGGGCGGCTGCCTTCGATGAAGACCTTGGTCGAATTCGGGAAGGGGGCGATCGCCGCCGTGTCCACTGTGGCGGTGGCGGCGTTGAAGTCTAGCGGGGCATTCATGTGGCTCCTTTGCGTGAGGAGCCAGCAAAGGAGGCGGGAGATGTGCAGGCGCGTGCGTGTGCGTGTGCGCGACCGGACTCTCGGAAGCTTCCCTTCGCTGGCATTATCCAGATCAGGTTCAGAGGGTATTTCTCACCCGCGCACCGTATCGATGCGCAGGACCCCTAGCGTGTGCTGCCAAACCGGCAGCGGACGGATTATAGCCCATCTGTTCTGCGCCATGCGTCCCTGCCCTTGGCTTCGGCGGGAGCGCTGCCGCAGCGGGCGTCACAGCATCGGCGACTCCTCGTTCATCGGGTGCAGTTCCAGCGCGTCGTTCACCAGGCGCACCTCGACGAACGGCGTCTGTGCCGGATTGATCTGCTGGGCGGTGCTCGGGCCGCCCTCGACCGACACTTCCAATTGCACGGTCGCCGTCGCCTCGGTCTTCACTTCCAGCGAGTCGGCCCGCGAGATCGTCCAGTCGGTACTGACGCCCGACTTCTGGAACACCTGCTTCCCGTCGACCCGCACGCTCACGGTATTGTTCTGAAAGCCCTCACCCAGCCTCACACGTAACATCACAACCCTCCTCGCTTCTTCAGGTTTCGCATCAGGAACACTGGACAGGCCGCGCGGGCTGCGCCCCATCATTCGTGGCAACCTCCTTCCTTTCAAACGAACATGCTTGTTAGACCCTGCGGACGGCAGGCGCGATTCGTCGAGCCCGCAGCCCTTCATGGCGGAAAAAATGCACCTAGAGGCAAATCAAGAAAAGGAGCGAAAGACGGAGAGCTACTTGCAGCCACGCGACGCGCCGTTTCAGCGATGCCTTCGGGATATGCTGCCGATTCAAGGTGACCTATAATGGTTTCTTTCGCACATTCAAACGCCCTCACATCATGGAATTAGCCAAGTCTTTCGAGCCAGCCGACCTTGAACAATACTGGCGCGCCGAGTGGGAGAAGCGCGGGTACTTCGCCGCCACCCTCGACGCCGACAAACCATCGTTCAGCATCCAGCTGCCGCCGCCGAACGTGACGGGCACGCTGCACATGGGCCACGCATTCAACCAGACCGTGATGGATGGCCTGACGCGCTACTACCGCATGCGCGGCCATAACACGGCCTGGATTCCCGGCACCGACCACGCCGGCATCGCCACGCAAATCGTCGTCGAGCGCCAGCTCGATGCGCAAAAAATCTCGCGCCACGACCTCGGCCGCGACGAATTCATCAAGAAGGTCTGGGAGTGGAAGGAGCAATCCGGCAACACCATTACCGGCCAGATGCGCCGCATGGGCGCCTCCGCCGACTGGGGCCGCGAATACTTCACGATGGACGAGACGCGCTCGAAGGTCGTCGCCGAAGTCTTCGTGCGCCTGTACGAACAGGGCCTGATCTACCGCGGCAAGCGCCTGGTCAACTGGGATCCGGTGCTGGGCACGGCCGTCTCCGACCTGGAAGTCGATTCGGTCGAGGAAGACGGCTCGATGTGGTACATCCAGTACCCGCTGGCGGACGGCTCCGGGCGCCTGACGGTGGCGACCACCCGTCCCGAGACCATGCTGGGCGACGTGGCGGTGGCGGTCGACCCGACCGACGAGCGCTACACCCACCTGCACGGCAAGATGCTGAAACTGCCGCTGACCGGGCGCGAGATCCCGATCATCGCCGACAGTTACGTGGACAAGGAATTCGGCACCGGCTGCGTGAAGATCACGCCGGCGCACGATTTCAACGACTACGCCGTTGGCCAGCGCGCCGGCCTCGCGCCGATCACGATCATGACGCTCGACGCGAAGATCAACGAAAACGCCCCCGCGCAATACCAGGGCCTGGACCGTTTCGCCGCGCGCAAGCAGATCGTGGCCGACCTCGAAGCGCAAGGCTTCCTCGAACAGATCAAACCGCACAAGCTGATGGTGCCGAGGGGAGACCGCACCGGCGTCGTCATCGAGCCGATGCTGACCGACCAGTGGTTCGTGGCCATGACCAAGCCGGCGCCGGAAGGCACTTTCAATCCCGGCAAGTCGATCACCGAAGTCGCACTCGAAAAAGTGGCGAACGGCGAGATCAAGTTCGTGCCGGAGAACTGGGCGACCACCTACAACCAGTGGCTGGGCAACATCCAGGACTGGTGCATCTCG
>JBBWZO010000295.1:0-14995 GCA_039649125.1 Massilia sp. | reverse complement strand
GAGTCGGCGCCCACCTGGATGTCCTTGGTGGCGGCGGTGGCGCTCAGCACTGCGTTGCCGTTGAACTTGGTTTCGCTGGCGATGCGGGCGATTTCCTTGTTCAGTTCCTGGACTTCGGTATCGATGTTCTTCCACTCGTCGGTGCCGTTGGTGGAGTTCGCACCCTGGACTGCCAGTTCGCGGATACGCTGCAGCGCGTCGGAGATGTTCGACAGTGCGCCGTCGGCGGTCTGGATCAGCGAGATGCCGTCGTTGGCGTTACGCGATGCCTGCGACATGCCGCGGATCTGCGAATCCATCTTGGTGGCAATCGACATGCCGGCCGCATCATCCTTCGAGCTGTTCACACGCAGGCCCGACGACAGGCGCTGCATCGACGTCGTCAGTTCGTTGGCCGACTTGGTCAGGTTACGCTGCGCGTTCAGCGAAGAGATGTTGGTGTTGATGATCGACATGGTAGTTCTCCAGTGGGCAGTTCAGTTTTGGTGCTGCTATCAGGGTTCGTTTCGTTGCTTTGCTTCGCTGTTTCAGCTCGCTTGAATTCCTTAACGGAACCCTCTGCAAAACCTTGAGGAATTTTTTAAAAAAAATGTTGGTGAGCAACTTTGCATCCTGAACTGCTTGCAACCGGGCACCGGCACGCTCACCACGACAAGGAGGTCAACGGCAGCGCCAGCGACATATTTAGGGGACATTTCCGGTCCTGTTCGGCCCTTGGGACGTCCTGGGGCTGCGCTACACTCGGCTTCATTGCAGTCTTACCGACAGGAAAATAAATGAAGAACTCGCCCAAGCGCCCGACCGCCTTCGTGCTGGCCTCGACCGACCATGGCAGCATGCTGGTCAACCGTCACGACTACCGCACCACGCCGCAGGGCAGTTATGGCGTCGGCTACCAGTTGCTGGAAACCTCCTCGTTCGATGGCGACGAGGTCAATTTCGTGCTGCAGCTGCTGGAGTCGCGCCGGCGGCACGCCGGCGACGGCCTGATCGCCATCGATTGCGGCGCCAACGTCGGCGTGCACACAATCGAGTGGGCGCGCTTCATGCACGGCTGGGGCGACGTGCTCGCCTTCGAGGCGCAGGAGCGCATCTTCTATGCACTGGCCGGTAACTTGACGCTGAATAATTGTTTTAATGCACGGGCAATCTGGGCCGCGATCGGCGCCAGCAACGGTTCGCTGCGGGTGCCGATGCCGGATTATTTCGTGCCCTCGAGTTTCGGCAGCCTGGAGTTGCGCCAGAGCGCGCGCACCGAATTCATCGGCCAGCACATCGATTACTCGGATGCCGCCACCCAGATCGTGCAGATGATGGCGATCGACGCCATCGGCCTGCCGCGCCTGGACCTGGTCAAGATCGATATCGAGGGCATGGAGATGGAAGCGCTGCAGGGCGCGCGCGCCTCGATCGCCCGCTTCCGCCCTTACCTGCTGGTCGAAAAGATCAAGTCGAACGAGGCGGCGCTGGTCGGTTTCCTGGCCGAACTGGGCTACAAGGTGTTCCCGCTCGGGATCAACCTGCTGGCCGTGCACGAGGCCGACCCGATCACGCCCGAGCTGCAGCGGGCCACCGGACAATAAGCGATGCGTCAATCTGCCATGAAGAAAAAGCAGACGCCGGCGGACCGCCTGTTCGCCGCCGGCCTGGCGGCCCACCAGAAGGGCCGCCTCGAAGGCGCGTTCGCCCAGTACGAGGCGGCGCTGCAGCGCGACCCGCGCCATTTCGATACCCTGCACCACATCGGCATCCTCGGTTACCAGAGCGGCAACCATGAGCTGGCGCTGCAATTCATGAGCGAGGCCATCAGCGTCAACCCCGGGGTCTCCACCGTCTACAGCAACCTCGGCAACATCTTCAAGGCCATCGGCGAGCACGAATCGGCCCTGCAGAGCTATGCGCAGGCGCTGGCGCTGGCGCCAGGCAATGCCGATGCACTCTATAACCGCGGCAACGTACTACAGCACCTGAACCGCCACGAGGAAGCGCTGGCCAGCTACGAGCGTGCACTGGCACTCGCGCCGCGCGACGTCGAGGCCTGGAACAACTGCGCCGTCGTGCTGCAGCACCTGAAACGCTACGACGAGGCATTCGACTGCTGCGCCCGCGCGCTGGCGCTCGACCCGGCGCAGGCCCAGGCGTTGAACAACCGCGGCAACCTGCTGGTGCTGCTGGAACGCTTCGACGAGGCGCTGGCCAGTTACGAGCGCGCCCGCACGCTGCACCCCGACTATGTCGACGCAGGCATCAACCACGCCAAGGCGCTGCGCCTGGTCGGCCGCTTCGACGAGGCGCTGGCCGGCTACGACGCCCTCCTGGCGCGTCATCCGGACGCGGCCGAGGCGCACCATGGCCGCGCCAACGTGCTGCGCCACCTGCGCCGCCGCCTGGATGCGCTCGAAAGCTACCAGCAGGCGGTCGTCCTCGACCCGCGTTCGGCCACCTTCCGCGTCAGCCTCGGCTACCTGCTGATCGAGCTCGGCAGGCTGGACGGCGCATTGAAATGCTTCGATATCGCGCTGGCGCTGGACGAGACCATCACGCAGGGCCACAACGGGCGCGGCATGGTCCTGCAGCGCCTGAAGCGTTTCAGCGAGGCCATGACCTGCTACGAGCGTGCGGTGGAACTGGATCCGGACTATACGGACGGCCTGCTGAACCGGGCCAACGTGCTGCAGGACCTCGGCCGCAACGAGGATGCGCTGGCCGCCTACGATGCAGTGCTGGCATTGAAAGGCGACCGGCCGGCGACCTGGAACAACCGCGGCAACGTGTACGAGGCGATGCGGCGCTACGAGGACGCCCTCGCCTGCTACGACAAGGCCATCGAGATCCAGCCTGGCTATGCCCCGGCGCACTGGAACCGCGGCCTGCTCAACCTCCAGTACGGCAAGCTCGGCGCCGGCTGGCGCGGCTACGAATGGCGCTGGAACAACGAGGTGCTCAGCTGCTACGCCGAGCAGCGCGACCTGCCGCAGCCGCTCTGGCTCGGCCAGGAGCCGCTCGAGGGCAAGACCATCCTGCTGTTCTCCGAGCAGGGCCTGGGCGACACGCTCCAGTTCTGCCGCTACGCGCCGCTGGCCAAGGCGCGCGGCGCGCGCGTCGTGCTGGAAGTGCAGGCGCCCCTGGTGGGCCTGCTGGGCAGCCTCGACGGCGTCGACCAGCTGCTGCGCAAGGGCGATCCGCTGCCGGAATTCGATTACCAATGCCCGCTGATGTCGCTGCCGCTGGCCTTCGGCACCGAGCTGGACTCGATCCCGGCACCGCCGCGCTACCTGGCGGCCGACCCGGCACGCCTGGGGCAGTGGGGATCCCTGCTGGAGCAGCGCCTCGGGCCGCGCGTGCGTCCGCGCGTTGGCCTGGCCTGGAGCGGCAACGCGCAGCACGCCAACGACCACCAGCGCAGCCTGCCCTTCCAGCTATTGGCGCGCCTGTTCGAGCTGGACTGCCAGTTCGTGTCGCTGCAAAAGGAATACCGCGAGGCCGACCTGCCCCAGGTGAGCGTGCGCTACGCATCCGGCGCCGTGCTGCGCATGGACGCGCACCTGCACGACTTCGCCGACACCGCCGCTCTTTGCGAGCAGATGGACCTGGTGATCGCGGTCGATACCAGCGTGGCGCACCTGGCCGGCGCGCTGGGCAGGCCGCTGTGGGTGATGCTGCCCTACGTGGCCGACTGGCGCTGGCTGACCGAACGCGCCGACACGCCCTGGTACCCGGGCGCACGCCTGTTCCGCCAGCCGCGCAAGGGAGACTGGGACAGCGTGATCGAGGCGGTCGCGCAGGCGCTGGCGGCCCTGCCGCGTTCCTGAGAGGCGCCGGCAGGCGCACCTTCTCTTGGTCACCCGCACCGGACGACCTGCTTTCACGTTTCCTTTCACAAAAGCATGACACAATTCCCCATGCCGCCTTCATGAGAAAGCGGCATGGAGCGCCATGATCCCCCTACGTACAGGTACCGGACTGCGGCCGGTAAATTGTGAAAGATGCAGAAACCCGAGATTCCGGTTGACGAGGCAAAGCGGCTCGCCGCACTGTACGCGACGAACCTGTTCGGCACCGGTCCCGAGGAAGCGTTCGACCGCATCACGCGCCTGGCAGCCAAGCTGCTGGACGTGCCTACCGCCCTCATTTCCCTGGTCGGCAGCGACGTGCAATGGTTCAAGTCGCGCTGCGGCTTCGCCTCGCAATACACCTCGCGCGACGTGTCCTTCTGCGGCCATGCGATCCTCACCGACCAGCCGCTGGTCATCCCCGACGCCGCGCGCGACGCGCGCTTCGCCGACAATCCGCTCGTGACCGGCGCGCCCCATATCCGCTTCTATGCCGGGGTGCAGCTGTATTCGGTCGAGCGCGCCAAGGTCGGCACGCTGTGCGTCATCGATACCAGGCCGCGCCAGATCGGCGAAGCCGAACTGGCCGAACTGCACGAACTGGCACGCATGGTCGAAGAGCTGATCTATCATCGCCAGCTGGCGCTGGCCGCCCAGCAACTGCACGAACAGTTGCAGCAGCACGCGCCGCCCGCGCAGCTGGCGGGGGCGGCCGGCCAGGTCGAATTCCTGCTCACCCACGACACGCTGACCGGGCTGGCGAACCGCCAGGCCCTGCTGCGTACGATGCACGACAACGTCGCCGACTGGGGCAGCCGCGGCGTGCCGGCCACCATCGCCTGCCTCAACATCGACCGTTTCAAGCGCATCAACGAGGCGCTGGGGCACGCCGCCGGCGACGAAGCCCTGATGGCGGTCACCCGCAGCCTGAAGGCGATCCTGGCGCCAGGCGAGATGCTGGCGCGCACCGGCAACGACGAGTTCGTGCTGCTGCTGAACGAATCCGGGCAGGAAGCGGCAACCCAGGCGCGCCTGCCCCGGCTGATGGACAGCGTCCACCACAGCGTCTTCTGGTCGGGCAACGAGATCACCCTCACCTGCAGCATCGGCTTCACCTGTTTCCCGCAGGACGGCATGGACCCCGAGCTCCTGCTCAACAACGCGGCGGCCGCCATGCGCCATGCCAAGGGACTGGGCGGTGCCCGCATCGAGCATTTCGCGCCCCACCAGCGCCATGAGATCGGGCGCCGGATGACGCTGGAAAGCCACCTGCGGCGCGCCCTCCAGCGCGGCGAGCTGTACCTGCAGTACCAGCCGAAGATCGACCTGAAGGGCGGCACCGTGGCCGGTTTCGAGGCCCTGCTGCGCTGGCGCCATCCCGAGTACGGCATCGTCTCGCCCGAGGAATTCATTCCGATCGCCGAGGAAACCGGCCTCATCGTTCCGATCGGCGAATGGATCGTCGCCAGCGCAATCGGCCAGATGGCGGCCTGGCGCGAAGAGGGGCTGCCGCCCGTCCCGGTTGCGGTCAACCTGTCGGCGCGCCAGTTCCTGCAGGGCGACGTGGTCTCCGTGATCGAGCAGCTGCTGCGCGGCGCCGGGATGGAAGCGCAGGCCCTCGAACTGGAACTGACCGAAAGCGTGTCGATGGCCGATCCCGAGCGCAGCCTGGCGATCATGCACCGGCTCAAGTCGCTGGGCGTCACGCTCAGCATCGACGACTTCGGCACCGGTTATTCGAGCTTCAGCTACCTCAGGCGCCTGCCGATCGACAAGCTCAAGATCGACAGATCCTTCATCCACGACATGGTGCACAGCGCCGACTCGCGCGCGATCGTGGCGGCGATCGTGGCCATGGCGCACCGCCTGAACCTGCGCGTGGTGGCCGAGGGCGTGGAACTGGCGGCGCAGGCCGGCGCCCTGCGCGACAGCGGCTGCGATCAGGCGCAAGGCTTCCTGTATGCGCGTCCGCTCGATCCGCGCGAGGCCGGCCTGTACCTGGCCGTGCGCCCGGAGCGGGACAGCGCGCCGCGCCGTGTCGGCCGTCCCGCCTCCTGAGGCGCTTCGGTCCTACAGCCGAAACAATTGCTAACAATTCGCTCCGGTGTGCGCCAATGACATGGATATCATTGTGTTAACGCGATATGCGGGCAGACCTTGTAACGACGGGCCGGCACCGCTCGCTTTTGTAGACGGTGGCTGCATGATGACGCAACGAAGAACTGACGAGCAGACGGCGCTGACTGCCGAATACGCTCTGTACCTGGTGGATATCCGCGGGGTCGATTTCGCCCTCCGCTATCTCGACACCTGCAATGTCCCGCGCGCGATCCTCACCCGTGCGCTGCAGTCGCCCGAACTGCGCCGCCACCACGAACGCCGCAAGCAACCGCGCAACGACTGATCCTCCGCCTCCCGCGCGCATTTTCCGCGTACATTCCTTTGCTGTCGCACACATCGCCCCACTCTCTTTCGCGCCGCCTCCGCATCGTTATCCAGATGACAAAGCTGTAAAAAGCCGGGTATTCCCACCTCTCAAGTCTCGTTAGAAGCTGCCGTTAAGCCAGTAAACTACGCTCGCTGAAGAATGGCGGGACGGCCTCGACGCCGTGCCCCGACCAGCTGCAGCACACACTAATTGGACAGGGCGCCCCTGGTGCGCACTGCCCGGCCATGAAGGTTTGGAGGTTCACGATGTTTGGATCGATGCAGCGCGGCGTCAACGCTTACGCCAAAGTAGGACTGGAAACTGCGGTCATTTCCGCCTCTCCCCATAAACTGATCGTCATGCTGTACGACGGTGCGCTGGTCGCCGTCAGGAACGCGGCGACCCACATGGCGGCCGGCCACATTGCCGAGAAAGGCGCGGCCATCTCGAAGGCGCTGGACATCATCAACAACGGCCTGCGCGCCAGCCTCGACAAGAAAGCCGGCGGCGAGATCGCCGCCAACCTCGACGCCCTGTATATCTACATGACCGAGCGCCTCCTGACCGCCAGCCTGCAGAACAAGACCGCCATGCTCGAGGAAGTGCAAATCCTGCTGGCCGACCTGCGCGATGCCTGGACCCAGATCGGCGAAAAGCCTGCCGCGCCGAGCGGGATGCCGCACTACCCCGTGATGGCGAGCGCCTGATGATGACCGGCCAGGAAGTGCTGTCCGAATACGCCGCCGTGGCCGACCTGACCGGGCAGATGCTGGCCGCCGCCGAAGCGGGCGACTGGGACCAGCTGGTGCTGCTGGAACAGCGCTGCACCCGGCATGTCGACACCCTGAAACGCTGCGAGGCCGCGGTCGAGCTCAATCCGAGCGGGCGCCAGGCCAAGATCGACTGCATCCGCCGCATCCTGGCGGACGACCGCAGGATCCGCGACCTGACCACGCCGTGGATGGCCCAGTTGTCGGCCCTGATCAACAATTCCGGCACCCAGCGCCGCCTCGCCAACGCCTACGGCAGCGTCTGACCGCGGTATCGCGCATCGTCTCGCCGCACCGTCTTCCTTTCCCATGGTCGAGCGCATTCCCAGTCCCGGCGTCAGCGCCCCGCTGCCGGTCCGGCCGGCGGCGGCGCTCGAGCGCGCCGCCGATCCCCGTCTCGAAGCCTTCCAGCGCACACTGGCCGCCATGCTCGGCAGCCAGGTGCAAGTGTCGGTGCTGGCGCGCATGCAGGACGGCAGCTTCCTGGTGCGCGTGGCGAATACCCCGGTGCGCATGATGCTGCCGCCGGGCACACAAGCAGGTGCGCAGCTGGGCATGACCGTCCTGTCCGCCTCGCCGCAACCGACTTTCGGCCTGGGCGATGCCACCGTGCACGGACAAGCGGTCGCGCCCGGTGCGACCGCCGCCGCGCTGGCGAGCGCCATTGCCGCGGCCAGCCCGCCCCTCGCCCCTGGCGGCGGACAGCACGCTGCGGCCGACCTGAGCCCGGCCGCGCGCCTGCTGGCGCAGGTATTGCAGGGCGCGGCACCGGGCACGCCCGCGCCGCTGGCCGGCACCGCGCCGCTGGCGCCCCAGGGCGCACCCGACCCGGCGCAACTGGCCATGCAGTTGCGCGATGCCATCTCGAAAAGCGGCCTGTTCTATGAATCGCACGTGGCCCAGTGGCTCGAGGGCAAGCGGACGCTGGCCGAGCTGATGGCCGAGCCGCAGGCGCAGAAGGCACCCGGTACCCCGCCCACGGAAGCGGCGACCGCCCAGCTCATCAACCAGCAGCTGGCCACCCAGGAACAGGGCCACATCGCCTGGCAGGGACAGCTCGCTCCGGACCAGCCGTTTCGCTGGGACATCACGCGCGAGGAAGGCGAGCCCGGACAGAACCACCAGGACGAGGCGCCCGGCTGGCACAGCAGCCTGCGCCTGCGCTTTGCCGCCCTCGGCGAGGTCGAGGCGCGCGTCAGCCTGCACGGCAAGAGGCTGCAGGTGGAACTCAAGGCGGGAAACGACGCCGCCGGCCTGCTGCGCGCCGGCGCGCCCCATTTTCAAAACGCACTGGCGGCGGCCGGCACCGAACTGGCGGCGCTGCGCATCCACTGCCCGGAGGACAAGTGAGCGCACCTGTCCCGCAGCGCCAGCACGCCGTCGCCCTTGCCTACGCGGCCGGTTCGGCGGCGCCGACCGTGGTCGCCAAGGGCCATGGACTGGTGGCCGAACAGATCATCGAGCGCGCCCGCGCGGCCGGCGTGTTCGTCCACGAATCGAAGGAATTGGTGTCGCTGCTGATGAATATCGACCTCGACGGCCAGATCCCGCCGGCCCTGTATCGCGCAATTGCGGAACTATTGGCATGGCTATATCATATTGAGTCCGCGCAACAATCTGGCCAGCCTCTTCCGGCCCCTCCCGAGAACGCGCTTCTCATCGACTCACCTGCATTATCGGCGGAACAAGATGCAAGCAATTCATGACGCAGAACTGGAAAACTGGCACGACTACGAAGTGGGATCGCGCCGGGAGATCGTCGCGCTGCTGCGCCAGATCGAAGAAAAGAAGCAGCTGATCCGCATGACGATCAAGGGCGAGGCCGACGTGTGCGTGACCTCGATCCTGGAGGTCGACGCCGACGCAGGCCAGCTTGTCCTCGACCGCTCGATCAACCGCGAGCAGAACGAGCGCATCCTGCAGGCGCGCGGCGTGACCTGCGAGACCTATCTCGACAAGATCCGCATCCTGTTCAACATGGGCGGCGTGCGCGAGACCGAGTTCGAAGGCGGGGCGGCACTCGCGGCCGACATCCCGGAATCGCTGATTCGCCTGCAGCGCCGCGAGTTCTACCGCATGCCTACGCCGGTGACCAACCCGGTACCCGCGCTGGTGCCGATGCCGGTCGACCTGGGCGGCGGCAACGCCACCTTCCCGCTGGGCGACATCAGCTGCGGCGGCGTCGCGCTGCTCGACAACCGGATGATGCTGAACTCGACGATCGGCCAGACGTTTACGAATTGCCGCATCGACTTGCCGGAGATCGGGACGGTGACCACCTCGCTACAGGTACGCAACGCGCTCGACGTGACCATGCTGAACAACAAAGTGAGCCGCCGGATCGGCTGCATGTTCGTCGACATTTCGCGCGCCAACATGGCGGCGGTGCAGCGCTACATCACGCGGCTCGAACGCGAGCGCAATGCGAAGCTGGCCGGCCTCGGCTAAAAGCCTGAAGACTTTTCCCGTCGAAAAATTTTACATCGCCACGGCGTGCCCCGCCGTGCGCCCGCGGTGCGTCAATATACTTGGCCGTACAAGCTCTTGATTCCACTTGGAAAGTTTGACTGATACACAATAAACCTTTCAGGCTGGCACACGGATTGCTATTGGTGATGGGCAATTTCCATAACCATAAAATGGGGTCCTTATGTCCATCCTGAAAAATATTGTCAAAGCAAGTATTGCCGCCGCCCTGGTGGCCTCGAGCGCAGCCCATGCCGGTCCGATGGTCGGCGGTACCGTCAACAACGCGATGGGCACCGTCCTGGAAGGCAATTCCAACGAGCGCGGCTATGCCGTCATCGACATCAACGTCGGCAGCAGCGCGGTCGTGGACTTCCTGTTCACCGATGGTTACGGCGACGCCACCTTCTCGCTGTTCAGCGGCGCCGGCAAGCATCTGGTGACGAACGACGATGCAAACTACAGTCTGAACCCGCGCCTGACGCAGCGTCTGGCCACCGGTAATTATTACTTCATGGTGTCATACTGCTGCACCGTATTCCAAAGCCTGGAGAATGCGCTGAGGCTCGGCACCGACGGCTACAATCAGGGCAGCTATGCCTTCCGCGGCAACGCCTCCCTCCACGGCGTAACGACCTACCTGGACAACAGCTCGTCCTGGGGCGCAGCGAATGCTGCCTACCGGCTGACGATGACCAACGCCAACAACGGCCACCGCGACGTACCCGAGCCGCAGACGGTCGCCCTGTTCGGCGCCGCCCTGGCCGGCATGGCGATGGCACGCCGCCACAAGAACAAGGCCTGATCGCCGGCCAGGCCGCCCTCGGCGCCTGGCGGCAGCCCAAGGACAACGGGCCGCGACTCTGTCGAAAGCGCGGCCCGTTTTTCGTCGATGCAGGCGCTCAGACCTGCATGTTCATGATTTCGTGGTACGCCGACACCAGCTTGTTGCGTACCTGCACAGTCGCCTGGAAGGCGATGCTCGACTTCTGCATCGCGACCATCGTGTCCGACAGGCTGACGCTGTCGTCGCCCATCGCGAATTTCTGCCCCAGCTCCCGCGCGTGGCTCTGCGTATTGCTGACCTGCTGCAGCGAGTTCCTGAGGGCGTCGGAAAAACTGACCTTCGAGGCGCCTTCGTTGACACCCACCTCCGCCGGCTTGCCCAGTCCGCCGATGCCGTTCAATCCGCCTGGCCCAATGGACGGCGCCGCCGGCCTGGTCGCGGCCGCCTTCAGCTGCGCCATCATCGCTTCGATCCGGCTGCTGTCGATTCCGCCTACGTTCATGGGTTCTCCTGTTGTCTTGCTGCTCCGGTGCAAAGTCATACGGAGCGATGTCAGGCTTGCAGATTACCAGTGTCGCGACAAGCGGCTGCCCCGAGCAGGAGGGGAAACCGGCCCCTATTCCCGCGTTTGAATGTTGCCGTAAGGCTTCATAATGCGGCCTGATCTCCTTTTTCCCCTGGACAACAACATGGCCGCGACCGCCGACGAACTGCTCGACACTCCAGCCCAGCCGCAACCGTTCCTGAAGACCGCGATGGGTCGAAACGTGCTCATCGGTGGCGGCGTGGCGGCGGTGCTGGCGGTCGTGCTGGCGCTGTGGCTGTGGAACAGCGGGCCGGAATACCGCGTCCTGTACGCCAACTACAGCGACAAGGACGGCGGCGCGATCACCGCCGCGCTCGACCAGATGGGGGTCCCGTATAAATTTTCCGAAGGCGGCAGCGCGATCCTGGTGCCGGCCGAGCAGGTGCCCGACCTGCGCCTGAAACTGGCGTCGCAGGGCCTGCCGAAAGGCGGCAACGTCGGCTTCGAACTGATGGAAAACCAGAAGCTGGGCGTGTCCCAGTTCCTGGAACAGGTGAACTACCAGCGTTCGCTCGAGGGCGAACTGGCGCGCTCGATCCAGTCGCTCGGCTCGGTGGCCGGCGCGCGCGTGCACCTGGCGCTGCCGAAGCCGTCCGTGTTCGTGCGCGACCAGCAAAAGCCGACCGCCTCGGTCCTGCTGAACCTGCAATCGGGCCGCGCCCTCGATCCGGGCCAGGTCAGCGCCATCGTCCACCTGGTGGCCTCGAGCATCCCGGAGCTCACGGTCGGCAACGTCACCGTCGTCGACCAGAACGGCAACCTGCTGTCCGAGCAGCCGAAGCAGAACGGCCTGGGCAAGCAGCTCGACGCCACCCAGCTGAAGTACGTCGAGATGGTGCAGCAGAACATCGTCAAGCAGGTCGAGTCGCTGATCACCCCGATCGTCGGCAAGGGCAACGTGCGTGCCGAGGCGACCGCCGAGATCGATTTCGCGCAGGTCGATACCGCCGCCGAAATGTACAAGCCGAACTCGCCGCCGGAGCCGCAGGCGATCCGCAGCCAGCAGACTTCCGAGCAGACCGGGCCGGTCACGGGCGCGGCCAACGGCATCCCGGGCGCGCTGTCGAACCAGCCGCCGGGCCTGGCGACCGCGCCATTGGATGGGACCGCGCCCGGCACGCCCGGCGCGACCACCACGGGCCCGAGCCGCAAGGACGCCACCACCAACTACGAAGTGGACAAGACCGTCCGCTACGAGCAGCGCCCGATGGGCGGCATCAAGCGCCTGACGGTGGGCGTGGTGGTGAACTACCGCCGCTCGGTCGATCCGAATACCGGCAAGATCACGGTGAAACCGCTGGCCGCGGAGGAAGTGGCGCAGATCAACGAACTGGTGAAGCAGGCGATGGGCTACTCGCAGGCCCGTGGCGACACCATGAACGTCGCGAATGCGCCTTTCGACGGCGTCGACCGCCCGGATGAGAACGGTCCGGACTGGTACAAGGACCCGGCCAACCTGCCGCTGGCGATGGAAGTGGGTAAATACCTGCTGATCGCCGCGGTCATCGCCTTCCTCTACTTCCGTATCCTGCGCCCGCTGCTGCGCCCGGTGGTGCGCAAGTTCGACGAGGCGACCGCGAAGCCGGAAGAGAAAAAGCCGGAAGAGGAAGAAGACGACGAGGCAGCGGTCGTCACCCTCGGCCCGGACGGCCAGCCGATCGGGGGGGGAGGCGAGGAAGCGCCGCGCGAGCGCAGCTACCGCGAGAACCTGGCGATGGCAAAGGAAATGGCGCGCGACGATCCGCGCATCGTGGCTAACGTAATCAAGGCATGGGTGGGTTCGGAATGAGCGACAAGGACAAAGAAGGCATTACCAAGGCAGCGATCCTGATGCTGGCGCTGGGTGAATCGGAAGCGGCCGAGGTGATGAAATTCCTCGGCCCGCGCGAAGTGCTGAAGCTGGGCGCGGCGATGGCCGCGATGAAATCGGTGCAGCACGAACAGGTGGTGAACGTACTGGAAGCCTTCCGCGACGAGGCCGATGCCCACTCGACCGTCGGCCTGGATTCGGACGAATACATCCGCGAGGTATTGACGAAAGCGCTGGGCGACGACAAGGCCGCCGTCCTGCTGAACCGCATCCTGGGCGGCAAGGACGCCTCGGGCATCGAGAGCCTGAAGTGGATGGACGCGCAATCGGTGTCGGAACTGATCCGCAACGAACACCCGCAGATCATCGCCACCATCCTGGTGCACCTCGAGCGCGACCAGGCCTGCGAGATCCTGAGCCACTTCACCGACCGACTGCGCAACGACGTCGTGCTGCGCATCGCCACCCTCGACGGCGTGCAGCCTGCTGCTTTGCGCGAACTGAACGACGTGCTGACCAAGCTGCTGTCGGGTAACGAGCACATCAAGAAGTCCTCGCTGGGCGGCGTGCGCGCGGCAGCCGAGATCCTGAACTTCATGGCCGGCGAGCAGGAAAGCGCCGTCATGGAAAACATCAAGAACTACGACAACGACATGGCGCAGAAGATCATGGACGAGATGTTCGTGTTCGACAACATCATCGACATCGACGACCGCGGCATCCAGCTGCTGCTGCGCGAAGTGCAGTCCGACATGCTGATCATCGCCCTGAAAGGCGCCTCGCAGGACCTGCGCGAGAAAATCTTCCGCAACATGAGCCAGCGCGCCAGCGAAATGATGCGCGAGGACCTCGAATCGAAGGGCCCGGTGCGCCTGTCCGAAGTCGAAGCACAGCAGAAGCAGATCCTGCAGATCGTGCGCCGCCTGGCCGACGAGGGACAGATCGTCCTCGGCGGCAAGGGCGACGACTCGTTCGTCTGATCGGTAATCGAAGATACTGAGCAAAGATACTGAGCATGAACAAGGACACGCAAGGCGTCTTCAAGCGCTGGGAAATGACCTCCTTCGGCGACGAACGCCCCAGCACGCTCGCCGCGCGCATCCAGGCCGAGGAACGTGCCAGGGCTGCTGCAGCCGCGTCAGCGGCAGCCGCCGCCGCGGGGTCTTCTCTTCACTCGCCGGCCATCCAGCTGCCGACCGCGGCCGAACTCGAAGCGATCCGCGAGGCCGCCCGTGCCGAAGGCTATGCCGAGGGGCGCGAGCAAGGCCTGGCCGAAGGCCACGCGCAAGGCTATGCGGCCGGCCACGCCGAAGCCTTCGACGCCGGCAGTGCAGCCGCCGCCGAGGAAGCAGGCGCGCTGCGCGCGATCGCCGCGAGCTTCAGCGCTGCGGTCGCCGCCGCCGACGAGACCATCGCCGGCGACGTGCTCGACCTCGCCCTGCACCTGGCGCGCGCAATGGTGCGTACCTCATTCGAGGTACGCCCTGAGTTGATCATCCCGATCGTGCGCGAGGCGATCGACTACCTGCCGGTACTCCAGCAGCCGGCGATCCTGGCGCTGAACCCGGACGACGTCGACATCGTGCGCGCCGCCCTGGCCGACGAACTGGACAAGGGCGGCTGGCGCGTGGTGGCCGACCCGCAGGTCGGGCGCGGCGGCTGCAAGGTCGATACCGCCAGCAACCAGATCGACGCGGGGGCCGCTGCGCGCTGGGCGCGCCTGTCGCACTCGCTGGGCAAGAACGTGGAGTGGCTCGACTGATGAGCACCGCGGCAAGCCCTGCCCCCGCCCTGGATCGGCACACCGCGCGCTGGAAGTCCTACCTGGCCGACTGCGATTCCCTGCTCGGCTTCGTGGAACCGATGCGGGTCTCCGGGCGCGTGACGCGCGTGGCCGGCCTGGTGATGGAATGCGTCGGCCTGCGCCTGGCGGTCGGCAGCGCCTGTACCATCCCGCTGCCGAACGGTGCGAAGATCGAGGCGGAAGTCGTCGGCTTCGAGGGCGAGCGCCTGTTCCTGATGCCGCAATCGGACGTCGAAGGCGTGGTGCCCGGTGCGCGCGTGTTTCCGGTGGAAACCCCGGTGCCGCGTCCCGGCAGCGTCGCCCACCCGCGGCGCCGTCCGAGCGACCGCGCGCGCCACCTGCCGGTCGGCATGAAACTGCTGGGGCGCGTGGTCGACGGCGCCGGCCGCCCGCTCGACGGCAAGGGTCCGCTCGGCACCGACGAAGTCGCGCCGATCAACGCCCGTCCCGTCAATCCGCTCGATCGCGCGCCGATCAAGGAGACGCTGGACGTGGGCGTGCGCGCCATCAA
>JBBWZO010000280.1:0-4385 GCA_039649125.1 Massilia sp. | reverse complement strand
TCGAGGTAGATCTTGTCGATCTGGAGCACGCCGGTAATGGTGTTGATCAGCACCGGAAAGAACACGCCCAGCGCCACCATCACGATCTTGGACGCCTCGCCGAGGCCGAAAATCAGCAGAATCAGTGGCAGGATCGCACTTTTCGGCACCGGATAGGTGGCCGAAATCAGCGGGTCGATGGCGGCGCGGATCGGCCGGTACAGGCCCATCGTGATGCCAAGCAGAAGCGCCGGTATGCCGCCGAGGAGCGTGCCCCAGGCAAGTCGCTTGAGGCTGGCGGCCAGGTGGCCCCACAGTTCGCCAGTGCCGGTCAGCTCGACCGCCTGTGCGGCGATGCTGGACGGGGCCGGGAAGAAGCGGACGTCGATCAGGCCGCCTCTAGCGCTGGCCTCCCACAACAGCAGCAGCACCAGTGGCGAGCCGATGCCCAGCAGGCGATCGCGGGTCTTGTCGTTCATTCTCACGCTCATTCTCATTTTTGTGCTCATGCCCGTGCCTCCTCTTGCGCCTTGGCGCGTTGCACTTCCTCGCGCAGGTGCCCCCAGATGTTGTAGACCATCTCGCCGTAGGCGGGCTGCGACCGCAGCTCCAGCACCTTGCGCGGGCGCGCGAACGGGACGTCGATGAGCGCCTTGATCTTGCCGGGATGGGCCGACATCACCATGATCTTGTCGCCCAGCGTCACCGCCTCGTCGACGCTGTGCGTGATGAACACGACGGTTTTCTTGTCGGCCTCCCAGATGCGCAGCACCTCTTCCTGCAGCAATGTCTTGTTCTGCTCGTCAAGCGCCGAGAACGGCTCGTCCATCAACAGGATCTCGGGATCGTTGGCAAACGCGCGCGCAATCGAGACGCGCTGCTTCATCCCGCCCGACAGCTGGTGCGGGTAATGCTTCGCGAACCTGGTCAGTCCAGTCTTGTCGAGGTAATGACCGACCGTTTCGCGCACCTCAAGCTCCGGCAGTCCGCGCAGCTTCAGTCCGTACGCGGCGTTGTCCCACACGGTCATCCACGGAAAGATCGAATCGCCCTGGAACACCAACGAGTTGCTCGGCCGTCCCGGGCGTTCGGCTTGCACCTCGACCGTGCCGCTGCTTGGCTTTTCGAGTTCGGCCAGGATGCGAAGCAGGGTCGTCTTGCCACAGCCGCTGGGGCCGACGATGACGAAGAAGGTGCCCGGCGCGATGTCGAGCGACATGTTGTCGATCACGGTGAAGCTGCCTCCCCCGCTCGAAAACTGCTTCGTCAGGTTGGCGATACGGATCTTGGGGACCGTCAGGCCCGGTATGTTTTCAGCGGGTTTCATAGTCGCTCCATGTCATTGCATCGGCTGGTAAGGACCCAGCGCCTTGACTGCCGCGTTCGCGAACGAGGTGTCGATCACGCTCTCCATCTTCACGCTGCCGTCAATGTACTTCTGCTCCTTGTAGAACTGATAGTCGCGCGCCAGGCTCGCCGCATTCAGTTTGCCGTCCGGGTGGATGCCGTTCGGTGTCATCTGCTTGTACAAGGCGGGATCCTTGACGTTGCTGTCCTTGGCGAGGATGGAAATGACCTCGGCCGCGTTCGGACCGGCGAACTTGCCGTCCTTGAGCGCGTCATTGTAGAAACGCGCGCCCTTCAGGTAGGCGATCATGAACTTGTGCGCGAGCTGCGGCTGCTTCTTGATAAAGTCGCCGCCGTACAGCAGCACGGCAATCTGCTGGTTGGGGTAAGGATCCCCGTTCGACAGGCGCACTGCCGCGCCGCGCGCAATGGCCTGGGTGGCCGACGGCTCGGTGGTGACGCTGGCGTCGACGGCGCCGTTCATCAGTGCCGCCACGTGCTGCGGGTAGCCGAGGTATTCGTGTGCGGTGTCCTTGTATGACAGGCCGGCGCTCCTGAGTGCTTCATTGAGTTTCGAACCGGGCGAACCGCCCTTTGCCGCTTCCGCCACCTTCAGGCCCTTGAGGTCCTTGTAGCTTTTGACCTTGCCGCTATCGACCAGTGCCTTGCGCACCAGCAGCGGCATGTAGTCGTAGCCTGGCGGGGTCGAACCCTTGTCGGCCACGATCTTTATATTGATGTTGCGTGCGGCCGCGTTGTACAGGCCGGCCGACATGGCGCCGGCCGCCACATCGAGCTGGCCGGTGCCGAGCGGCGCGATCATCTTCGGTCCCGCGTCGAACGGCACGAAGACGGCCTTGATTCCCTGCTCGGCGAAATAGCCCTTCTGGTTGGCGATGAAAAACGCAGCGTCGCTCACGACGCTGTTGGTACCGATCCGCACTTCGGCCAAGGGGGCGGCGGTGGCCGCCTGTATGCCCCAGGCCCAGGCCGCGGTGAGTAGCGCCGTGCCGATGGCGAGCCTGCGGCGTTGGTGACCTGCCGCCGCTGCTGCTACGACTCCGTGTTTTACGTTCTGCATCTATCTGCCTCCAAGCTGAAATAGGGGGTGCTGCGGGGGGTGCTGCGGGGGTGCTGCATCTTGCGGTTCCTCTTGACGGGATTGCACCGCTGGATTCCGTGCGCGCTACAAGCACACACGGCCAGTCGCTTACTGCAAAACTTCCATGCGCGACCAGTCGACCGTTGCGCCGTCCCTGATCTCGGCCGCCAGGTCGACCGTGTCTTCACCCGGAACCTTCACCTTGGTGAACACATGTTCGTGATAGACCACGGGCCGCGTCGCATCGAGTCCCATCTTGGCGCTGATGCCCTGCATATGCGCCGGCGGCGGTTCCCCGTTCGGCATCGCCACGCCTACCGTGGTGGACGGATCGAGCACCGAGCCCTGTGCGCCGGAGATCACGACGAGGTCGCGGTCAGCCTGGAAACGCGTGGCCACTGCCCATTCGACCTGCAGCGGATCGTGCACATCGACATCGTCGTCCACCACGATGACCTGCTTGATGTCGTAGTGGGCGCCGAAGGCGCACAGGATGACGTTCCTGGCTTCGCCTTCTCGCTTCTTCGTGAACTTCACATGCAGGTGGTAGCGGCCGACGCCGCCGATCGACAGGTGGACGTCGCTGACGCCCGGGTGGCTGCGCTGCAGCAGGGACAGCAAGGTCGCCTCGCGCGGGATCGCGCCGAGCAGAAGGTGCTCCATTTCGGCCGGCACGATGGTATGGAACAGTGGCGACTCACGGTGCGTGATGGCCGTGACCTCGATCACTTCGCGGTCCTCGCGTGCACTGTAATACTTGGGGAACTCGCCGAACGGGCCTTCCGGCTCGCGCACCTTCGGCAACAGTTTTCCCTCGATGACGATTTCCGCGCGCGCCGGAACGCGCACATCGCTCGTCACGCATTTGACGACCGGCAGCGGCGCGCCGTGCAGCGCCCCGGCAATCTCCAGCTCGTCGTGGTCGATCGGCGAGATCGCCTGCGAGGCGAGCAGGGTGAGCGGATCGGCACCGATCACCACCGCGACGTCGAGTGCTTCCCCGCGCGCTTCGGCGGCCCGGTAAAAGGCCCACAGGTGGCGCGGCAGCAGAAGGATCGCCATGCGGTCTTTCCCATGCACCTGGATGCGATTGATCGAAACGTTCTGGATGCCGGTGACGGGATTGCGGGCAATGACGAGGCCGGCGGTGATGTAAGGGCCGTTATCGTGTTCGCTGTGAGTGGGTATCGGCAGTGCCTGGTGCAGGTCGATGTCGTGCCTGACTACCTGCTGGCAAGGCGCCTCGGCCGCCGCCACTTCCTGCCACGGCAGCGGATTGTCGGACGCCTTGCGGAACGCCGTCAGCAGTTCGGGCTCGGTCACGCCGATCGCCTCCGCAATCCATGCGCGGCGCGACATGAAACCCGATACGACCGGAATCGCATGCCCGTCCGGGTGGGGAAAGAAGACGGCCTGCTTGCCGTCCAGCCGCTTGGCGATTGCCGCAAGCTGGTGCTTCAGCTGTACGCCCTTGCGCGCCACGGCGACGCGCCCGCTCGTGCCCAGATGGGCCAGCCAGGTACGCAGGTCGCTGGCGTTGCCTTGATTGAAATTGTTTGAGTTCACGTGGTCTCCTTGTTGTCAATCCAGTATAGGAAGCCACCACGCATAACTCAAAATACTATATTTTTATGACCAGTATCACAAAAGGTGATCGGGAAGGCCAAGGCCAGCTGGCGCGCTGCATCAGAAGCCATGATATTTGGGATCAACAAACATTATTAGTCGTGATGCCATGGCATCCCTATACTGGGTTGAGGCAAAGGCATCGCAGGTAGGGCACGGCCATTGCGCGAGCCGCCGCCGCACCGATAACATCAACTAACGAGCTCCAGGAGAACAGCATGACCCAACTGAACCACCCCGCCCACAGCCAGCTCGAGCATCTTGAAGGCTTCCGTGTCGAAATCGATCCCGCGCGCCAGCGCGCCGACATCGTCCTGTCGAACGGCCCCTT
>JBBWZO010000270.1:0-6182 GCA_039649125.1 Massilia sp. | reverse complement strand
CGCGCGCTGTGGCCGACCGCCATCACCAGGTGGTTCGTTGCAATCTCTTCGCCGCTGGCGAGCACGACGCCGCGTACCTGGCGCACGCCGTTGGTCTCGCTGATGCGGATGTCGTCGACGCGCGTCTCGAACCGGATTTCGCCCCCCAGCGACAGGATCTCGGCGCGCATCTGCTCGACCATCTTGACCAGTCGGAAGGTGCCGATGTGCGGCTTGCTGACATACATGATCTCTTCCGGCGCGCCGGATTTCACGAACTCGGTCAACACCTTGCGCCCGTAATGCCTGGGGTCCTTGATCTGGCTGTAGAGCTTGCCGTCCGAGAAGGTGCCGGCGCCGCCTTCGCCGAACTGCACGTTCGACTCGGTATTGAGTTTGCGCTTGCGCCAGAAGCCGAAGGTGTCGACGGTGCGCTCGCGCACCACCTTGCCGCGCTCGAGCACCAGCGGGTTCAGGCCCATCTGCGCCAGGATCAGGGCGACGAACAGGCCGCAGGGGCCGGTACCGACCACGACCGGGCGCGGCGTGCCGGCCGGCGGACGCGCGGCGTCGACGAATTTGTAGCCGGTGTCGGGCGAGGGAAGGATGGTCTGGTCGCCCTTCATGCGTGCCAGCACCGCCGCCTCGTTCTTCACTTCGACGTCGATTGCGTAAATGAGGACGATCGCCGCCTTCTTGCGCGCGTCATAGCTGCGCTTGAAGACGTTGAAGTCGACCAGGTCGATGGCGTCGATGCCGAGACGCTTGAGAATCGCGTCGCGCAGGGCGTGGTCGGGGTGGTCGAGGGGGAGTTTGAGTTCGTTAATTCGCAGCATAGGGGTCGAAAAGTGCGCGCGTGGATCGCGGGCGAATCGGAGTAAGGCGCAAGTATAAGGCATCCGCCGGGGGCGGGCTCCGGCATCCTTACTACGGAGGAAAGAAACACGGGACAGACCGGGAGGTTCAGCAATCGCAGCGTGTCTTGACAATATGTTGCAGTGCAATATTAAAGAAATGCCAATGGCAAGCTCATGCTTGGCAGAAAATTGCGGTATATCCGCCTCTTGGCGTGGAATGTTCGATAGTGGTGCATTAATGCGTGCTTATCTGGCGCGGGAGTTGTTTCGGTGCACAACAGTGGTGCGCTTACCTTTATGTGTTGTTTTCACGCAATTGCCCCGCTGTGTTTTATTGACACCCGGACTTTTCGTATGGTTCTATGCATCAATTCAGATAATGTTTGATTTGATTCAAGCGTTAATTGAGAGAGTCCGTGCCAATGCGGCCGGCATGAGAAAACAGCATGCATGCAAAGCGGGCTCAAGGACGTTGCATCGGTTTTTATGCCTTAATCGCAGCATCCTGAAAACTGGCCTTGTCGCGTCACGCGAATAGTCCGGGCACGCCCAAGCGGCGTGACGATCAGAGGGACAAACAGATATCCGCGGTTACCAACCACGGGAGGTCTGGATGAAAAAAACCACTTTATAAAAGCCCAGAAGGAGAAGTATCCATGACGTTTAAGTTGAAGTCGATGCCACGCGCGGTATCGTTCGTGATCGCCACCGGCGCCTTTGCAGGAATGAGCCCGGCGATGGCGCAGCAGCAGACCGAAACGCCTGCAATGCAGCGCGTGGTTGTGACTGGCTCGTTGATCAGCCGTGCCAACACGGAGACCCCGACCCCGGTGCAGGTGCTGAGCGCAGCGGACATCCAGAAGAGCGGCAAGACCTCCGTCGCGGAACTGCTGACCGACCTCGCCTCCAATGGCGCCGGCACCCTGGGCACCGGCTTCGCCGGCGCATTCGCCAACGGCGCAACGGGCATCTCGCTGCGCGGCCTGACCGTCGGCGCTACCCTGGTGCTGATCGACGGCCACCGCATGGCGCCGTATCCGCTGTCGGATGACTCGCAACGCTCCTTCGTCGACGTCTCCTCGATCCCGTTCGACGCCATCGAAAGCATCGAAGTCCTGAAGAGCGGCGCATCGTCGCTGTACGGTTCGGACGCGATCGCCGGCGTGGTCAACATCAAACTGAAGAAGAACCTGACGGGCACCCGCCTGGCAGCCGAATTCGGCAACACCCAGCACGGCGGCGGCAAGACCAAGCGCGCGTCGGTCAGCACCGGCTTCGGCGACCTCGATGCCGACGGCTACAACGTCTTCGCGACCGTTGAAACGCGTCACCAGGATGCGATCAAGGTCTCGGACCGCGACCAGTTCGGCTGGGCCAACCGCGACTGGCGTTCGCGCGGCGGTAACAACCTGACCCTGGGCGTGCCGACCAACCTGAATAACTTCCTGACCGCGGCCAGCAGCCCGTTCCTGTACAACAACCAGGGCGCCAGCAATCCGGCAAACTTCCGCTTCCTGGATCCGAAGTGCAACTTCGAGCTGTACCGTGCGGGCGCCTGCTCGGTGCGCGACACCGTGTCGAACATCCAGCCTGAAACCGAAAACGTCAACGTCATGATCGGCATGACGAAGAAGCTGGGCCAGGACTGGGAACTCGCGCTGAAGGGCTCGATGTTCAAGCGCGACAGCGTCAACAACCGCGGCGTGCAGCCGGTGTACTCGCCTAACTCGTTTGCGGGCAACACCACGCTGATCAACGGCGTGCTGACGGGCGGCGTGAATGCCATTCCGAGCACCCGCTTCGCTCCAGGCGCGGCCGTCGGCGCAGGCCTGACCAACACCTTCGGCCAATCGGCATCCCTGTACGGCTACATCCCGGGCACCGAGCCAACCAACACCACCGACAACACCTCGACCTCGACCCGCTTCGCGGTCGACCTGACGGGTAGCGCCTATGGTTGGGACGTGACTGCCGCCGCCGGTGCAACCAAGGTCAAGACCGATAACGAGTACCGCGGCTATATCAACCGTCCAGCCCTGTACAACGCGATCAACAGCGGCCGCTGGAACGTCCTGGGCGGCAATTCACCAGCCCTGATCCAGGAAGTCTCGCCGACCTTCAGCAATACGCTCGAATCGAAGCTGAGCTACTTCGACCTGATCGGTTCGCGCGAACTGATGCAACTTGGCGCCGGCCCGCTGGCCGTCGCAGGCGGCGTCCACTGGCACAAGCGTGAACAGAATGCGCCGCCGTCGAGCCTGACGCTGAATGGTACCGTGGCCAGCACCTCGCCGTTCACCATCGGCGACGAAACCAACACCGCGGCCTTCGCCGAACTGCGCGCCACCCCGGTCAAGAACGTCGAAGTCGGCGTCTCGGGCCGTTACGACCACTACGACACCTACGGCAATTCGTTCACGCCATCGGCCAACTTCAAGTGGACCCCGATGCAGCAGGTCGGCGTGCGCGGCACCTTCGCCCGTGGCTTCCGTGCCCCGAACCCGGCCGAGGTCGGCAACGCCGGCTCGTTCTTCACGTTCAACGCGATCGACGACCCGATCCTGTGCGCGGACGGTAGCGGAACCACCGCAGGCAGCGTGCCGATCACCTGCGACATCAATCCGCCCTACGTCCAGACCACCAGCCAGAACCTCTCGCCGGAAAAATCGAAGTCCTACACCCTTGGCCTCATCCTCGAGCCGATCCGCGGCCTGAACATGACGCTGGATTACTACAATATCCAGATCAACAACCTGATCGTGAGCCGCGCCGGCAATGACCCGAGCTTCGTCCCGACCTGGGTGCGCGGTCCGGCAGTTCCTGCCCAGGTCGCTACCGGCAACGGCGACGAGACCGTGCTCGCCACGCCTGTGGTCGGCCCGATCCTGTACGCGGCGTCGCCCTACATCAACGCGGGCAGCACCAAGACCCATGGCATCGAGGCGGACGTGCGTTACCGCTGGCGTCTGGCGAACGACCTGGGCGCCATCTCGGCCAACCTGAGCGCGGCGCATACCTTCAGTTACGAAACCGAGGTCGCAGGCATCAGCTACCAGCTGGCCGGCACCCAGGGCCCGTCGTCGGTGGGCGGCGCAACCGGCAACCCGAAAAACCGCGCCCAGTTCACCCTCGGCTACAACCGTGGTCCGCTGGACGTGACCGCAACGGTGAACTACACCAGCGGCTTCTCGACCATCGACCCGGCACTGGGCGCGACGGACTGCGCATCGACTGCCTCGGACGTGGGTGGCCGCACCTACTTCGCCCGTCTGGTCCAGCCTGACGTGTACTGCAATGTGTCCTCGTTCACCACGACCAACCTGAACGTGCAGTACAAAATCAGCGACAACCTGACGCTGCGCGCCGCGATCCTGAACCTGTTCGACAAGCAGCCGCCGTATGACGTGGCCACCTACGGCAACGCCGGTGCGCAGACCTCGTACAACGCGTCCTTGCACCAGGCAGGCGCGGTGGGTCGCTTCTACAGCATGGGCCTGACCTACGCGTTCTAAGTAGAAGAAGCAGGGCAGCGGCAGCGATGCCGCTGTTTGAAGTGGAACTTGAAGTTGAATTCCCAAAAAGCCCCGGAGCAGGCTCCAGGGCTTTTTTTCATCGCCTGGCGCCTTACATCCCGCCCCAGATCCCGGCCAGCATGGCCAGCGCCGCCAGCGCGGCGGTCTCGGTGCGCAGCACCCGTGGACCCATCGACAGGGGCAGGGCGCCCGCGGCGAGCGCCGCGTCTTCTTCCTCGCGCGTGAATCCGCCTTCCGGACCGACCAGCAAGGTCAGCGCCTGCGGCGGGTTGGCCTGCGCCCAGCCCGCCAGCGATTGTGTGGCGCGCGGGCTGAGCAGGATGCGCTGGCGCTGGGCCTCATGCGGGGCCGCCAGCCAGCGCCCGAACTCCATCACCGGGGTCAGCGCCGCCAGGCGGTTGCGTCCGCTCTGCTCGGAAGCGGCCACGATCACGCCCTGCCAGTGCGCATGGCGCTTTTCCGCGCGCTCGCCCGACAGGCGCACGACGCTGCGCTGGGCGGCCAGCGGCTGGATTGCCGCCACCCCGAGTTCGACCGCCTTCTCGATGATCCAGTCCATCTTCGAGCCCTCCGGCAAGCCCTGCGCGAGGGTCACCGGATAGGGCAATTCGACCTCGGCCGCCTCGTGTGCGCCCACGCTGGCGCTCGCGCGCCGCTTGCCGATGTCGAGCAGCGTGGCCTGGTACTGGCCGCCATGGCCGTCGAACAGGGTCAGCGCGGCGCCCGGCTGCACCCTGACGACATGCAGGTGATGGGCGACGGACTCGGGCAGGTCGACGGTGGCGCCGCTCGCGAGCGGCTGGGGACAGTAAAAGCGGGGCATGCGGCTCCTATATATATGCAGGCAAAACCCGCATTTTAATTCGGCAGGGATGTGGCAAGTGATTTGACGAGTGATTGGGCAAGTGAGCGCTCTGGTAAAATAGCGGGCTACGGCCAGCCGCACCGCCTCCGCCTCCCAATCCAGACCAACGTTTTTCATGAAATCTATGCAAACCACCACCCTGATGGCCAACGCGATCCGCGCGCTGGCAATGGACGCCGTCCAGAAAGCCAACTCCGGCCACCCTGGCATGCCGATGGGCATGGCGGAAATCGCCGTCGCGCTGTGGGACAAGCATTACCGCCACAACCCGGCCAATCCGGGCTGGATGAACCGCGACCGTTTCCTGCTCTCGAACGGCCACGGCTCGATGCTGCACTACGCGCTGCTGCACCTGGCCGGCTACGACCTGTCGATGGATGACATCCGCGACTTCCGCCAGATGCACTCGAAGACCCCGGGCCACCCGGAAGTGGGCATCACCCCGGGCGTGGAAACGACCACCGGCCCGCTGGGCCAGGGTATCGCCAATTCGGTCGGCATGGCGCTGGCCGAGTGGCTGCTGGGCTATGAATTCAACCGTCCGGGCTACGAAGTCGTCGACCACTACACCTACGCATTCCTGGGCGACGGCTGCCTGATGGAAGGCATCTCGCACGAAGTCGCCTCGCTGGCAGGCACGCTGCGCCTGAATAAACTGATCTGGCTGTACGACGACAACGGCATCTCGATCGACGGCCGCGTCGAAGGCTGGTTCACCGACGACACCCGGAAGCGTTTTGAAGCCTACGGCTGGAACGTGATCGGCCAGATCGACGGCCACAACGTCGCCGCTGTCTCGGCCGCCATCGAGCAGGCGAAACAGTCGGACCGTCCGACCCTGATCTGCTGCAAGACCATCATCGGCAAGGGCGCCCCGAACCTGGAAGGCGGCGATAAAGTCCACGGCGCCCCGCTGGGCGACAAGGAAATCGCGGCCGTGCGCCAGCA
>JBBWZO010000235.1:0-6053 GCA_039649125.1 Massilia sp. | reverse complement strand
CGATTGCGCGAGGTCGGCATCCGGGCAGTGCGCGACGGCATACGCTGGCCGCTGGTCGACAAAGGCCGCGGCTTTTTTGACTTTTCCTCGGTCGAACCGCTGGTCCGCGCGGCCCGCAAGTACCGGGTCGAGGTGGTCTGGGACCTGTTTCATTTCGGCTACCCGGCAGGCCTGGACCTGCTGTCGCCCGGCTTCGCCTCCAGGTTCGCCGAGTATTGTGCGGCCTGCGCCCGCTACCTGCGCGACCGGCTCCGGGGTACCTTGTGGTTTACCCCGGTCAACGAGCCATCGTACTTTTCGTGGGCGGCGGGAGAGGTCGGTCGTTTCGCCCCCTACATTACCGACCGCCACTACGAGGTCAAGGTTGCGCTGGTCCGCGCCGCGATCGCCGGCATCGACGCGATCCGCGACAAGGTGCCGGACGCCCGTTTCCTGAATGCCGATCCCTTGTGCCACGTGGCACCCAGGGACGGGCGGCGCGCATCGCTGCTCGCGGCCAGGATATTCAACGAGGTCAAGGTGTTCGAAAGCTGGGACATGCTGTGCGGGCGGACCCTGCCGGAACTGGGCGGCAGCCGCGCGCACCTCGACGTGGTCGGTGTCAACTATTACTGGAACTCGCAATGGGAGCTCGGGAGGGAAGGGGAATGGCTCGACGACGGCGACCCGCGCCGGGTCCCACTGCGCGACCTGATCCGGTCGGTGCATGAGCGCTACGGCGGCGACGTCATCATTTCGGAGACCTCGCATTGGGGCGCGCACCGGGCACGCTGGCTCCGCGAACTGGGGGACGAAGTCGCAAGCCTGTCCGACGCCGGCGTGCCCCTGGGGGGCATCTGCATCTATCCGATCATCGGGATGTTCCACTGGCACAGGCCGCGCCAGTGGATGCCGATGGGCCTGTGGGACTGCGACAGCGAACGCGGCATGCGCCGGCTGGTTCACCGGCCGATGCTCGATGCGCTCGCCTGGGCGCAGGAGCGCTTCAGCCACAATCGGATGGCGCCGCAAGGCCGCGCATTGCATGGCGGACGCAGCGTATAGGTCGGCTGGCCGAGCAGCGGCCAGGCGCGCAGACCCTCGCAGCCCGGCCTGCCGCCGGGCTCAGCCCAGCAAGCCGTGCTCGAGCGCGTAGCGCGTCAGTTCGGCGTTGTTTTTCATCCCCATCTTTTCCAGTACGCGCGCACGGTAGGTGGTCACCGTGCTCGGGCTCAGGTGCAGCAGTTCGGCGATCCGGACCAGGCTTTCGCCAGCAGCCAGGTGCTTGAGCACCTCCAGTTCGCGGTCCGACAACTCCTCGTGGCCGCGCATTGTCCCGCCGCCGATCATGTCGGCAAATCGTTCAATGACTTCCGGGCTGACGTATTTGCCGCCGGCGGCCGCTTTTCTGACCGCCGCGATGATCGCGTCGGCGCTGCTGCGCTTGTTCAGGTAGGCCGCGGCCCCCTTCTTGAAGGCACGCAGCGCGTACATTTCCTCGGGATAGGCGCTCAGCACCACGACGGCGGTCTTCGACCCGTGCGTGCGCAGGCGCTTGATCAGCTCGAGTCCGCTCTTGTCGGGCAGGTTGATGTCGACCAGTACCACATCGTAGTGCTGCGCCTGCGTCGCCAGTAGCGCGTCGTGCGCGGTCCCTGCCTCGCCGGCCACCTCGATGTCGTCGACGCTGCCGAGCATCAGCCGGATACCGTTGCGCACGACCGCGTGGTCGTCCACCAGCAGCACTTTCACTTTACTATCGCTCATCTCTATTCTTGTCGTAGCGTTTTTTGTCGAACCCCGACAAGGTCTACGTTCCCTGCCGGTCGCTTGCCAGTTCGACCCGGTTGCGCCCGCCCTGTTTGGCCCGGTACAGCGCATCGTCGGCCAGGTGGATCAGTTTTTGCGAAGGAATCGTCACGCCTTCGCCGGCGACCGCGACCCCGATGCTCAGCGAACACGGAATCGGGCCGAAATCGGTATCGACCGGCAGCGCCGCGACCGCCGCCCGCACCCGTTCCGCCACCTCGAGGGCGCCGTCGCGGGCGCACGACGGCAGCACGATCAGCAGCTCTTCGCCGCCGTAGCGGCCAAGCGAATCGTAGGGACGGAGTACGGCGCCGGCGCGGCGGCAGACTTCACGCAGCACCGCGTCGCCGGCCAGGTGACCCCGCTCGTCGTTGATCCGCTTGAAATGGTCGAGGTCGGCGAAGATGAGCGACACCGGCCGGACGTCGCGCCCGTGGCGCTCCAGTTCCTTGTCGAGGATTTCGAGCAGCGTCCCCCGATTGTAGATGCCGGTCAGCGCATCGTGGGTCGCCTTCAGGCGCAATTGCTGTTCCAGTTCGCTGATGCGCCTGCCGGCGCGGATCCGCACCTGCAGCTCTTCCGCATCGAACGGCTTGCCGACGAAATCGTCGGCGCCGGCATTCATCGCTTCCACCACGAATTCGGTTTCGTTGCAGGTGGTCAGCATGATCAGGTAGACGTAGCGGTCCCTGATCGTGTCGCGCACCTGGCGGCAGACGTCGATACCGTCCATGCCCGGCATCATCCAGTCGATCACGGCCAGCATCGGCGCGTCCGGCTGCTGCAGGATCTCGTAGGCGCGCTGCCCATCGGTCGCGGTCACCACCTCGTAGCCCCAATCCTGCAATGCGTCCTGCAGGTACAGCAGCGACAGGGGATCGTCATCGGCAATCAGTACCTTCAATTGTCGTTCTCCATAAATGCGTTCAGTTCGGTCGCCAGTTCGGCCGCGCGCGCCTGCAGTTCGCCGAACCCCTCTTGCATACGGGCCAATTCGGCATTCCGGGCCGCCAGTTCGAGCTCGGCCGCGGCCGCCGCCAGCGGCTCGGCGCACACCGTGAAGGCTGCGCCACGCAGGCGGTGGGCGCTGCGTTCGACCTGGCGCGCATCGTTCGCGGCCAGCGCCGACTCGAGCCCGGCCAGCGTCTCCGGCAGGTCCTGCAGCAATAGCTGGACGAGCTGCCTGAGCAGCGCTCGCTTGCCGCGCGTCCGTTGCAAGGCGGCGTCCAGAGTGAAAGCCTTGAACGTCGCCGGCGCCTCCGCTGCCGCGGCCTGGCCGGCGCCATCACGGGCCGGCGATACCGACTCCAGCCGCTCCAGCAGCTGGTCGGCGTCGATCGGCTTGGTCACGTAGTCGTCCATGCCCGCCGCCATGCACTTGTCGCGGTCGTCCTTCATCGCGTTGGCGGTGACTGCGATGATACGCAGATGCTGGCCGGTCGCGCGTTCGCGCCGGCGAATCTCGCGCGTGGCCTGGTAGCCATCCATCACGGGCATCTGGCCATCCATCAGCACCACGTCGAACGGCGGGTGCTCGCCAGGCGTACGGTCGAGCAGGCGCAGCACTTCAAGGCCATTGTTTGCGATCGAAAAAGAGTGCCCGCGCCCGTTCAGGATCGCCGCGATCAGGACCTGGTTGACCGGGTGGTCTTCCGCGACCAGCACGTTCAGCTTGCGCGGCGGGGGCGCCAGCAGCAAGCCGGTGTCCTCGCCGGTGCCTGCGGCCGGGCGCGGCGCGCTATTCGTGGCCGTGACGATGGCATCGAACAATTCGGATTGCTTGACCGGCTTGCGGACAAAACACGTCACGCCCAGCGCATTGCAGCGCGCAATTTCGGCGGAAAAGTCGCTGGACGACAGCATCATGACGCACTCGCTGCCCAGCTCCGGCGTGGCCTTGATCGCGCTGGCCACCTCGAAGCCGTCGACCTGCGGCATGCCCGCATCCAGCAGTACCAGCGGGAACGGCGTCCCGAGCGCGGCGTGCCGCCGCATTTCCTCCAGGGCTTGCTGGCCGCCGGCGGCGAGGGTGGGGCGCATGCCCCAGCTGGTCAGGATCTCGGCCAGGATCAGGCGGTTCGAACGGTTGTCGTCGACCACCAGCACCGGCATGTTCTTCAGTGCCAGCGGTTGCTGCGAGACCGCGGTCAGCGGTTGCCGTTCGGGCACCCCCAGGCGCAGCGCGACATGGAAGGTCGTGCCTTTCCCCAGCGCGCTTTCCACACGGATGTCGCCGTCCATCAGGGCCACCAGTTGCGACACGATCGACAGTCCCAGGCCGGTGCCGCCGAACTGGCGCGTGGTCGAACTGTCGGCTTGCTGGAAGGCCTGGAAGATCATCGCTTGCTGCTCCTCGGACATGCCGATGCCGCTGTCGGCCACGCTGATCTGCAGCAGCGTGCTGTTGCCGGCTTGCGGCTCGGCCGCGAGGCGTACCACGACTTCTCCCTGGCGCGTGAACTTGAGTGCGTTGCCGGTCAGGTTCAGGATGATTTGCGCGAGCCGTCCCGGGTCGCCCACCAGCACCGCGGGCACCGTGGGCGCCACATGGCAGGTCAGCTCGATCTGCCGTTCGCTGGCGCTGGCCGCGAACGTCTTGAGGGTATTGCCGACTGCTTCGCGCACGTCGAATTCGATCGGGTCGAGTTCGAGCTTGCGCGCTTCCATCTTCGAAAAGTCGAGGATGTCGTTGAGCAGGCGCAGCAGCGAATCCGCGGACGACTTCATCAACTCCAGGTACTCGCGCTGCTGGGCCGACAACCGGGTGTTCAGCACCAGGCTGGTGAGCCCGATCACGGCATTCATCGGCGTGCGGATTTCGTGGCTCATGTTGGCCAGGAACTCGCTCTTGGCCTGGCTGGCCGCCTCCGCCTTGTGCTTGGCTTCCTCCAGGTTCTGCTCGTAACGCTTGAGCAGGGTGATGTCGTGGTCGCTCCCCCGGTACCCGATCAGCTCGCCGCTTTCGTTGAGGATCGGGACCGCGTTCGACTGCGTGTAGCGGTCGCTGCCATCCTTGTGGCGCCAGCGCATCAAGAGGTTGCTCCAGGTGCCTTTTTGGGTCACCACTTGCGACAGGCTGGCCTCGACGTGCGCGCGCTGCTCCTCATGCAGGTGGCACAAGATGCTGGTGCCCAGCAATTCTTCCGCCGGGTAGCCCAGGATGTCTTCGACTGCCGGATTGGCATACAACAGGCAACCCTTGACGTCGATCCACCAGATCCAGTCCTCGGTGGTCTCGACGATCGAGCGGAACCGTTCCTCGCTCTCGCGCAGGGCCTCCTCGGCGCGCTTGCGGTCGGTGATGTTGGTGAGGAAACAGAACAGGTAGTTCTCGCCGTTCAGCTCGAGCTGGTCCACCGAGATCAGCAGGTCGAGCACGGCGCCATCCTTCGTCCTGCCCCGCATCGGGAAGTCCCTGACCGAGCCCTGGCCCCGGATGCGCTCGACCATCGCCATCCGTTCTTCCATCGTGCACCAGAAACCGATCGCCATCGACGAGTTGCCGACCACCTCGTCGCGCCGGTAGCCGAGCATCCGCAGCAGCGCGTCGTTGGCGTCGAGGAAGCGGCCGTCCTCCGCGCGCGTGATCGTGATCGCGACCGGGCTCATGTTGAACACGTTGGAGAAGCGCTGTTCCGAGCGGCGCAGCAGGTCTTTGGCCAGCTTGCGCTTGGTAACGTCCATCATGGCGCCGATCGCGCGCGTGGGCCGGCCGGCGTCGTCGCGGATGATGTAGGCGCGATCTTCGATGTGGATATAGCTGCCGTCGGCCTTGCGGAAGCGGTATTCCTCGGTCCACGACGCGCAACCGGTATCCAGCTCGCGGTCGATCCTGGCCAGCAGATCGTCACGGTCCTCCGGATGGACGCGGTCGCTCCACCACGTGGGGCCGGCGTCGACCTTGGACCGTACGTAGCCGAACTGATGCGAGACGCCTTCGTTCCACCAGGTCTGCCCGGTGGCGAAATCGAGGTCCCAGACGACGTCGTTGGTCGCTTGCGACACCAGTCGGAAGCGCTCCTCGGCCGCGCGCATTTCCTGTTCCGCGTGCCGGTGCGCGCTGACGTCGCGGACGATGCCGACGAACATGCGGTTGCGTTCGGAGCGCATCTCCCGGATCGACACCTGGATCGGGAACTGGCTGCCATCCGTGCGCAAGCCATGCGAGTCGATGCCGCCGGTAAGGACACTGGCCGGGTGGCCGCTCTGGCGGTAACCCATCATCTTCGGGCTGTGGCCGTGCCGCAGCTGCGCCGGGAGCAGCA
>JBBWZO010000216.1:0-8369 GCA_039649125.1 Massilia sp. | reverse complement strand
TTCCGAGAACGGCACGCCGAACGACAGCCGGGCGCCGGTCTGCTTGACGGTGAAGCTGCCGATGTTGAGCGCCGGCGGACGAGTGGTGCGCAGGTACAGCTCGAACGAGCGCGAAATGCCCTCGTCGGTGAAGTACGGATTGGTCTGCGCGAACGACAGCGTGCGGTTGTACTTGCTGGTGTTGAGCTCGAGGCCGACCGTGTTGCCGCTGCCGGCGAAGTTCGCCTGGGTGATCGCCGCCGTGAAGGTGAACTTCTCGGCCTGAGAGAACGAGCCGCCGATCATGAAGTTACCGGTCGGCTTTTCCTCGACCGTCAGGTTGATGTCCACCTGGTCGGTGCTGCCCGGCGATTCCGGGGTATCGACCTTGACTTCCTTGAAGTAGCCGAGGCGGTCGACGCGGTCGCGCGAGAGCTTGACGCGGTTGGCGTCGTACCAGGCGCCTTCGAACTGGCGGAATTCGCGGCGGATCACTTCGTCGCGGGTGACGGTGTTGCCCGCGATATTGATGTGGCGTACGTAGGCGCGCTTGCCCGGGTCGACGATGAAGGTGAAGGCGACTTCGCGCTTCTCGCGGTTGATCTCCGGGTTGGCGTTGACGTTGGCGAAGGCGTAGCCGAAGGTGGCCAGGCGTTCCGCGATGCGCTTGTTGGTCGCTTCCTGCAGCGTGCCCGAATAGGTCTTGCCCGGCTGCAGCAGGATCAGCTGGCGCAGCTCTTCCTCGCGCCCGAAGGTCTCGCCTTCCAGCGCAACGCCCGAGACGGTGTACTTCTCGCCTTCGGTGATGTTGATGGTGAGGTAGATGTCCTTCTTGTCCGGCGTGATCGAGACCTGGGTCGATTCGACGTTCGCTTCCAGGTAGCCGCGGTCCAGGTAGAAGGACTTGATCGCTTCCAGGTCGCCGGTCAGCTTGGTCTTGGAATACTGGTCGGCCTTCGAGTACCAGGTCAGCCAGCCCGAGGTATCGAGCTGCAGCACGTCGCGCAGCTGCTTGTCGGTGAATGCCTTGTTGCCGACGATGTTGATGCCCTTGATGCGGGCGACGTCGCCTTCGTCGACGTTGAACATCACGTTGACGCGGTTACGCTCGATCGGGGTGATGGTGGTAGTGATCTTGACGCCGTACAGGCCGTGCGACAGGTACTGGCGCTTGAGTTCCTGCTCGGCGCGGTCGACCGCGGCCTTGTCGTAGATCTTGGTCTCGCCCACGCCGATGTCGCGCAGGGCCTTGACCAGCATGTCCTTTTCGAATTCCTTGGTGCCCGTGAAATCGACGGTCGCGATCGCCGGGCGTTCCTCGACCAGCACCACCAGCACGCCGTTTTCTTCTTCCAGGCGGATGTCCTTGAAGAAGCCGGTCGCGTACAGCGCCTTGATCGCGGCCACGCTCTTCTCGTCGTTGAAGGTCTCGCCCACGCGCACCGGCAGGTAGCTGAACACGGTGCCTGCCTCGGTACGCTGGATGCCCTCGACCCGGATGTCCTTGACGACGAACGGATTGACGGCAAGCGCCTGGCCGGCGCACAGGGCCAGCACGGCCGCACCGATCAGGCTGCGGCGAATGAACGGCAGGGCAAAACGATCTTGTTGTGATTTCATTGGCTCAGTCATTGGACACGTACATATTCTTGTTTGCCGGTGGCGCGCTGTCGCCGGGACCGCGGGGCCCCTTGCCGGGACCCTCGCTGTGACCCTCAAAGCCGCTGCGACAGGTCATTGAAGATGGCGAGCGCCATCAGCATGAACAGCAGGGCCACCCCCGCGCGCTGTGCGAATGCGGTGACCCGCTCGGGCAAGGGGCGCCCGGTCAAAACTTCCAGCGAATAATACAGCAAATGGCCACCATCCAGCACTGGAATTGGTAACAGATTCATTACACCCAGGCTCACGCTGACGACCGCGATGAAGCCTAAAAAGGTCGCCAGGCCGAGGCGCGCGGTCTGTCCCGCATAGTCGGCGATCGCGATCGGGCCGGTGATATTTTTCAGCGAGGCCTGCCCCGTGACGATCTTGCCGATCATCTTGAAAGTGAGCACCGTCATCTCCCAGGTGCGGCGCGCGCCCTTCCCGATCGCCTCGACCGGTCCCGACTGCACGGTCACGCGCTCGAGCGCCGGCGCCAGCTGGACGGCGGCGACACCCTGCCCTTTGGCGTCCGGCGCCGGCGTGAGCGGCAGGTTCAGGACCTCGCCGCCCCGCCGTACCTGCAGTTGCAGCGTACGTCCCGGCGCCGCGCGCACCGCCTGCACGAAGTCGGCGGCGTGGGCGAAGCTCCTGCCGTCGGCGCCGAGGATGGTGTCGCCCTGGCGCAGGCCGGCGCGCTCGGCGGCGCCGCCTTCGACCACCCTGTCCACGGTCGGCATGCCGATCCAGACTTCCAGGCCGAGGGTGGCCATCACGTCCGCTTCCGGATTGGTCTTCTCGATCGCCGACTGCGGAATGGTCGCCGCGTAGCTGCCGCCATTGGCCGCGCGCACCTCGAAATGGGCGGCGCCCTTGTCGACCGCCAGGTGGGTCATCGCCCAGCGCAGGTCGCCCCAGGAGGCGACGGGCTCGCCGTTGACGGCGACGATGCTGTCGCCGCCGCGCAGGCCGGCCGCCCAGGCCGCGGTGTCCTGCGCCATCGGCCGCAGCTTCGTCGCCGGCTCCTCGGTGCCGTGCACGAACAGCGCGGCGAACAGCGCGATGGCAAGCAGGAAGTTGGCGGTCGGGCCGGCGGCCACGATGGCGATACGCTTCCAGACGTTCTGGCGTGTGAAGTCACGGGCCGCCTCGCGCTCGTCCTTCGGTGCGGTGGAGGGGTCGCGGCTGTCGAGCATCTGCACGTAGCCGCCCAGCGGCAGCGCGGAGATCGCCCATTCGGTCTGGTCCGGGCCGAAGCGGCGCGACCACACGACCTTGCCCATGCCGACCGAGAAGCGCAGCACCTTGACGCCGCAGGCGCGCGCCACCCAGTAATGACCGAGCTCGTGGAAGATGATGAGCGGCCCCAGCGCGAGCAGGAAGGCCACGATGGTGTAGAGGAAGTTCATGGCGTACTGGCTGAGTGGTTAGCGTGCGATAGGTGCAATAGGTGCAACAGGTGCGATGGCGGCGACGACCTGCTGCGCGGCGCGGCGCGCCTGCGCGTCCTGGGCCATGACGGCGGCGATGTCGCTGGCCGCGCCGTGGGCGTTCTCGTCCATCACGCGGCGCACGACGCGGTCGATGTCGCGGAAGCCGATGCGGCGCTCGAGGAAGGCCTCGACCGCGATCTCGTTGGCGGCATTGAGCAGCGCCGGCGCGGTGCCGCCCGCGCGCAGCGCGTCGAAGGCGAGTGCCAGGCAAGGGAAACGATTGAAGTCGGGCTTGTGGAACTGCAGCGCGCCCATCGTCGTCAGGTCGAGCTGGGCGACGCCGGAGTCGATACGCTCCGGGTAGGCCAGCGCGTGCGCGATCGGGGTGCGCATGTCGGGGTTGCCGAGCTGGGCCAGCACCGAACCGTCGACGTAGGACACCATCGAGTGGATCACGCTTTGCGGGTGGATCACGACCTCGATCAGGTGGGCCGGCGCGCCGAACAGCCAGTGCGCCTCGATCACCTCCAGGCCCTTGTTCATCATGGTCGCGGAGTCGACCGAGATCTTGCGCCCCATCGACCAGTTCGGATGCTTGCAGGCTTCTTCGGGGGTGACCGCCTCCAGCGTCTCGACGGCGCGGTTCAGGAAGGGTCCGCCGGAGGCGGTGAGCAGGATCTTCGCCACCCCGGCGGCACCCGGCCCGCGCGCATGGTCGCGCACATAAGCGCCCGGCAGCGACTGGAAGATGGCGTTGTGCTCGCTGTCGATCGGCAGCAGCGTCGCCTTGTTCTCGCGCACGGCGTCCATGAACAGCTGGCCGGACATGACCAGCGCCTCCTTGTTGGCGAGCAGGACCTTCTTACCGGCCCTGGCCGCGGCGAGCGTGGGCGCCAGGCCCGCCGCGCCGACGATGGCGGCCATCACGGTATCGGTGTCGGGGCTGGCGGCAATCTCGCACAGGGCGGCCTCGCCGTACGCGATGTCGACCGGCAGGCCGGCCAGCAGGCGCGCCAGTTCCGCGGCGGCATCGGCGCTGCCGACGACGGCGCGCTGCGGGCGGAATTGACGGCATTGGGCGGCCAGTTCCCCGACGCGGCTGTGGGCGCTGAGGGCGTAGACCTGGTACTGCTCGGGGTGACGCGCGAGCACGTCGAGGGTCGAGACGCCAATCGAGCCAGTGGCGCCCAGGATGGTGATACGTTGCATGTGAAACTCCTTGCAGCTAGGTGCAAACTACAGCCGCGCGCCGATCAGCGCCGCCAGCGGCAGTACCGGCACCAGGGCGTCGATCCGGTCGAGCACCCCGCCGTGGCCGGGCAGCAGGTTGCTGCTGTCCTTCATGCCGGCGCGGCGCTTGAGCTGGGATTCGAAGAGATCGCCGACGACACTGGCGGCGACGATCAGGATCAGGGTCAGAACCATCGCCGCCCAGCCGAGGCTGGCCTGGACACGCACCGGGAAGGTATTCGCCAGCGCGTCGCCCGCGAACAGCACGACCAGGGTGGCGACGACGAGCACGGCGATGGTGCCGCCATACACGCCTTCCCACGATTTCGCGGGCGAGATGGACGGCGCCAGCTTGCGCTTGCCGAAGGCCTTGCCCGAGAAGTAGGCGAAGATGTCGGCGCACCAGACGATGGCCAGCACCGACAGCAGGTAGAGCGGCGAATAGGCGTAGAGCGTGACGACGGCGGCAAAGCAGCCGACCAGGGACACGGCATAGGTCAGGCTGAGCAGCGTGTTGGCGCTGCTGTCGAGGGACGGCAGGCCGATCTTCAGCGAAGGCAGGAAACGCAGCACCCAGACCAGGATGCTGATCACGAACCAGAACGTGCGGCTGGTGCTGGTATCGGCCAGGAAGAAGGTCCAGGCGAAGGCCACCGTCCAGAACACGGCGACGAGCGCCGCCTTCCCGGACTTCGGGTTGAACAGGCGGAAAGTTTCCCAGATCGCCGCCCCGAAGAAGGCGGTGGCCACCACCGCAAAGGCCGTGTAGTTATTGGAATACAGGACCGGCAGCAGCACTGCCAGCAACACGAGCGCGGTGATGATCCGGGTTTTCAGCATCAGTTTTTCTTGGCTACTTGTTCGCCGGTGCGGCCGAAACGACGCTCGCGGCTCTGGTAAGACGCGATGGCCGCGTCCAGCGACTCGACCGAGAAGTCGGGCCAGTAGGTGTCGGTGAAGTACAGCTCGGAATAGGCCAGCTGCCACAGCAGGAAGTTGGAAATGCGCTCTTCCCCGCCGGTGCGGATGAACAGGTCCGGCTCGGGCGCGTAGGCCATGGCCAGGTGCGGCGCCAGCATGTCCTCGGTGAACTCCGTGACGCCGGGATTGGCGGCGACCATCTTGCCGGTGGCCTGCATGATGTCCCAGCGGCCGCCATAGTTGGCGCAGACGGTGACGGTCAGGCGGGTGTTGTTGGCGGTACGGCGCTCGGCGGCGGCGATCATCTCACGCAGCTTGGCGTCGAAGCGCGACAGGTCGCCGACGACCTTGAGCCGGATGTTATTGGCATGCATCTTCGACACTTCGCGCTCGAGCGCGGTGACGAACAGGCGCATCAGGAGCGACACCTCCTCTTCCGGTCGGCGCCAGTTTTCCGAGGAAAAGGCGAACAGCGTCAGGTATTCCACGCCGCGCAGCACGCAGGCCTCGACCACGCCGCGCACGGCCTCGACGCCCTTCACGTGCCCGGCCACGCGCGGCAGCAGGCGCTTGGTCGCCCAGCGGCCGTTACCGTCCATGATGACAGCGATATGGCGCGGGACGGTCGGCACATCGGGAACTGCGGTCGTCGAACTCTTGAAGATCATAAATCCAGTGCCTGGAAGGCGATTACTGAGATAAAAACGCAGATTAAAACGCAGATGAAACCGCGGGTGAAAAACCGGAACCACCCGCCCGCCGATGGCGCGCAGGTGGTTCGCTTACTCACGGAACTCCTGTCCTGCCGGGCGCGCACGTCTGAAGCCAGGCGAACGCCTGAGCATACTGCCGGGCGCGCCAGCATATTACACGGTCAGGACTTCTTTTTCCTTTTCCGCGACCATCTTGTCAATGTCGGCGACGAATTTGTCGGTCAGCTTCTGGATGTCGTCCGAGGCGCGGCGCTCGTCGTCTTCCGACGCGGTCTTGTCCTTGACCATCTTCTTCAGCTGCTCGTTGGCGTCGCGGCGGATGTTGCGCACGGCGATCTTCGCGTCTTCGGCTTCCGACTTGACCAGCTTGACCATTTCCTTGCGGCGCTCTTCGGTCAGCGGCGGGGTCGGCACGCGGACCAGTTCGCCGAAGGTCGACGGGTTCAGGCCGAGGTCGGAGTCGCGGATCGCCTTTTCGATCGTGCTCAGCATCTTCTTTTCGTACGGCTGCACGCCGATGGTGCGGGCGTCGATCAGCGTCAGGTTGGCAACCATGTTCAGCGCCGTCGGCGATCCGTAGTAGTCGACCGTGATGTGGTCGAGGATACCGGTGTGGGCGCGGCCGGTACGGACCTTGGCCAGGTCGGCGCGCAGGGTTTCGATCGATTTGGTCATGCGCTCCTGCGCATTCTTCTTCACGTCAGCTAAGGACATGCTGCTCTCCTGTTATTGGATGTTCGGTATTGTTCGTTAAACGTGGACCAGGGTGCCCTCGTCTTCGCCCATGATCACCCGCATCAGGGCGCCCGGCTTGACGATGGAGAAGACCTTGATCGGCAGCTTCTGGTCGCGGCACAGCGCGAACGCGGTCGCGTCCATCACCTGCAGCTGCTTCGAGATCGCCTCGTCGAACGAGATCGACTCGTAGCGGGTGGCGTTCGGGTCCTTCTTCGGATCGGCAGTATATACGCCATCGACCTTGGTGGCCTTCAGGACGATTTCGGCCGAGATTTCCGAGCCGCGCAGGGCCGCCGCGGTGTCGGTGGTGAAGAAGGGGTTGCCGGTGCCGGCGGCAAACACGACGACCTTGCCCTCTTCCAGGTATTGCAGGGCTTTCGGGCGCACGTAAGGCTCGACCACCTGCTCGATGCCGATCGCCGACATCACGCGCGCGGTGATGCCGACGTGGCGCATGGCGTCGGCCAGGGCCAGCGCATTCATGACCGTGGCCAGCATGCCCATGTAGTCGGCTGTGGCGCGGTCCATGCCCTGCGCACCGGGTGCGACGCCACGGAAGATGTTGCCGCCGCCAATCACGACCGCCAGCTCGACGCCCGCCTTCGCCACCTCGGCGACGTCGGCGACCATGCGGTCGATGGTGGCGCGATTGATACCGAACTGATCGTCGCCCATCAGCGCTTCGCCAGACAGTTTAAGGAGGACTCGTTGGTAGGCTGGTTTTGTCATGATGAAGCGCTCTCCTATGTGTTTGTTTCAAATTCGGGTCCGGCTGCAGGCTCGTGGCCTGTAACCTCATCTGCCAATGTACAGATGGCGGCAAAACGGGCGCGCACGCGGCGGTAGGCCGGCGGCGTATGAACCTTGCAGGGTGGGCACTTGTGCCCACCCTACGGAACCCGGCCGCATGAACAAGCTCATAAGCGGCCGGGCTAAAAAAACGGGCCTTGCGGCCCGCTTTCACATTACTGCTTGTTAGCAGCCATCTGTGCTGCAACTTCTGCTGCGAAGTCGTCGACCTTCTTCTCGATGCCCTCGCCTACGACGTACATCGTGAACGCCTTCACCGTGCTGTTGGTTGCCTTCAGCATCTGCTCGATCGACTGCTTGTCGTTCTTCACGAATGCCTGGTTCAGCAGCGACACTTCCTTCAGGTACTTCTGGACCGAGCCTTCCAGGCGCTTGGCCAGGATTTCCGGCGACTGGGCCGGCTTGCCTTCGGCGGCGGCCTTCTCGGCATCTTCCTGGGCCTTCAGCTGGGCGACCGAACGCTCTTTCTCGATCAGTTCAGCAGGCACTTGCTCTGCCGACAGGGCGACCGGCTTCATCGCAGCGATGTGCATGGCCACGTCCTTGCCGACCTGCTCGTCGCCGTCGAACTCGACCATGACGCCGATGCGGGCGCCGTGCAGGTACGAAGCCAGCTTGGCGCTGGTTTCGAAGCGCTGGAAGCGGCGCACGGTCATATTCTCGCCGATTTTACCGATCAGTGCCGTACGCACGTCGTCGAAGGTCTTGCCTTCGTGCGGCAGGGCTGCTAGGGCGGCGACGTCGGCCGGGTTGTTCTCGGCGACCAGCTTGGCAGCCAGGTTGCACATGGCCATGAAGTCGTCGTTCTTGGCGACGAAGTCGGTTTCGCTGTTCACTTCGACCAGGGCGCCGACCTTGCCGTTGATGAATGCTGCCACCACGCCTTCGGCGGTAACGCGCG
>JBBWZO010000200.1:0-15627 GCA_039649125.1 Massilia sp. | reverse complement strand
TCAACGCCCTGCTGTCGAAGCTGCTGGCGAACGAGCAGGGCCTGCGCGAACTGAACGCGACGCTCGAGACCCGGGTGGCCGAGCGCACGACGGAACTGCATCGCGCCGTCGAGGAAACGCGCAAGGGCGAACAGCGGGTCAAGGCGATCATCGACGCCGCACTCGACGCCTTTGTCGGCGCCGATGCGCAGGGGCGGATCACCGACTGGAACCCGCGCGCGCAGGAAATCTTCGGCTGGACACGCGCGGAGGTGCTGGGCAGGACGATCGCGGAAACGATTGTGCCGCTGCGCTTTCGCGAGGCGCACGAGGCCGCCATGCGGCCGGGCGTCGTCGGCAAGCGCATCCAGCTGTTCGCGCTGCGCCAGGGCGGCGAGGAATTCCCGGTCGAGATGACCATCGGCCTGATCAACGCCTGCGAGACCTCGTTCTTCGGCGCCTTTATCCAGGATATTTCGGTACGCAAGCAGATCGAGGACGAGCTGGCGCGCGAGCGCGAGCTGCTCGACGTCGTGCTCGATTCGATCGATGTCGGCGTGCTGGTCTGCTCCAGCGCGGGCGAGGTCACCATGTTCAACCGTGCGGCCAGGGAGATGCACTCCCTGCCGTCCTCGCGGCTCGCACCGGAGGAATGGGCCGCGCACTATCGCTTGTTCGCGGCCGACGGCCAGACGCCCCTGGAGCCCGAGCAGGTTCCGCTATACCGGACGCTGCGCGGCGAAACCGTCGACAATATCGAGATGACGGTCAAGCCGCTGGCCGGGGCGCCGCGTTTCCTGTTCGCCAGCGGCCGCGCGCTGCACGCCCGGGACGGATCGAGCATCGGCGCCGTCATCGCATTGAAGGACGTGACGGCCCTGAAAGAGTCGGCGCGCCGCCTCGAGGCGAGCGAGCGCAGCCTGCGCACCATCACCAACAACCTGCCCGCGCTCATCGGCCACGTCGACCGCGACGGGCGCTACCTGTTTGCGAACGCAACCTACGAAACGTGGTTGGGGGTACCTGCCGCGAGCGCCGTTGGTCTGCCCATACGCGAGGTCATGGGCGAGGCGCTGTACCGCGAACACGAACCCCTGCTCGAGCGCAGCCTGGCCGGCGAGACGGTGCGCTTCGAGGTGGCCCTGCCGCTTGGCGCCGGCGTGCGCACGGTCGAGATCACGCGCATTCCCGACATCCACGAGGGCCAGTACAAGGGCTTCTATGTGCTGGGCGCCGATATCTCGGCGGCCAGGCTGCACGAGGAGGCATTGGCGAAGCTGGCGCGCATCGACACGCTGACCGGCCTGCCGAACCGGCGTGCCTACCTGGAGCACCTGGCCGACGCGCTGCAGCGCGCACAGCGCGGCGGCCGCGGCATCGGCCTGATGTTCCTGGACGTCGACCATTTCAAGCAGGTGAACGACACCCTGGGCCATGCCGCCGGCGACGCGGTGCTGCACGAGTTCGCCCAGCGGGTGAAGGAGGCGGTGCGGGTGACCGATACCGTCTGCCGCCTGGCGGGGGACGAGTTCACCGTCATCCTGGAAGGCCTGCAGTCGCCTGAGGAGGCGGCGCTGGTCGCGGCCAAGATTTTAAAGGGATTCGAGCGTCCGTTCAGCCTGGAGCAGGGCGAGCGCACAGTGTCGACCAGCATCGGCGTCGCGTTCGCGGAGGCGTTTCCGGTGGAGGCCTGCGAGTTGGGCGCAACGGCGGACAAGGCGCTGTATGCCGCGAAGAGCCGGGGACGGCGCCAGTTCGCACTCGCGCGACTGGGCGACGCCGGGCCGGCCGCCTCAGCGGGCGGCGGCTAGCGCCGCGACCGCGGCGGCTGCGCCGGCCAGGTGCCCGGTCTTCAGGTAGCAGGTCGCGCCGGCCGGGCCGGCCCTGAAGCCGGGATCGTCGCCGGCGGGCAGGCGGATCCAGGTGCCGCGCCCGTGCCCTTCCTCGCCCGCGCCGATCTCGCCGGCCAGCACCAGCAATTCGGCGCCGCCCTCCACCTGTGCCGGCATGGACTGGCCGGGTTCCAGCCGCTGCAGGCAGACCTGTTCCGCATCGCTTGCAAACAGCGGGCAGACTTCACGGCCGTCTTCCTGCCGCCAGGCGGCGGGGGCGCCGGTGTCGATCCGCACCTGGCGCCTGTCGTCGGCCGCCATTTGCCACAGCTTGACGAAAATCAGGGCGCCCTCGCGGCTCGACGGCCGGTGCGCCGAGCCGGGCGGATTGCGCAGGTACCAGCCTTGCGGGAAGTCTCCGGTCTCGTCCGAAAAGACGCCGTCCAGCACCAGGATTTCCTCGCCGCCGGGGTGCTGGTGCGGCGCAAAGAAGGAAGCCGGCGCATAGCGGACGATGCTGGTGGCGCGGGCTTTTTCCTCGCCCACCCGGTCGAGCATGACGCGCTCGACGCCGGCCAGCGGCGAGGGAGCCCACCGGTACTGTTGCGGCGTCACGATGGCGCGGCGCGCAAAATCGGCGTTGACGAGCATGGTGTTCTCCTGGTGAATGGACAGGGCGGCCGTTGCGGGGCCGCCCTGCGCCGATGGTGCTTATTCTAACGCCACGCTCAGGCGCGCAAGGACTGGACTGGACTCATGCGCATCGCGGTCGGCGACAACGGCCCCGGGGTGCCGGAAGAGGTGCTGCCGCACATCTTCACGCCCTTCTTCTGAGCCCGGGCCGTTGGCGCCCGTTCGGCGGGACCCTGCCTGCAAGGCAGGCGCGCATTGGTTATCATGACAATCTCAACCAACACAGGAACCGATCCGCCATGACGACGTCCAGCTATCCCGATACCCGCCTCCTCATCGCCAACGAGTGGACCGAGGCCACCGGCGGCAAGACCATTCCGGTCGTCAACCCGGCCACCGGACAGACGATCGGCACGGTGGCCCACGCTTCCGTTGCCGACCTGGACCGCGCGCTGGCGGCGGCACAGAAGGGTTTCGAGGCCTGGCGCTTCGTGCCGGCGGCCGAGCGGGCCGCCACCATGCGCCGCGCCGCCAGCCTGCTGCGCGAGCGCGCCGGCGACATCGCGCGCCTCCTGACCCAGGAGCAGGGCAAGCCGCTGGCGGAAGCGAAGGTGGAAGCGATGGCCGGCGCCGAGATCATCGACTGGTTCGCCGCCGAAGGCATGCGCGTGTACGGCCGCATCGTGCCCTCGCGTAACCCGGCAGCCCAGCAGCTGGTGCTGAAGGAGCCGGTCGGCCCGGTCGCCGCCTTTACCCCATGGAACTTCCCGATCAACCAGATCGTGCGCAAGCTCGGCGCCGCCCTGGCCACCGGCTGCTCTTTCCTGTGCAAGGCGCCGGAAGAAACCCCGGCCTCGCCGGCGGCGCTGTTCCAGTGCTTCGTCGATGCCGGCGTGCCGGCCGGCGTGGTCGGCCTGGTGTTCGGCGACCCGGCCGAGATTTCCGGCTACCTGATCCCGCACCCGGTGATCCGGAAAGTCACCTTCACCGGTTCGACCCCTGTCGGCAAGCAACTCGCTGCCCTGGCCGGCGCCCACATGAAGCGCGCGACGATGGAGCTGGGCGGGCATGCGCCGGTGATCATCGCCGAGGACGCCGACGTGGCGCTGGCGGTGAAAGCCGCCGGCGCGGCGAAATTCCGCAATGCCGGCCAGGTCTGCATTTCGCCGACCCGCTTCCTGGTGCATAACGCGATCAAGGAAGAATTCACCCGCGCATTGGTGGCGCATGCCGAAGGCCTGAAGCTGGGCGATGGCCTGGCCGAGGGCACGACCCTCGGGCCGCTGGCCAACGCGCGCCGCGTCAGCGCCATGGCCAGGATCGTCGAGGATGCCCAGGCAAAAGGCGCCGTTGTCGCCACCGGCGGCATGCGCGTGGGCGAGGCCGGCAATTTCTTCGCGCCGACCATCCTGGCCGACGTGCCTTTGGCCGCGAGCGTGTTCAACGACGAGCCCTTCGGCCCGGTGGCGGCGGTGCGCGGTTTCGACAGCCTGGAAGACGCGATCGCGGAGGCGAACCGCCTGCCGTACGGCCTGGCCGGCTACGCCTTCACGCGCTCGATCAGGAACGCCCAGCTGCTGATGAACCGCGTGGAAGTGGGCATGCTGTGGATCAACCAGCCGGCCACGCCGAGCGCCGAGCTGCCGTTCGGCGGCATCAAGGATTCGGGCTACGGCTCGGAGGGCGGGCCGGAGGCGCTGGAGGCTTACCTGAATATCAAGGCGGTGTCGATGGTGGGGGTGTGAGGCGGCGGCAAGGCTTGATGCCGCGATGAAACAGGCCGCTTCGATGCGCATCGGAGTGGTCCTTTCTTCCGGTGCGGCTGTGCTGGCGCTGTAACGGCGTGGACTCCTGAGTCCACGCGTTTTTGAACCGCAGCACCGCCGCACCGCACACCATTTCCGCTCCGGCGGGATTTTTTTCGCGCCTTTGTCTCCCACTGCACAGTTCGCGGCATAGGTTTTCTGCAAAGCTGGCCTCATCAGGCCGTCATGCCAGCGCTCACCGGAGGAAACACATGTCCACCTTACCCGCGACAGTCGAACAAGGCATACAGGCGGCCGGGGTCGGCAGGTTCCAGTACCGCCTGTTCATGATCTTCGGCCTGGTCTGGATGGCGGACGCCATGCAGGTGCTGTCGATCGGCTTTTCCGCGCCCTCGATCGCGCAGACTTTCGGGATCGCGATGCCGCAGGCGCTGCAGACCGGCACGGTGTTCTTCGTCGGCATGCTGCTCGGCGCCTTCGTCTTCGGGCGCCTGGCCGACCGCATCGGCCGGCGCCCGGTGCTGATGGCGGCGGTGGTGCTCGACGCCTGCTTCGGCGTGGCCTCGGCGTTTGCACCGGATTTCACCTGGCTGCTGGTGCTGCGCTTCCTGACCGGGATCGGCGTGGGCGGCACGCTGCCGGTGGACTACACGATGATGGCCGAATTCCTGCCCAGCGACCGGCGCGGGCGCTGGCTGGTGCTGCTTGAATCGTTCTGGGCCGTCGGCACCCTGTTCCTGGCGGTGCTGGCCCTGGTCGCCCTGCGCTGGGGGGACGACGCCTGGCGCGTGATCTTTTTTGTCACCGGCCTGCCGGCGCTGGTCGGCGTGGTGCTGCGCCTGTACGTGCCGGAGTCGCCGATGTACCTGAACCGCAGCGGCATGCCCGAACAGGCGCGCTCGGTGCTGGAACGTGTCGCCCGGGTCAACGGGCGCAGCGTGGCGATTCCCGCGCTGCATCCGGACATTCCCGTGAAGCGTTCGCTGGCGGCGCTGTTTTCCGGCGCGCTGCGCCGCCGCAGCATCGCCCTGTTCGCGGCCTGGATGCTCATCTCGATCGCCTACTATGGCGTGTTCGTCTACCTGCCGGTGAAACTGGGCGCCGAGGGCTTCGGCTTCATGCGCGGCCAGGAATTCCTGATCCTGCTGGCGCTGGTGCAATTGCCCGGTTTCGCCCTGTCGGCCTATGGCGTCGAGCGCTGGGGCCGCAAGCCGACGCTGGTCGGCTTCCTGCTGCTCAGCACCGTGGGCTGCATGTTCTACAGTTTCGGCAATACGACCGTCGTGGTCGTGGGCTCGACCCTCCTGATGAGCTTTGCGCTGCTGGGCACCTGGGGCGCGCTGTATGCCTTCACGCCCGAGGTGTACCCGACCGACCTGCGCGCCAGCGGCATGGGCATGGCCGGCGCCGTGGCGCGCTTCGGTGGCTTGTTCGCCCCCAGCATCGTGGCACCGGTGATGGCGACCCATTTCACGCTGGCGCTGGCGATGCTGGCGGGTTTCCTGGTGATCGCGGCATTCGCGATCCTGTGCGTCGACGTCGAGTCGCGCAACCGCGCGCTGGAATGAGCGGGCCGGCGTGTTTTTATCCATGCCGCGTTTTGTGGTCGATCGTCCCTTAGTCCCTTATATAATCGACAGTTCGGCCGGAAGGACGGCGCGGCCGGGCTGGATTTCCAGAGGGCAATAGCTCGTCCAAATCTACCCCACGAGACGATGCCTCCGTATCCCCCTGACCGTGCTCCCGACGCACCCCAGCCCCTGCGCGAGGTGCTCGACACGCTCGGGCTGAACGGCAGCATCGAAGGCGACGTCCTTTCCTTCCTGCAGCACCGCATCCGGGACGTGATCTACGTCCTCGAGGTGACGCCGCTGGAGCGCTATCGCTTCATCTATGTGAACGCGGCCTTCGAGGCGAGCACCGGCCTGCCGCGTTCGGCCGTGGTCGGCAAGTTCGTCGAGGAAGTGATCCCGCCGGAGTCCGTCGGCCTGGTGCGCTCGAAGTACCGGCAGGCGATCGACAGCGGCCAGAGCACGCACTGGGACGAGGTCTCGAACTATCCGACGGGCACCAAGGTCGGGGAGGTAACGGTCACGCCGGTGCCGTCCGCCGACGGCAGTTGCACGACGCTGATCGGCATCGTGCACGACGTGACCGAGCGCTACCAGGCGCAGGCACGCCTCGCCGAGCTCGAGGAGCGTTCGCGGCTGGCGCTGGAGGCGGCGGGTGCCGGTTCCTTCGACTGGCATGCCGACGGCAACCGGGTCTTCCTGTCCGGGCAGTGCCGCCGCATCCTGGGCCATGTGGTGGAGTCCTTCGAGCTCGACATCGGGGCGCTGGGCCGCTTCGTCCATCCGGACGACCTGCCGCGGGTCGCGGCGACCCTGGAACAGGTGCGCGCAGGCGCCGCGCCGACCTTCGTGGCCGAGCTGCGGGCGCGGCACCTGTACGGGCACTGGGTCTGGCTGTGTTGCCAGGGTCGCGCCATGACCGGCAGCGACGGTGCCGTGGGCCGGGTGTTCGGCGCCTATTCCGACATCACGCTGCAGAAGGAAGCCGAGGACATGCTGTGGCGGCAGGCTAACTACGACAGCCTGACCGGCCTGCCGAACCGGCACCTGTTCCTGGACCGCCTGCGGGAGGCGATCCGGCATACCCAACGAGGCGAACATCCTGCGTTTTCGCTGCTGTACATCGACCTCGACCAGTTCAAGCAAGTCAACGACACCCTGGGGCACACGGTCGGCGACCAGCTCCTGAAGGAAGCGGCGGCGCGCCTGCTGCGCTGCACGCGCGACACGGACACGGCGTCCCGGATCGGCGGCGACGAGTTCACCGTCCTGCTGGTGGACACGCGCAGCTCCGGGAACGAGGATCGCCACGTGATCGAACGGCTGGCGGGCGACATCATCGCCGCGATGTCGCAGCCTTTCCACATCGAAGGCGAGACGCTGTACGTGTCGGCCAGCATCGGCGTCACCCATTTTCCGGGCGACGGGGCCGATGCCGACAGCCTGCTCAAGCATGCGGACCAGGCGATGTACGCGGCCAAGCATCTGGGACGCAACCGCTTCGCCCACTTCTCGCCGGCGATGCAGGCGCGGGCCCAGGACCGGCGCCGCATGAGCGACGAGCTGCGCCTGGCCATCGGGCGCGGCGAGCTGCAGGTGCACTACCAGCCGATCGTCGAACTGGGGACCGGAAACATCGTGAAGGCGGAGGCGCTGCTGCGCTGGCGCCATCCGGCGCGCGGCTGGATCAGCCCGGTCGAGTTCATCCCGCTGGCCGAGGACACGGGCCTGATTTTCGAGATCGGGGAATGGGTGTTCCGGAGGGTGGTGACGGATGCCGCGCGCTGGGTGCTGGAGCAGGGACGCTCGCTCCAGGTCGGCGTGAACGTGTCGCCGCTGCAGATCGCCAAGGGCGGCGCCAGCTTCGCCCGCTGCATGGACTTCCTCGCCGCGCACGCGCTGCCACGGCACGCGATCGTGGTCGAGGTCACCGAAGGTTCGCTGCTGCAGCACGACCACACCGTGGAGGAGCGGCTGCGCGAACTGGAGGAACATGGCGTGGCGCTGGCCCTGGACGACTTCGGCACCGGTTATTCCTCGCTGTCCTACCTGCAGCAATACCGCTTCGAGTTCCTGAAGATCGACCGCGCCTTCGTCGGCAACATGAAGACCGGAAGCCGGCAGCTGACCTTGTGCAAGACCATCATCGCGATGGCGCACACGCTGGGGATGCGTGTCATTTCGGAGGGAATCGGCAAGGCGCATGAAGCCGATCTGCTGCGCCATGCCGGCTGCGACTACGGGCAGGGCTTCTTCTTCCACCGCCCGATGCCGGCCGCGCGCTTCGAGCAGCTGCTGCACGCGCGCGACACCGGATCGCCGGCCTTGCGCTGACCCGCCGCGGGGCGGGGGGGGAAATGGCCAGGGGCGCGGGCGCATCACTGCGCCGGCGCCCCTGGCCTGTGGTTTACTGCTTATTTTCTAATTTACTGCTGGGCTACCACTTCCTTGCCGGCCGCTGCGGCGAGCGGCGCGTCCAGGGTCACGGCTTTCAGGCCGAGCACGCTGCTGCTGTGCTGGCGGATGCGGTTGGCCAGCACCGGGTCGGCGTTCAGCTTCTGGCCGTACGACGGCACCATTTCCTTCATCCTGGCCTGCCATGCCGGCGTGGCCAGCTGCTCCTTGAACGCCGATTGCTGGATCACCTTCAGCATGATCGGCGCGGCCGTCGAGGCGCCCGGCGAGGCGCCGAGCAGGGCGATGATGGAGCCGTCGGCGGCGCCCACGACTTCGGTGCCGAACTGCAGCACGCCGCCGTTCGGGCTGTCCTTCACGATCTGCACGCGCTGGCCGGCGGTGGCCAGGGTCCAGTCTTCCATCCTGGCGTTCGGGAAGTACTCGCGCAGGGTCGCCAGGCGGTCTTCCGGATTGAGCATCACCTGTTCGACCAGGTACTTGGTCAGCGGGATGTTATCCATACCGGCCTGCAGCATCGGGCGCAGGTTGTCGGTGCCCATGGCCGCCGGCAGGTCGATCCACGAGCCGTTCTTCAGGAACTTGGTCGAGAAGGTCGCGAAGGGTCCGAACAGCAGGGTCTTCTTGCCGTCGATGATGCGGGTGTCGAGGTGCGGCACCGACATCGGCGGCGAGCCGACCGAGGCCTTGCCATAGACTTTCGCGTGGTGCTGGTTGACCAGGTCGGGATTGTTCGTCACCAGGAACTGGCCGCCGACCGGCATGCCGCCGTAGCCTTTCGCTTCCGGAATGCCCGACTTTTCCAGCAGCGGCAGCGAGCCGCCGCCGGCGCCGACGAACACGAACTTGGCGCGCACGGTCTGCGCCTTGCCGCTGCTCAGGTCCTTGACGACGACGTTCCACAGGCCGTCCTTGCCGCGTTCGATGTCCTGCACTTCATGGCGCAGGTTCAGGGTCATGGCGTTCTTCCCGGTCAGGTGCTTGACCATGCCGCGGGTCAGGGTGCCGAAGTTGACGTCGGTGCCCATGTCCATGCGGGTCGCGGCCACCTTCTGGCTGCGGTCGCGGCCATCCATGACGAGCGGCGCCCACTTGTGAATCTGGTCGTAGTCTTCGCTGTACTCCATGCCCTTGAACAGGTTTTCCTTCTGCAGGGCGGCGTAGCGCTTGCGCAGGAAGGCGATGTTCTCGTCGCCCCACACGAAGCTCATGTGCGGCACGTTGTTGATGAAGGCGCGCGGATCGGGCAGGTAACCCTTTTGCACCTGGTAGGCCCAGAACTGCTTCGACACCTCGAACTGCTCGTTGATGTCGACGGCCTTCTTGGTCTCGATGCCGCCGTCCGGGGTGTCCGGCGTGTAGTTCAGTTCGGCTAAGGCGGCGTGGCCGGTGCCGGCGTTGTTCAACGCATCGGAGCTCTCGGCGGCGACCGAATCGAGCCGTTCGTACATGGCCATCTTCAGGTCGGGCTGCAGTTCGTGCAGCATGGTGCCGAGCGTGGCGCTCATGATGCCGGCGCCGATCAGCACCACGTCGACCGGTTTGTCGGACGAGGCGGGCGGTGCTTTGCTGCAGGAGGCGATGAGCAGGCAGGAAAGTAAAACGGGAAACAGATTACGCATGAAGTAATTACTAAGCTTGACTGAATGAATGAGGGTACGGCGCGCATGCCCGGCATGGGCGCAGGTGCGCATGTCCGGGCAATCGCACGGCGGCGGCCTTGCAGGCCTGGGCGTGCGGGAACATGCCCGCCGGTCGGCGTGGGGGGGTAGTGTCTCTGTCGGCGCTGGTTTATTCCCGGCGAGGCCGGGCTGGCCTTGTGCGAGCACGTCGCGGCCCCCACGGGTCCGTGCTCGGCCGTATTTTACTCTTGAATATTACGTTTATGAGTTGCCTACGTGTAATCCACAGGTGGGAGGCTGACGGCCCACCCGGGTCGGGTTGGCCGGCTTTTCGTGGCAGGGTTGGACAAGTTCCGACGCGGTCGAGGTCTCATCAAGGCTGCCGTACAGGACGGCGAGGACGATGAAACTGGTGTCGATCAGCTCGCAGGATTTGAGCGCGGCGTTCATCCTGTCTCCATGCGGCCATGCGCCTGGACCCGCGCCGCCCGGGTTGGCGCTATCATTCAGGCAAGCAGCCCGGCCTCCGCCTGCGCGCCGGCCGTATAGAAAATAAAACCAAGGGACACCATGCCATCGACCATCCTGAACCGCCGCGACATCGACTTCCTCCTCTACGAATGGCTCGATGCCGAGGCCTTGAGCGCCCGCGAACGCTACCGCGACCACAGCCGCGACACCTTTGGCGCCGCACTCGACACCGCCGAACGGATCGCCACCGGGCTGTTCGCGACGCACAACAAGAAGAGCGACGCCCAGGAACCGCACTTCGACGGCGCGAGCGTGACCATCATTCCCGAGGTGAAGACGGCGCTCGACGCCTTTTGCGCGGCCGGTTTCATGGCGGCCGGCCAGGACTATGAATTCGAAGGCATGCAGCTGCCCAGCGTGGTGGAGAAGGCGATCAGCGCCTGGTTCACGGCTGCCAACGTCGCCACCTCCGCCTACACCTTCCTCACGATGAGCAACGCCAACACGCTCATCAAGACGGCGACGCCGCGCCAGGTCGACTTGTTCGTGCGGCCCCAGCTCGCCGGGCGCTTCTTCGGCACCATGTGCCTGTCGGAGCCGCAGGCCGGCTCCAGCCTGTCGGACATCGCGACGCGCGCCGAGCCCGATCCAGGCGAGGGCCCGGAGGGTGAGCGCCAGTACCGCCTGACCGGGAACAAGATGTGGATCTCGGGCGGCGAACACGAACTGGCGGAAAACATCGTGCACCTGGTGCTGGCGAAGATTCCCGGCCCGGACGGCAAGCTGATTCCCGGCGTGAAGGGCATCTCCCTGTTCATCGTGCCGAAATACCTGGTCGGCGAAGACGGCGCCGTCGGTGAGCGCAACGACATCGCGCTAGCCGGCCTGAACCACAAGATGGGCAACCGCGGCACCACCAACTGCCTGCTCAATTTCGGCGAAGGGAAGTACCGGCCAGAAGGCAAGGCGGGCGCGATCGGCTACCTGGTCGGCCAGCCGCACCAGGGCCTGGCCAACATGTTCCACATGATGAACGAGGCGCGCATCGGCGTCGGCCTGGGCGCGGCCGTGCTCGGGGTGACCGGTTACCTGCACGCGCTGGAGTATGCGCGCAACCGCCCGCAGGGGCGCCATCCGGAGGAGAAGGACCCGGCCAGGCCGCAGGTCGCGATCATCGAGCACACCGACGTGCGCCGCATGCTGCTGGCGCAGAAGGCGTATGCGGAAGGGGCGCTGGCGCTGATCCTGTACTGCGCCCGGCTGGTTGACGAGCAGCGCACGGCCGAGGCGCCCGAGGCCCGTGCCCGCGCCGGCATGCTGCTCGACTTCCTGACCCCGATCGCGAAGTCCTGGCCCTCCCAATGGTGCACGGAGGCAAACAGCCTGGCGATCCAGGTGCATGGCGGCTACGGCTACACGCGCGAATACAATGTCGAGCAGTTCTACCGCGACAACCGCCTGAACGCGATCCACGAGGGCACGCACGGCATCCATGGCCTCGACCTGCTGGGACGCAAGGTGTCGATCCAGGGCGGCGCGCTGTTCAAGGCGGCGGGCGAGGAAGTCGGGCGCACCATCGCGAGGGCGCGCGCGGCCGACAGCGCGCCCGACCTGCCGGCCCATGCGGGCCGGCTCGAGGCCGTCTGGCAGCGCATCGCCCAGGTCACGGCAGCACTGTACGGCGCGGGCGACCTGCACAAGACCCTGGCCAACGCCAGCGTCTACCTTGAAGCGGTCGGGCACGCGGTGGTCGCCTGGATCTGGCTCGAACAGGCACTGGCCGCGGCGCCGCGTCTGGGAGGCGCCGACGACGATTTTTACCGCGGCAAGCTGCAGGCCTGCCGCTACTTCTTCAACTGGGAACTGCCGAAGGTGGCGCCCCAGCTCGACCTGCTGGCAAGCATCGACACGACGACGCTCGATATGCGGGATGCATGGTTTTAAGGGTTTGACGCCATCCAGCGCCGCAGCGCGGCGATTACCGGCACGTCGTTCGGATGCACCGCCACTTCGTGCAGGCGCGCCGCCGGCACCAGGTGCACCGCCTGCGACTCCCAGCCCATGCAGGCGGGGCTGCCGCCGATGCGGCGCGCGACGTAGTAACGGGTATAGGTCTGGCTGCGCGGGCAGTCGAGCAGGAAGGCCTCGACCCGCACATGCAGGCCGGATTCCTCGAATGCTTCGCGCACGCAGGCGGCCTGCAGGCTGGTGCCTGCATCGACCCGGCCCTTGGGGAAGGTCGCCGCGTAGCCGCCGAAGCCATTGCTGGGCGCGACCAGCCACACGCGGCCATCGTCTTCCACGATGACGGCGCCGGCGGCCGCCGCGAAGCCGGGCGGCAGCAGGTAGGGCGGTTCGTCCAGCGGGACGTCGTTCGGCCAGCCATCCGGCGTGTGCGGCGCCAGCGGCACGCCATTGAGCATGGCCGGGAGCGGGCCGCCGGGAACCACGGTGGCGATCTGGCCGGGATCCTGCCAGCTTGACAGGGGCGTCGGCGTCGACGGCATGCGGAGATGGACGGCTTGGCCGTCGTCGTCGGGGCAGGGGTGCAGGTCGGTCATGGGCGGTTCGCGGAAGTGTCGGGGCCGGCGTATTCTAGCAAGCCGGGCGGGGCGCCGACGGTGCCGAAGCCGTAGTTGCAGCCCATGCGCCGCGCCTGCTCCCGCACGGGCTGCAGCAGGCCGGCACATCTTTGCGCTGACGGCGCTATAGTCGGAAAAATGGCAGGGTTCCGGCAGCCGTCCGGCTTGTGTCTTAATATAGCGAAACTAGTAAGCCAGAGTACGCATTTTTCAACCAAATCGGCGCGGCCATCTCCGGAAGAATCCGTCCGGGCCGGCACACGACATAACAACGCGAGGAGCAGCATGAGCATTGAATCGAACCAGAACGAAGCGCGCGACACCCAGTTACGCACCGACGCCCTCGAATACCACCGCAGCCCGGTGCGCGGCAAGATCGAAGTGGTCGCCACCAAACCACTGTCGAACCAGCGCGACCTGTCGCTGGCGTATTCGCCGGGCGTGGCCTACGCCTGCGAGGAAATCGCGGCCGATCCGGCCATGGCCGCCGAGTACACCTCGCGCGGCAACCTGGTGGCCGTGATCAGCAACGGCACCGCCGTGCTGGGCCTGGGCAACATCGGGCCGCTGGCCTCGAAGCCGGTCATGGAAGGCAAGGGCTGCCTGTTCAAGAAATTCGCCGGCGTCGACGTGTTCGACCTGGAACTGGCCGAGAACGATCCGGACAAGCTGGTCGATGCCATCGCCATGCTCGAGCCGACCGTGGGCGGCATCAACCTCGAGGACATCAAGGCGCCCGAGTGCTTCTACATCGAGAAGCAGCTGCGCGAGCGCATGAACATCCCGGTCTTCCACGACGACCAGCACGGCACCGCGATCATCTCCAGCGCGGCGCTGCTGAACGCGCTGAAGGTGGTCGGCAAGGACATCGGCCAGGTCAAGCTGGTCGCCTCCGGCGCGGGCGCCGCGGCCATCGCCTGCCTGGACATGATGGTGGTCATGGGCGTCAAGCGCGAGAACATCTTCGTCACCGATTCGCGCGGGGTCATCTACGTCGGCCGCGAAGCCAACATGGAAGCGAACAAGGCGCGTTACGCGCAGCAGACCGACGCGCGCACGCTGGCCGACATCGTCGCCGGCGCCGACGTCTTCCTCGGCTGCTCGACCGCCGGCGTGCTCACGGCCGAGATGGTCAAGACGATGGCCGACCAGCCGGTGATCCTGGCGCTGGCCAACCCGGAACCGGAAATCCGCCCGGAAGTCGCGCGCGCGGCGCGCCCGGACTGCATCATCGCCACCGGCCGTTCGGACTACCCGAACCAGGTCAACAATGTCCTGTGCTTCCCCTACATCTTCCGCGGGGCACTGGATTGCGGCGCGACCCGCATCACCGACGAGATGAAGCTGGCCTGCGTGACGGCGATCGCCGAACTGGCCGAAGCCGAGGCCAGCGACGTCGTGGCCACCGCCTACGAAGGCCAGGACCTGAGCTTCGGCCCTGAATACATCATCCCGAAACCCTTCGATCCGCGCCTGCTGGCCGCGATCGCCCCGCGCGTGGCCGAAGCGGCCGCCGCCTCCGGCGTGGCGAGCCGCCCGATCGCCGACATGGCCGCCTACCGCGAACGGCTGGCGCAGATGATCTACCACACGGGCTTCTTCATGAAGCCGGTGTTCGCCAAGGCCAAAACCAGCCTGCGCAAGGTGGCCTATGCCGAAGCCGACGACGCGCGCGTGCTGCGCGCGGTGCAGACCGTGGTCGACGAAGGGCTGGCGCACCCGGTTCTGATCGGCCAGGCCGCGAGCATCGAGCGCGCGATGAAGGAAGCGGGCCTGCGCCTGCAGCGTGATGCCGACTACACGCTGGTGGAAAGTGACGGAGACACGACCTTGCAGGGCACCCGCCTGCTGAAGGCCGGCGAAGTCGACGCCCTGATCTGCGGCATGCGTGGCAACTACGACAGCCACCTGGTGCACGTGCAGAACGAGATCGGCCTGGCGCCGGGCGCCGAGGTGATGGCGGCGATGAACGCGCTGGTGCTCGACAAGCTGACCCTGTTCATCACCGACACCTACGTCAACGACCAGCCGAGCGCCCAGGAACTGGCGGCGATCGCGCGCATGGCGGCAAGCGAGCTGCGCCAGTTCGGCCTGGAGCCGAAGGTCGCGCTGCTGTCGCACTCCTCGCAGGGCTCGTCCGAGCGCCCGTCCGCGCGCCGCATGCGCGAAGCGCGCCAGCTGCTGGCCGAACAGGCTCCCGAGCTGGCGGTGATCGGCGAGGTGCACGGCGACGCCGCGCTGTCGGACGAGATCCGCGCGCTCTACCATGCCGGCGGCGAGGGCGGATTCACGGGTAGCGCCAACCTGCTGGTGATGCCGTCGCTGGATGCGGCCAACATCCTGTTCAACGTGCTCAAGGTCTCGGCGGGCAAGGGCGTCACGGTCGGCCCGATCCTGCTCGGCGCGGCGAAACCGGTGCACATCCTCAGCCCGAGCGCGACGGTGCGGCGCATCGTCAACATGACGGCGCTGGCGGCGGCGGGGGTGAGCCAGGGCGCGGCCGGCTGACGAGCACCGCCAGCCTGGCCCAGGCTTGCGAGCCCCTGGTTTTGAACTGAACCCCAAAAGTGGGACACCACTTTTGGGGCTTAATGAGATGGTCACCCTCCACCCTGCAAGGTACTAAGCTTGCAGGGTGTGTTCATTTTGGACGGAGGCCATCATGCAAGACGTTACCCTCATCGGCATCGACCTTGGCAAACACAGCTTTCACGTGCACGGCCAGGACCGCCACGGCAAAGCCCTGCTGCGCAAGA
>JBBWZO010000192.1:0-17275 GCA_039649125.1 Massilia sp. | reverse complement strand
GGCGCATCCCGGTTGAAGAAGGCCGAGTCCTGGATGCGCGAGGTGGTCACGTACAGGCTGCCGTCCGGTCCCTGGCTGAAGGTGTCGGGCCAGCGCAGCCGCGGATCCTGCAGCACCGTGCGCAGGCGGCCGGCCGGGCCCTGGGACAGGTTGCGCGCCTTGATGGCGTTGTCCTGGATGGAGGTGATGTACAGGATGTCGCTGTCGGTATCCGCGCGGCGGCCGATCCAGAAACCGTCCGTGGGCCCCACCGTGCCGTAGGACTGGACCTGGGACGAGACGTCCCTTCCTGCCAGGCCGGGTCCCGTGAGCGCCGCGGTGCGGATGCGGTACAGGGTATTGCCGGTGAGCGCTTTCCAGTACAGCCAGGCGCCGTCGGACGACAGGGCGATGCTGTCGGCGGCGAAGAGCACCGGGCGTCCGTCCGGATAGCGCAGCGGCCTGCCGTCGGTGCGTACGACCACGCCTGGTTCCGGCTGGGTCGAAGGATGGCCGTCCAGCACCCGACGCGCCCGGCCGCTGGCCAGGTCGACCACGACCAGGGCGCCGCGCTGTCCGGAGTCGGTCAGATAGGCATAGTTGCCGTCCCTCGAGAAGCGGACATCGTTCAGGTAGGAGCCGGGGATCGCGACATCCTGGCCGAACCGGATCACCCTGGCTACCCGGTCGGTAGCGAGATCGATGCGTACCAGCTTCGGTCCCCCGAACACGATGCCGTCCACGGCCGGGGCGGCGGGGTCGACTACCCACACGCTGCCGCGACCGTCGGCAACCACGCTCTGCACGCAGACCCAGTGATCCGACGGATCGAGCTCATCGCGCCGTACGTTGCGCCAGGCATTCCATTGCGCGTCTGGATAAGGCCGCAAGCTCCCATCCTTCATGACTTCGGCGACCGAGACGGGCGCGTCTTCCGTCCAGCGTGGAAAATTGACGAAGAGTCGGCCCCGTTCGCTGACGGTCACGCCGGTGACCTGGTGTTCGAACTGGGCGGCCTGCTGCAGCACTGTCTCGGCCCGGCGATGCTGCGGCTGGGCCGCGTGTGCCGTGTCTACCGTGTCTGCCGCCTGCGTTTGTGCAGGCGCCGTCCCGGGCGCCAGGCCGGTGCCTGCAAAGACGAGTGCGAGAGCGATGGGTGTGATTCGCATGACGCTTCCTTTCTGAAAACAGCGGCGGTGGGCGAATCGCCGGAATTGATTATGACTACCCCTGTTACGCTGTGCCGGGAGCCGTTTTGAGGCGGGCAGCCCACTCGCGCATCGAGCGCGGCGGGCGGCCCAGGACCTGCTGGACGCCGCTTGCGAGCGTTGCAGCGTGGCCCTGCCGGACGAGCGCGTGCAGTTCCAGGAACGCATCCACCAGCCAGGCCGGCATGCCCGTCTTTTCCATCGCCTCGCGCGCCGCCTGTTCGGATACGTCGACGTAGGTATAGCGGTGGCCCAGCTCCGAAGAAAGCACGGAGAGGACCTCGGCGGTCGACAGCAGTTCCGGCCCGGTCAGGTCGATGACGCTGCCGGCGCCGCTATCGGTGCACAGGACCCTGGCCGCCACTTCGCCCACGTCGGCTGGGTCGACCCAGGCCGCCTTGCCGTCGCCGTTGGGCAGGTAGACCTGGCTGTCCTGGTGCGGATCGACGCCATAGTACCTGACGAAGTTGTCCATAAAAAAGGTCGGGCGCAGGATCGTCCACCCGATTCCGCTGGCGCGGATCTCGCGCTCGGCGGCGACATGCTGGCGGCCCAGGATGATGCCGGGCTCGGCATCGGCGCCCATCACGGACACGCGCACGATGTGCCTGACGCCGGCCCGCCTGGCTGCCGCGACGGCCTGCAGGATGTAGCCGGCCTGCCGCTCGCTGTTGGGTGTGAGCAGGAACAGCCGGTCCACGCCTTGCAAGGCCGGCAGATAGCTGTCGAGCTGGTCCCAGTCGAAGGCAACGCCGGGTACGCCCAGCGCCTGCAACTGCGCCGGGTTGCGCGCCGCAACCTTGAATGCTGCGTTCGCTGCGCGCAGCGCAGCCATCGTCGCCCGCCCGATGGTACCGGTTGCGCCTGTCAACAGAATCATGCGATCCCCTTAACATCCCCGTCGCTGAAGTGCCTTCTCTTTGAGCCGATCTCCCAAGGGAAGTTCGGTCATGCCACGGGCGGTCGGGCTGGCCGCGGATCCCCGCTGTCAGAATGCTTGTCGCCCCGCTTCAATCCGAGAAAGCAGCTGGTACCGCGAGCCCCCTCCTGCAACCGATGCCTCGCGCAGCGAAGCATTGCTGTCCGTTTTCGCATCTTTACAACAAGCGCCGAAAGATTTGAGGCTATCGAATACTTAAAGCTTGAGGGATATGTTGTCTTCTGCAATCCTTTCGTTCCTCAAGGAAATAGTATGCGCCGGGCGGAAAACGCCGGTCGGTACCAGGCGTCCATCGGTGGCGTCAGCCGTAAACTCCCCTCACTGAACCATGAACCTTGCAAACTTAAGAATCAGGACCCGCCTCGCTGCAGGCTTTGGCGTCGTATGCGCGATGTTGATCTTCATTGTCGGCCTCAGCATCACGATGCTCGGGCGCGTCAACCAGGGGGCCAACGGTATCATTACCGTCTCGCTCCCGACGCTGCATGCGGCTGCGGGCGTGCTCAACGAAGCGGACAATATCGCGATCAGGATGAACGGCGCGCTGCTGACCGACGACAAGGCCGACCGCGAGACGCTGATCGCCGACGCGCTGCGCGCGCGTAAAGTGATCGTGGACGTCTACGACGCGTTTCGCGGCAAGATCGCCGACGAGAAGGGCGCCGCGATCTTCAAGGAAGCCGACCTGACCACCACCAAGCTGGTCAAGGCGCAGGATGAGCTGCTGCGTCGCATCAACGCTGGTGACATCGAAGGGGCCAGGGCCTACCTGAACGCGGAATTCCGGCCGCTGTCGGTGTACTACGCCAAGGTGCTCCGATCCCAGATGGATCGCCAGAAAGAAATCGCGGGGGAGGCCGCCGCCGCCGCAGCCAAGACGTACAACGACACGCGCCTGCTGATTCTCGCCCTGGGCGTGGCCGTACTCGCGCTTGCCGTGGCAATCGGCTACTGGCTGACCGTCTCGATCACGCGCCCGGTGGCGCAGGCCCTGCAGGTGGCCGACACCGTCGCCTCCGGCGACCTGACCAGCCGCATCGAAGTCACCCGCCGTGACGAGCTGGGCCAGCTGCTGGCCGCGCTCGGGAAGATGAACGAAAGCCTGGTGCGCACCGTCAGCGTGGTGCGCAGCGGCACCGAAACGATCGCCGCGGCGTCCACCGAGGTCGCCGGGGGCAACCGCGACCTGTCGGCGCGCACCGAGCAGCAGGCCGGCTCGCTGGAAGAAACCGCCTCCTCGATGGAAGAGCTGACCTCGACCGTCAAGCAGAACGCCGACAATGCGCGCCAGGCCAACGCGCTGGCGGAAGCGGCGTCGAACGTCGCCCAGCGCGGCGGCCAGGTGATCGCGCAGGTGGTGGGCACGATGAGCGAGATCCATGGTTCCTCCAGCAAGATCGCCGACATCACCGGCGTCATCGACGGCATCGCCTTCCAGACCAACATCCTGGCGCTGAACGCCGCGGTCGAGGCCGCACGTGCGGGCGAGCAGGGGCGCGGCTTTGCGGTGGTGGCGAGCGAAGTGCGCAACCTGGCGCAGCGCTCGGCGGCGGCGGCGCGCGAAATCAAGCAACTGATAGGCGAGTCGACCGGCAAGGTGGAAGCCGGAAGCAAGCTGGTCAACGACGCCGGTGCGACGATGCAGGAGATCGTCGCCAGCGTCGAGCGCGTGACCGGCATCATGGCCGAGATCACCGCGGCCAGCCAGGAGCAAACGGCCGGCATCGAGCAGATCAACGGATCGATCGCCCAGATGGACCAGGTGACCCAGCAGAACGCGGCCCTGGTCGAGGAAACCTCTGCGGCGTCGGAAGCGATGCAGGAGCAGGCGCTCAAGCTGGCCCAGGCGGTGGCCGTGTTCCGGCTCGACGCTGGGGCGGCAACGTACGCGGCGCCCGTGCGTCCGGCACCGGCAAAGCCGGCGGTACCGGCAAAGGCCGCCGCGCCGCGCACGCGCATTGCGGCGGCCAGAGCGGCCACCAGCGACTGGGAAGCGTTCTGATGCAAGTGGGGGCGTTGTCCGGCCGCCGTCCCCGAGCATCGCCCTGGCGCTGATCAGCGTTTGCGCCGGAAGGGTCATGTTATCCTGAGCACGACCTTGCCGCGCACGTGCCCGGTGGGCACCTCGTCGAGTGCGTCCTGGGCATCGGCGAACGGGACGATATCGTGCATCGCCACCTGCAGCGCGCCGTCATCGAACAGGCGCGCGCCATTCCCGCGCCCACACGTAGTCGTCCGCATCCTCGCCGCGGACGTAGTTGAGGATCTTGTCTACCCCGCCAGGAAACACCGCGCGGATCGCCTTGGCCAGGTCATCTGCCTCGGTATAATCGATCACCGCCTCGGCGCCCGGGTCGGCCAGGAAATCCCGGTTCCGGCGGCTGGCGGTGGCCCCGACGCGCGCACCGAACAGCGACGCGATCTGTACCGCAATGTGGCCGACTCCCCCGGCACCGGCGCTGACCAGCACGATCTCGTCTTCCTTGACGCCGAGCAGGTCGATCAGCGATTTCCTCGCGGACCGGGCGGCATCCATTGCAATTCGGATATTCCTGCGTTTAGCCGGGCGATACTCCCTGGTCGATTTGCGGCTGGCGATGATCATGGTCATGATCTGCTGCTGGCGCGGCGTCAACAGTTCGGGCGGGCGGTCGATGCCGGGGATGGCAAAGGGGATTCTTGTTGCGCCGCTGGAGCCGGGCCAGCCGCTTCGGGTGCGGTCGACGGTGTCCGCTAACAGGCCCGAAGGGAGTACGGATGCCAGGCCGTCATGTCCACGAGTAAGCCAGATCTTGCCCCGGCAGCTGCGCCTACCCAGGCAGCTTGTCCACCGTCACCGGCAACGGCCGTACCGCTGGCCGGTGGCGCGACCGATCGCGTCCCTCAGAACAGTTCGATCGCCGGGCCGCCGTCCCCGGCGTCGTCCTGGCGCCCGTGCATCGCCTCGGACGCCAGGTACTCGGCCAGCACTTGCTCCAGCCGCGCCGCGAGCGCGTCCGGACCTGCATTGCCCTGGCCGAGCCCGGCTTCGAGCGCGGCGCCGCGTGCCGCCAGCGCGTCCTGCAGGCGTTCAATGCACTGCCGTACCACATCCTGGTACTGGAGCTGGCCGAGCACCTCGGCCGCGCCGGCGGCGAGGTCCTCGCCGTGCAGGGTCACTTCCGCAAAGCGCGCCTGGCAGCTTGCCGTCACCTGGTTGAAGCTGGCCTGCAGGCCGGTCAGCGCGTCGGCCGCGCCCGCGATGTCCTGGCACTGCTCGGCCGAGTCGCGCTTGCCCAGTTCGAGCCCGTCCTGCAGCAGCGTGTGCGCGCGGCCCAGCGTGGCGCCGATACGCGACGCGGCGGTGCTGGAATCGGCGGCCAGCTTGCGCACCTCGTCGGCTACCACCTTGAACGCGACGCCGGCCGGGCCGGCGCGGCTGGCCTCGATCGCGGCATTGATCGACAACAGGTGCGACTGCAAGCTGATTGCGCGGATCGACTCCGCCAGGCCGGACAGGCCGCGGATTTCCTCGGCGATCAGGTCGATGTGTTCGAGGTCGCGTGCCATGCGCTCGGGGAGCGCACGCAGGCATTGCGCGGTCGTGGCGAGCGCGCCCACCTGCTGCGCGATGCTTTGTTCGACCGTCGCCACCTCGCCGGTGGCCTGCCGCAGGCGCGCCACCAGGTCGCTCGAACCGTCGCACAGCGCGCGCACCCGGTGCATGATCGCCAGCGCCGACTGTTCGGTCTGCTCCACCGCCGCGTCGAGCCGCGTGCCGATTTCGGAATCGAGCTGCGCGCTGATCCGCACGGCGGGCACAAATGAAGGCGCCGCGCCAGGGGCCTGCGCGGCGGCTGGGCGAGCGGATCGGCGCAGCCGGGCGCGCAGGCCGCCGAGGCGCGGCCACGCAAACAAGCGACGGGCCACGTCAGGCACCCGGCAGTACTTGGCGCACGATCTTGAGCAGGTCGCCGCCGCTGACCGGCTTGACCATCCAGCCGGTCGCGCCCAGCTTCTTGGCTTCGTCGCGGCGCGCCTGCTGGCTTTCCGTGGTCAGCACCAGGATCGGCGTGAAGCGAAAGCCCGGGGTGGCCCGCGCCTTGCCGATGAACTCGATGCCGTTCATGTTGGGCATGTTGATATCGGTGATGATCAGGTCGGGCTTCGGTGCGCTGGCCAGCTTTTCCAGGCCCTTGACGCCATCGCTTGCGGTCACGACCGAAAAGCCGGCCAGTTCCAGGTTGTTCTTCAGGCTGAGCACCATGGTGCCCGAGTCGTCGACGACCAGGATTGTTTTTGCCATGTGATTCTCCTTGTTTAGTTATGAACCTATCCCAGTAGGGAATGAGTCGTTGCTGACGCGCCTGACAAGCGGGTGCTGCGTTGCTCGTCGTTGCACGGCTCGCCATGCCGCCTCCGCGCGCCTGGCCCGCGCTTGTCAGGCATCGTCATCAACTTCCTCCTCCCTACTGGGATAGGTTCTAAGTGCGGCGCGCAGCCATGCCGCCAGTTCGGCATGCTCCGGCCAGCGGATGATCCTGAGGGATGAGGCCATCAGCACCTGCAGCGCGGCGCCGTGGACGTGGTCGCAGGCGCCGAGATCCGCGGCCGCGCCGGGATGGGCCAGCGCCAGCTGCAGCAGCAGCTCCGCCTCGTCGACGGTGAGCGTGCCGCTTGCGGCCACGACGCCGTCTTTCAGTTCGACCGTCATTGCAGCAGCTCCTTCGGGTTAATCACCATCAATACCGAACCGTCACCCAGCAGGGCCGAGCCGGCGTAGGCGGACAGGCTGCCGAGGATGCCTCCCATCGGCTTGAGGATCACCTCGACCACGCCGCAGAAATTGTCGATCGTCAGGCCGACGTACTGACCGTGCAGGCGCAGCACCAGGGTGGCGATCTCGTCCTGCTCGTTGCGGCGCTGCGGACGATCGAGCGCGAGCAGCTCGTTGAGCGAACGCAGCGGCACGATCCGTCCGCGCAACACCGCGGCCTGGCGATTCTTGATCGTGTGGACCGCAGCGGCGGGGATGCGCACCGTCTCGACCACCGCGTCCATCGGCACGCCGTAGCGGGCGCCGGCGGACTCGATCATCATCACGCTGGTGACAGCCATCGACAGCGGCAGCGACAGCTGCAGCCGCGCGCCCTTGCCTGGGCGGCTGTCGAGGATCACGTTGCCGCCCAGTTTGTCCACCGCAGCGCGGACCGCGTCCATGCCGACCCCGCGCCCGGACAGGTCCGACACCTGCTCGGCGGTCGAAAAGCCCGGCAGGAACACCAGGTTGACCGCTTCCTCGTCCGACAGGCGCTCCAGCGCCGTCTCGTCGATCAGCCCCTTCTCGTAGGCCTTGCGCTTGATTGCCTGCGGGTCGATGCCGAGGCCGTCGTCGGTCACCTCGATCAGCACCCGGTCGGCCTCCTGGCGCGCGCCGATCACCAGCCGTCCGCAAGCCGGCTTGCCGGCGGCGATGCGCTCGGCCGGCAGTTCCAGGCCGTGGTCGAGCGCGTTGCGCACGATGTGCACCAGCGGGTCGGCCAGCGCTTCGATGATGTTCTTGTCCGCTTCGGTGGCTTCGCCCTCGAGCGCCAGTTCGACCTCCTTGCCCAGGCGCTTGGCGATGTCGCGCACGAGGCGCGGGAAACGCTGGAACACGAACGATACCGGCGTCATGCGGACCTGCATGATCGCATCCTGCATCTCGTCGACGATGCGCTTGATGACTGCGTGCTGGGACTTGATCTCGCGCGCCAGCTCGCGCACCCCGAACTCGTCCTCGGCGCGCGCAGCCAGGTAGGGCAGGCCGTTGCGGGCGACGACCATTTCGCCGATCAGGTTCATCAGGCGGTCGACCTTGGCCTGTTCCACCTTCAGCACGCGGCTGGCCGGCTGGTCCTCGGCGCGGCGTCCGCCGGCCGGTTCGGCTGCTTCGGCCACCGGGGCGGGGAGGGGCGGGGGGAGGGGCGGCACCGCCTGCTGCACTGCCGCGCCGGCGTGGCCGGCGTGGCGTTCGATCCAGGCCAGTACCGGCGCCGCCGTGCCAAGCTGCAGCGCCTCGGCGGCGCAGGCATCCAGTTCGGCAAGCAGGGCCGTGCGGCCGATCGCGCGCATGCAGCCGCGAATGGCGGCCACCGCGGCCTGCAGCCGGCCGGGCACGAAGGGTGCGCCGGCATCCAGCCAGAGCGCATCGCCCTGGCCTTGCACGATGGCCAGCGCATCGGCAATCAGTTGCGCGTCCTCGGCCTGCGCTGCGCAGGCCGGCAGCTCGGCGATCCACACCTGCTCGGGCACGTAGCGGAAGTGCTCCTCGACCTCGGCGCGCGAGGCGGCGGTCACCATCTGGAACAGCAGGTTGCAGCGGTACGGGTCGAGCTCGGCCAGGGTCGGCCATGCTTCGGCCGGGGCCACGCGGCGCCATGCCAGGCCCGGCAGCTGCATCGCCTGGTACAGCGGGTCCTCGCCCTTGAAGAAGCATTCCGCTTCCGGCGCGTATTCCACCCACAGCAGCGGCTGACCGGCAGCGGTGGCGCGCCCCCATTCCAGGCGCAGCGCATGCGGGGCCAGCTCGAGTGCGGCGCGCATGCGCTGCGTCTGCCCGTCGGCGGCGGGCGCCTCGGGCTGCAGCCGGGTGTCGGCCGCGGCCTGTTCCCGGCCGGGCTCGCCCGCGAGCGCGCGCAGGCGCGCAGCCAGCGCGGCCGCGGCGCCGGCGTGGCTGGCGCCTGGCGCGCCCAGGCTGTCGATATCGTCGAGCTGGAGCGAGACGAAATCCATCGCATCGAGCAGCGCGTCGGCGGTGTCCTGGCGGTAGCTCAGGCGGCCTTCGCGCACTTCGCTCATCAGGTCTTCGGCGGCGTGGATCACGCGGAACATCTCCGGGAAGTCGAACAGGCCGCAGTTGCCCTTCAAGGTATGCACGACGCGGAACAGCTGGTCCATCAGGGCCGCGTCGTGCGGATTGCGTTCGAGCGAGAGCAGGCTTCCGGCGATGCCCTCCAGGGCCTCGCGCGACTCGAGCAGGAATTGCTGCAGCACGGCGTTCATGCGGCTTCTCCCAGCAGCAGGCGCGCATAGCGCAGCAGCGATTCCGGCTTGACCGGCTTGACGATGTACAGATTGGCGCCGGCCTCGAAGGCCTGGCGGCGGTCGGCATCCGCGGCCTCGGTGCTGACCATGATGGCCGGCGCCTGCACGATGTCGTGCCCGCGCAGCGCGCGCAGGAACGAGTAGCCGTCCAGTTCGGGCATGTTCACGTCCACCACGTACAGGTCGGGCGGGCAGGCCAGTGCCTGTTCGAGCGCTTCGAGCCCGTTGACGGCTTCCCGCACGGCGTAGCCGGCGTCCTCCAGGATGCTGCGGTGGTACATGCGCACGGTGGCCGCATCGTCCACGATCAGGATTTGTTTCATTGTGCCTCCATCGGCTTTTGGTACACGATCGCCTGCGGGAACTTGCGGACCTTGAACAGCGACGAAATCCGGCTCATCGACTCGGAATGGCCAAGGGCGATGAAGCCGCCCGGGCGCAGCACGTCGAAGAACGCTTCGACGGCCTGGCGGCGCGACAGATCGTCGAAATAGATCAGCAGGTTGCGGCAGAAGATCACATCGAAGTCGCGGTAGGCCGCTACCTCCGCCTTTTCATTCAGGTTCACGCGCGTGAATGCGACCGCGTCGCGCAGCATCTGGCAGATACGGTAGCTGCCTTGCTCGCGCGTGAAATACTTCTGCAGCCACGCGGCCGGCAGCAGCTGCACCGCGCGCGCCGAATACAGTCCGGCCTGGGCCTGGGCCAGGATGCGGGTGTCGATGTCGGACGACACGATTTCCACGTCCCAGTCGGCCAGCTGCGGCCAGCGCTCCAGCAGGAACATGGCGATGGTGTAGGCTTCCTCGCCGCTTGACGAGGGCATCACCCAGATGCGCAGCGGGTCGCCGGCGCGCTTCTTCGCCACCAGCTCGGGCAGCATCTCGTTCACCAGGCAGTCGAACTGGTAGTCCTCGCGCATGAAGTAGGTTTCGTTGACCGTCATCTCGTTGACCAGCGCCTGCCATTCGCGGCCCGAAGCCTCGAAGCGCAGCATCGCGAAGTAGTCGCGGAAGCTGCTGCTGCCGGTGGCCGCGATGCGGTCGCACAGGCGCTTGTCGACGAAGTAGCGCTTGGATGGCTCGAAGTGGATGCCGGTCTTGCGGTAGAAATACTCGCGAAAGCGCTGGAAGTCGTCCGCGCTGATCGTGACGCCGCTCATGTCAGGCCCCGCCGATGCGGCGCTGCACCAGCTGCGCGGCGAACCGGATATAAGGTTCGTCCGGCCAGCGCGCCAGCAGCCGCGCCACCGGCTCCGCCGCAGCGGGGCTCGCCACCTCCGCCAGCAGGTCGATCGCGGCGCCGCACACGTTGACGTCGTCATCGCGCTCGATCACGTCGATCAGCCAGGCCTCGACCCGGGGATCGCGTACGGCATCGAGAATGCCGATCGCGAGGATGCGCACGTCGCGCTCGGGATCGGCCAGCAGGTCGACTACCAGCGGCGCGGCCTGCTGCGGCGTGGCGCGCAGCACGTGGATGGCGGCGTTGCGCAGCCAGGCGTTCTCGCTGCGCAGGCAGTCCGCCAGGCCTGCCTGCGCCTCGCCGGTGCCGATCTCCACCAGCGCGGCCAGCAGTGCGGTCATGACCGCGACCGCCGGCTCGCGTGCGAGCGCGGCGAGCAGCGCGCCCACCGCCTGCGGCTCGGTGGCGAGCGCCTGTGCCGCGGCGCGGCGCTCGGCCGGCAGCGGGGCGGCCAGGCGCGCCAGGTCGGCGGCAGGTTCGGCCGGCGCATCGAAGGTGGATTGTGTTCTTACGATTGGCATGTGTTTGTAGTGTCCTAAATCAGGCGACCCAGTCGACCAGTTGTGCGGCGATCTGTTCGGCCGGCAGCACGCGCTGCGCGCCGCCGCGGCGGATCAGCTCCGCCGGCATGCCGAACACGACTGCCGATTCTTCGCTTTCGGCGATCGTCCGGCCGCCGCGGCGCGCGATTTCGGCAAAGGCGTCGGACCCGTCGTATCCCATCCCGGTGAGCATCACCGCGACGATCGACGACGGCGCATAGTGTTCCAGGGCGCTTTGCCCGAGCAGCTCGACCGAGGGATGCCACAGGTGGGCCGCGCTTTCGGGCCGCGCCAGCAGCGCCGGCTGCCCGCCGCGCCCGGCCACGACGACGTCTGCGCCGCCCTTGCAGATGTAGACCGTGCCCGGCGTCAGCGGCATCGCACGGTTGGCCTCGACCACCTTCATCCGGCACAGGGCGTCGATGCGGGCGGCGAACGGCGCGGTGAAGCTGCCCGGCATGTGCTGGGCCACGACCACCGGCCACGGAAAGGTCTCCGGCAGCTCGGGCAGGATGCGCTCGAGCGTGCGCGGGCCGCCGGTCGATACCCCGACCAGCACCACGCCGCACCTGGCGGACGCCGACCTCCGCACCGTCGCCGATACCGGCGCCGGTGCGGGCCGGGCAGCCCTGGTCTCACGCCGGATGCGTGCCCCGGCCGCGCCGCGCACCTTCTCCACGAGCTGCGGGCCGATCGCCGCCAGCGACAGCGAGATCGTGCCGCCGGGCTTGGGCACGTAGTCGAGCGCGCCCAGGTTGAGCGCCTCGAAGGTGGCCAGCGCGCCCTTCTCGGTGAGCGAGGACAGCATCAGCACCGGGACCGGACGGTCGACCATCATCTGCGCCAGCGCAGTGAGGCCGTCCATCTCGGGCATGTTGACGTCAAGCGTGACGACGTCCGGCTCGAACGCCAGGTTCTCGCGGATGGCGTCGACTCCGGTGCGCGCAAAACGCAGCTCGAAGCCGCCGGCCTGCTCGAACAGGGTGCCCAGCTGGCGGCGCATCAGCGCCGAGTCGTCGACGATCAGCAGCTTCATGTCGAACCCTTTACTGCCCCAGTGCGGCCAGTTGCGCCAGGTCGCCTTCGCCGACCAGGTGCTGCGGTTCGATCAGCTGCACCATGCGCTTGTGCTTCTCGAGGTTGGCCATCCGCGCCAGCAGGCGCGACTGCTCGCTCGACAGGCACGGCGCCGGTTCGATCGCGCTGCGCTCGACCTTGAGCACCTCGGCCACCGAATCGACGATGAAGCCGGTGCACACCCGCTCGATGACGAACACCATGATGCGCTGGCGGTCGCTGCGCTCGACACTGGACAGGCCGAGCCGGCGGCGCAGGTCGATCACCGGCAGCACCGAGCCGCGCAGGTTGATCACGCCTTCGACGAAAGCAGGCGCCTTCGGCACGTGGGTCAGCGCCTCGGGCACGCGCACGATCTCCTGCACGCTGTCGATCGGCACCCCGAACTCTTCCTGGCCGAGGCGGAACACGACCAGCTGTTCCTCGCCGTCCTTGTCGATGCCGGCCGCGCCGGCGCCCTTGGTGTCGCTGTGGTGATTCATGTCTGTACCCGTATCAAGCAGGTCGCCGACGGCGGCCTGGCGGAACATGGTGGCGGCGTCGATGATCGATACCAGTCGGCGTCCGCCGTCGAGGCGGCAGATGCGCCCGATGTCGGCCATGCCGGCTTCGCGCGCCAGCAGCGGCGGCATCGGCTCGACCTTGCGCTGGGCCACACGCAGCACTTCGTTGACGCTGTCGGTGACCACGCCGACCGAGGCGCCGCCGAACGACACCACCACGATCCGGCTCTGCTCGTCCGCATCGCGCGCCGGCAGGCCGAACATGCGGCGCAGCGACACCAGCGGCAGCAGGCGCGTGCGCAGGGTCATGATGCCCAGCACGTGCGGCTGCGCGTGCGGCACCTGCACGATCTCGTCCGGCATCTGGACGATTTCCTGCACGTCCTCGATGCTGACCGCGTATTCCTGCGCGGCCACCTCGAAGCTGACCAGCTGCAGCTCGTCGCTGTGCTGCAGCGCTTCCTGCGCCGCCGGGCTGTTGGCCAGCACCGCGCCGGCACTGCGGCTGGCGGCGGCCACGTCGGCGAATTCGGCGGCGATCAGGCGTTTGAAGTCCAGTACCATCACCATCGCGTGGCCGCCGACGTCCTTCAGCAGGCCGGATACCAGCTCGCTGTTGACGGTGGCGCTGATGCCGGAGGCGTCCTCGATCTGGCGCACGTCCACCCCCACCACGCTGGCGACGCGGTCGACCACGAAGCCGAGCGGCTGGCCGAGGTCGATCACCAGCGCGCGCGTGGCGTCGTCGGCGGCGCGCTCGGGGTAGCCGAACACCCGCCGCAGGCTGATGATCGGCAGTACCTTGCCGCGCAGGTTGGCCAGCCCCTCCAGCGTGGGCGGCGCCAGCGGCACGCGCACCACGTCGGGCACGCGGATGATCTCCTGGACCGGGGCCATGTCGACCGCGAACACCTCGTCGCCTGCGACGAAGGTGACGAACTGGCGGACATCCGATTCGCCGTCCGCGCGCGTCTGCGCGTGTTCGGCTGCAATCTCGTTGCTCATTATTTACTCCGCTCAGGCGCTTTGCAGTTCGTCGGCCAGCGATGCCACTTCCTCGACGGCGGTGGCCAGTTCGTCGGCGCCCTGCGACTGCTGGCGCGCGGCGGCGGCAGCTTCGGTGGCGCCTTTTTCGGCTTCCTGGGCAGCGGCGGCGATCTGGTCGATCGCGGTCTTGACCTGCACGATCGCGGCCGAGATGTCGTTGGCGGCGCCGAGGATCTCATTGGTGCCGGTTTCGACCGCGCCGACGTCGGTCTCGATCGCGACCAGCGCGCTGGTGATGGCCTTGGCCTTTTCGGCTTCGCCCAGCGCGGTGGCGATGATCTCGTCGAGATCGCGGCCGACCACGCCGATCTGGTCCTGCACGGCCTTGACCAGGTCCTTGATGTTGTCGGCGTTTTCGGCCGAGTCGTGGGCCAGGTTGCGGATGTCGGTGGCGACCACCACGAAGCCCTTGCCGAATTCGCCGGCGCGCGCCGCTTCGATCGAGCCGTTCACGGCCAGCATGTTGGTCTGGATCGAGACGGTGGTGATGGCGTCGACGATCTTGTCGATACGGCGCGATACCAGGGCCAGCTCCTTGATCTGGCGCAGCGACACGCGCGAGGCCTCGACCGAGGTGGTGATCCCGGCGACCAGGGCGTCGATGCCGGCCTTGTTCGCGGCCAGCAGCTCGCGGATGGCGGCAACCTTCTCGCCGGAGGCCGTGGCGCGGGTCTGGGCCAGGACCAGGCCCTTCTCGATCTGGTTGACCGCAGCGGCCGATTCCTCGGTGGCCACGCTCTGCACCTGGGCGCCCTTGCGGATCTGCTCGATGGCGGACATGACCTGGGTGCCGGAGCGGCTGATTTCCTGCACCGCCGACGACAGTTCCTCGGCGCTGGAAGCGACTTCCTCGGCGCTCTTGGCCACGTCGGTCGAGTTCTTCAGGTCTTCGGCCAGTTCGGACAGCGACTGCGAGGCCTGTTCGCACTCGGCCAGCGCCTGGCTCTGCTCGGCGACGGTCTTCGCCGATTCCTCGGCGGCGGCGGTCTGCTCCTCGGCGGCGGCGGCGATTTCCTGCGACCCCTTCAGCGCCTGGCCTGCGGCGGTGGACGACTGCTGGGCGCCGACCGCGATCTCGCGCACACCCGCCACGATCTCGCCCGCGTCGGCGCGGATGCGCTCGAGCTGCTCGGTGATCGTCTTGCCGTTCTCGACTTCGCCGAGCACGGTGTTGGCCGCTGCGCCGATGCCTTCCGCCACCACCTTCACTTCGTTCTGGATCTGGCCCACCAGGTCCTGGATCTGCTTGGCGCTCTTTTCCGAGGTCTCGGCCAGGGTGCGCACTTCATCGGCGACGACGGCAAAGCCCTTGCCGTGCTGGCCGGCGCGCGCCGCCTCGATCGCGGCGTTCAGCGCGAGCAGGTTGGTCTGGTCGGCGATGCGGGCCACCGCCTTGACGATGTCGCCGATGTCGGCGGCCTGCTTCTCCAGTTCGGCGACCATCGTCACCGACGCCTCCTGGCGCTCGGCGGCGACGCCGACGTTGCCGACCAGCGCGCCGACCTCGGCGCCGGTGCGCACGACCAGGGCCTGGGTCGACTCCATGCGCGCCTGGCTGGCGTCGGCATTTTGGAGCTGACGCGCGATCGCCACTTCCACCTGCTGGAATGCGGCCATCGACTCCTGCGCGGCCGATGAAGCCTGCTGGGCGCCGCCCGCGATCTGCTCCGACGAGCGCTTGAGCTCCTCCGCGGCCGAAGAGGCTTCGTTGATGCCTGCCGCTAACTGGGCGGCGGCGGCGGCGATGCGCTCGGCGGCCTGCTGTTGCTTGGCCAGGGTCCGGGCCTTCTTGCGTTGCGCATCCGCAACACGGCTGGGCGCGGCGGCCGCGCTGTGCGCAGCGCTGGTGTCATACGGGGTGTTTGAAATTTTCTTGACCAGCGCCATCTGCGCCTCCTGCTGAACGGGTTGAACAAGCCGCTTTCCATACGGCAATGTCTACCAGTGTATGCAGGCGAGACAAAGGCGGGAAGTAGGACTTCTCCTACGTCGCCAAGAAAAGTTCCTAGGACAAAGAGTTACTCGGGTTTCTTTACCAGGCCGTGCTTGACCGCAAACAGCACCAGGCCGACCACGTCGCGCACGCCGGTGCGTTCCATGATCTGGGCGCGGTGCGCGGCAATGGTCTTTTCCGACAGCTCGAGCTCGTACGCGATCGCCTTGGTCGACTTGCGGCTGGCGATCATGGTCAGGATCTGTTGCTGGCGCGCCGTCAACAGTTCGAGTGCCCGGTCGGGCGCTGCGGGCGGGCGCACGTAGCGGTCGATCATCGTCTTCGACACCGACGGGCTCAGGTAGCACTCGCCGCGCCCGACCGCGAGCAGCGCGATCTCCAGTTCGCTAGGCGCCGAATCCTTCAGCAGGTAGCCCTCGGCGCCCAGGCGCAAGGCCTCCGACACCATTTCCTCCGAGGAGTGCATGGTCAGCAGCACGACCTTGGTCCTGGGCGCGGCGTGCTTGACCTGGGCCAGCAGGTCCAGTCCGCTGTCCTCGCCCATCGAAATATCGGTCACGACCACGTCGGGATGCAAGGTGCATACCAGTTCCATCGCTTTGGCGTTGCCGCTGGCTTCGCCGATGACGGTCAGGCCGTCGATGCCGTTGATCATGTAGCTGATACCGGTACGCACCAGAACGTGGTCGTCGACGAGCACGATGTTCATGGGGACTCCTGGAAGATGACTGAAAGCAGGGAACGGACGCGGGGGGCCTGGCGCGCCCGGCTGGCGAGCGCGCATGCGCTTCCCGGCACCCGCGGGCGCGCGTTCGATGCCTGGGACGGCAAAGTGGTCTGTGGCGTTCGCTCTGGCATGGCGCGAAGTGTGACGTAGCGAGCAAGTAGTTTCACAATGTTAGCGCAGATTGCGCCTCACCGGCTCAGCCCCGGTGAACGGCGAACATTATCGCACCACCGGGCGAGTTGTGACCATCCGGAAACTTTTCCTCGTGCAAGGTCAGGCGGAACGCTTGTTGCGCCGCTGGACCACGGGAAGCCGACTCTTGCCCCGGCAGCTGCGCCTAGCCAAGCAGCTTGTCCACCGTAACCGGCAACGAGCGTACCCGCTGGCCGGTGGCGTGATAGATCGCGTTGACCACCGCCGCCGCCGTGCCGACCACGCCGATCTCGCCGACGCCCTTGACGCCCAGCGGCGACACTTCCGCATCCGGCTCGTCGACGAAGATCACTTCCATCTCCGGGATATCCGCATTCACCGGAATGTGGTAATCGGCAAAGTTGTGGGTCATGAAGCGGCCGAGCCGGTGATCCATCACCGTTTCTTCGTGCAATGCCATGCCGATCGCCATGACTGCCCCACCGATGACCTGGCTGCGCGCCGTCTTGGGATTGATGATGCGGCCGGCCGCCACCGCGATCACGACGCGCGTCACGCGCACGATCGGCAGTTCTTCGTCGATCTTCACCTCGGCGAAGACGGCGCCGTGCGTGTACTTCGCTTTCAGCACCGTGTCCGCCAAGTCGCCCAGGTCCGGCTTCGCCACCTGTTCGGCTTCGATGCACTCCTTGCCGCTGGCACGCACCAGTTCCGCAAGCGCCACACGGCGTGCGGGCTTGATCTTGACCATCATGTGGCCGTCGCCAAACACGACGTCATCGAACGTGGCGTCGGCGATCGGGCTCGGCGTCATGTTGGCGGCGATCTTGTGCAG
>JBBWZO010000167.1:0-5143 GCA_039649125.1 Massilia sp. | reverse complement strand
TTGACGATCACTTGACCGTTCTTGGCGCCAGGAACGGCACCCTTCACCAGCAGCAGTTGACGCTCAGCGTCGATACGCGCGATTTCCAGGTTCTGGGTGGTGACGGTAACGTCGCCCATGTGACCGGTCATGCGCTTGCCTGGGAACACGCGGCCCGGATCCTGCGCCATACCGATGGAGCCAGGAACGTTGTGCGAACGCGAGTTACCGTGGGTCTGGCGACCCGAGGCGAAGTTGTAACGCTTGATGGTACCGGCGTAGCCTTTACCGATCGAGGTGCCCTGCACGTCGATCTTCTGGCCCACTTCAAACAGCGAGACGTTGACGGTGTCGCCGGTTTTCAGTTCGGCGGCTTTGGCGGCGTCGACGCGGAATTCCTTCAGCATCGTACCGGCTTCCACGCCAGCTTTAGCGTGGTGACCCGCAACAGCCTTGGTCACGCGGGATGCGCGACGTTGACCGAATGCGACCTGGACTGCAGCATAGCCGTCAGTTTCAGGAGTTTTGATTTGTGCGACACGGTTGTTCGATACGTCGAGCACGGTGACTGGGATCGAATCCCCGTCATCCGTGAAGATGCGCATCATGCCAACCTTGCGACCGAGAAGGCCCAAGCTCATTTTTTCTCCATTCCCACCTACGATTGGGCGGGGGTAGTTGAACTACTAAAAACGTACAGACTCTGAAACGACAAGTCCATACCGAAGCCGGCTAGTATAGCGCGCAAAAGGGCTTGACGCAACAAGAGATGCAAGGGTATGTCGACCCTGTTGCGCGTTTTTCGCAGTAGCGTGGAGAAGAAGGAATCTGGCCTGGCTGGCCAGCACAGAAAAGGCACCGTTGCGCCTTTTCTCTACAGAGCCGCAAGGGCCCTGCGAATATTTGAAGTGTCTTTGGTGGGCGGTGCAGGATTCGAACCTGCGACCCCTTGGATGTCGACCAAGTATTCTAACCAACTGAACTAACCGCCCGGGGAGCCGCATTATGCCAAGGGTTCAGGGGATTTGCAATAGATGAGTTGGGTCGGGTGCATTTCGTGCGGCCGTTTGCCGCGTGCGAACTCGGCGCGCTCCGATAGGGCTGCTGCCTGCCCTGGTATCGGTTTGCTCGATGCGCGTGGACTCGGGAGTCCACCCTACGGATGAGGCCACGTACTCGCGGCAGCAAAAGGCACGCCACCGTATGGGTTTCGAACGGTCAGTCCCCAGCCTCTCTCGTAAGGTGGACTCCCGAGTCCACGCGGACCATGCGCACCATGAACGCCCCGGGCAACAGCCCCGCGTACTCATGCATACCGCCCCCCCCCGCCCCGCGCCCCTCCCCTAAGTCTGCCATAAGCACGGGTGTGTACAATCGTTCAATTAGCGCTATATTCACACGGACGGACCCCGCGGCCCGCGGGGTCGCGCCACGCACCGTTTCATTCCCACGAAAGGAGCAGTAATGGCAATCAGTCTGCAAAAAGGCGGCAATGTCAACCTTAGCAAGGAAGCACCGAACCTCACCAAGGTCATCGTCGGCCTGGGCTGGGATCCGCGTTCGACCGACGGCGCCGCCTTCGACCTCGACGGCTCGGTCTTCCTGCTCAAGTCCGACGCCAAAGTGCGCAGCGACACCGACTTCATCTTCTACAACAACCTGAAATCGAGCGATGGCTCCGTTGTCCACAACGGCGACAACACCACCGGCCAGGGCGAAGGCGACGACGAAACCGTCACCGTCGACCTGGCCCGGGTGCCGACCGACGTCGAGAAGATTTCGTTCTGCGTCACCATCCACGATGCCGAGAGCCGCCGCCAGAACTTCGGCATGGTGGGCAAAGCGTTCATCCGCTGCATGAACGCCAGCGGGAATGCCGAGCTGGCCCGTTACGACCTGTCCGAAGACAGCTCGACCGAAACGGCGATGATCTTCGGTGAGCTGTACCGTGCAGGCGGCGACTGGAAATTCCGCGCCGTCGGCCAGGGCTTCAACGGCGGCCTCGGTCCGCTCGCACGCTCGTTCGGCGTCAACGTCTAAGCACCCGGCTTTTATTTCCTGCCCCGCTGGCCACGGGGCTGATTGCTTCTTGCTCTCCGTCTCCGCTCTCCGACACAGAAGGACTTCATGCGCGTCTGGTTCAATCGCACCTTCTCGTCCGTGTCTGCCGCGATCGAACTGATCCGCGCAGCCGACACCGACGGGCGTTTTCACATCATCCACAGCAATCCCAACACGCGCACGCCCGCAGCACGGGCGGCCCACGAATTCCATCCGGAACCGACCGGCCTCGAAGGCGCCGCCTACATCGACTGGTGCCTGGCGTTCTGCCGCGAGCACCGGATCGACATCTTCGTGCCGGGCCGTGAAGCGACCCTCCTGGCCGGGGCGCACGCCGGGTTCGAGGCGATCGGCACGCGCGTGCTGAGCGCGGCGACCGACACGGCCCTGCAGCTCATCCACGACAAGGCGCGCTTCTATGCCGAGACCGTGCTCCCTGGCGCACCGGTCGCCGAATTCCGCCGTTTCGAGGACGCCGCCGGTTTCGAGGAAGCCTACGACACGCTGCGCCGTCGCCACGCGAAACTGTGCGTGAAACCTTCGCACTCGATCTACGGCCTCGGGTTCGCCGTGCTCGACGAAGAGCGCAACGCCGCCCAGTTGCTGATGGCGGGCGCCGAATACCACGTGTCGCTGGGCGACTTCCGCCGCGGCCTGGCGGAGATGGGCGCCTTCCGCACCATGCTGTTGATGGAATACCTGGACGGGCGCGAATACAGCGTCGACTGCGTGGGCGACCAGGGCCGCCTCGTCACGGCCGTGGTGCGCCGCAAGTCGGGCCAGGCCGGCGCCGGCCAGCGCATCGACCAGCGCGCCGACATCCTGGAAGCGACCGCCGGGTTATGCAGCACGCATGGCCTGAACGGCATCTTCAACGTCCAGTTCCGCGAGGCCGCGGGTCAGCCACGCCTGCTCGAAATCAACCCGCGCATGTCCGGCGGCATCGGCATGGCCTGCCTCGCCGGCCCCAACCTGCCCTACATCGCGCTGCGCGGCTTCGCCGACGGCTTCGACGGGCTCGACATCCCTGCCGTACGCGACGGCATGCGCGTGGGCGAACTGGCGCGCGCCGTGGAGCTGGCATGAACGCGCGCAGCGAAGACAAGGTCCTGCTGCGCCGCACCGAACAACTGCCGACCGGCCTGCTCGAGCTTGCGCTGCACGAAGGTGCGGACGAGCTCGACGCGCTGCTGGGCTTTGCCGCACGCGCGAATGCCAAGCGCGGCTTCCTGTTCGTCAGCAAGGTGCTCGGCAAGCACTGGCCGGTACAAGCCCGGCGCATGCTGGAGGTCCACGCACGCCTGGCGAGCGGGGTGCCGGCCGGCGACGGCCCGACCCTCTTCATCGCGATGGCCGAGACCGCGGTCGGCCTCGGCCAGGGCGTATTCGAGGCCTGGCTGCGCGCCAACCCGGGCCGCGAGGCACTGTTCCTGCAGACCACGCGCTACCGCGTCGGCACGGGGCCCATCATCGAGTTCGAGGAAGCGCACAGCCACGCACCGCGCCAGTTCCTGCACATGCCGGCGGGCGAACACGAGCAGGGCCTGCTGCTGCGCGCACGCACCATCGTGCTGGTCGACGACGAAGCCAGCACCGGCAACACATTTTTAAACCTGACCCGGGCCTGCCAGCGCCTGAACCCCGCGCTCGAACGGGTACACCTGGCGGTGCTGGCCAACTTCATGGGCCGCGCCGCGACCGACGCGCTCACCGCACGCTTCGGCCTGCCGGCGACGATGGGCGCGCTGGTCGCGGGAGAGTACCGTTTCCAGCCCGCCGACTGCCCGCTCGATGCGGCCCCGGCCCAGCGCTACGACGCGCAGGCCGAACGCGGCGCCAGCACGGCATTCGGCCGGCTCGGCCTGGCGCGCGCCCTGCGTGCGCCGCAGGCGCTGGCACGCCGGCTGGCTGCGCAGATCGCGCCGCAGCACAAGGTCCTGGTGCTCGGCACCGGCGAATTCATGCACGCCTCGACGCTGCTGGGCGCCGCGCTCGAGGAACACGGCCTGGATGTGGCGGTGCAGTCGACCACGCGTTCGCCCATCCTCATTTGGGGCGCGGTGTCGCACGCCCTGACTTTCCCCGACAACTACGGCGAAGGCATCGCCAACTTCCTGTACAACGTCGCGCCGGGCCAGTACGACCACGTATTCGTCTGCCACGAGACGCCCGCCACTGACGCCCTGCACGCCTTCGCGCGCACGCTCGATGCGCGCCTGTTCCATTTTCATACCGAGGACCATGTTGAAGAAGTTCCTGTTCGCTGACCTGGACGACACCCTGTTCCAGACGCTCGAAAAGTGTGCCGTGCGCGACGCCCTCGAGCCGGCAGCCTATTACAGCGACGGCAGCATCTGCTCGTACACGACGCCGGCCCAGCGCGCGTTCTTCGCGTTCGTCAGCGAAGGCATGACCGTGATCCCGACCACGGCGCGCAGCCTGGATGCATTCAAGCGCGTCGACCTCGGCTTTTCCAGCTACGTCGTGCTGAATTTCGGCGGCATCATCCTGCAGCCCGATGGCGCCATCGACCGCGACTGGCAGGGCCGCATGCACGCGCTGATGACGGCCGCCCTGCCCGGCCTGCAGCAGCTGGCCAGCCGCATCGACGCCTGGGCCGCAAACACCGGCTACGGCGGCCGCGCGCGCCTGGTGGAAGACGCCGGCACGCCCTTCTTCATCGTCGTGAAGGACCCGGACAAGGTCGCGCTGAACCAGGAGCGCGTCGAACGCGAGGTCGTGCTGCCCTGGATCGCCGGCGCGGGCAAGGACTACTGCGTCCACCGCAACGGCAACAACCTGGCGGTCCTGCCGCGCACCCTGGACAAGGCCGATGCGGTGGCCTGGATCACCGAGCGCCTGCGCCGCGAGCACGGAGACATCGTCACCTTCGGCATGGGCGACAGCCGCTCGGACGCGCGCTTCATGGCCGACTGCGACTACGCGATCATCCCGCGCCGCACCCAGCTCTCGAAACTGACGGTGGAGACGCTGTGAGCTTCGCCGGCAGCTACCTCGAGGGCGACGTGCGCTTCCTCCTGACGCGCCTGGCCGCGGCCGATTTCGTCGACGTCAAAGCGAAGGAAGCCCTGATCCAGTCGGG
>JBBWZO010000161.1:0-25540 GCA_039649125.1 Massilia sp. | reverse complement strand
ATGCCAAAAAGCGGCTGGCGAACCAGCTCACGCGAGAAAAATAGCCGATTTCGACCATCGTTTTGCCCAACGATGAACTTGACGCATCGAATTGGCCGCAAAACCTATTTGTTCAGCGCTTCCCTAGGAAAATGTGCGGTCGAGTCCGGGACGGCACCGGTAGCGCAAAGCAGGATCGGTAGGGGACGTAGCATGTTTGCGACAGACGTGGCAGCCAAACGCAAGCTCAGCCGGCAGAGAAACCATGCGCGGACGGAAGGGGGAGCGAACGGCGCACTGGCGCTCGCAGATAAGCTTGGACAGGACGTGGCGGTGCGCGCCACCGCTGGCGCGGGCGCGGGACTGCTTGCATGGCCCCGTCACGCGCACGACGTACTGACGCGGTGCCGGCGACGGACTGGCTGCGCCGGAGGTCTGTCAGGCTGGTGATGAGGCGCGCCCGACAGACCCCATCGCGGCGTTGCGGGCGTACCCTGTTCGAGGCCGCGCCGTGCCTTGAGCGCCAAGCCCACCGGGCCACGAGGGTCGTATCAGCCGCTCTCGATCACGATCCGGTCCCAGGCCGTGGCTGGGGCGCCATCGGCGGCACCACGATGTTCTCGTTCAGGCGCAGGAACTTGAAGCCTGCCACGCGCTGCCCGTTCTTGCCCTCGCGGGCATTGCGCGCTTCGCGTTCGAGCGCGCGTGCGATGAAGGAATCGAAACTCTCCTCGCGGACCTGCGGCGCCTGGGAATGCAGGAAACGGCGTTCGCCATCCGGTCCGAGGACCACCAGCCCCACGTGCGAAGCCCAGTGTTCGCCGTCGCGCGTCGAGATCACGTTCACGAAATCGCCTTCCTGCAGCTGGCCTGCAATCGCCGCCACCGCTTCCTTCGGCACGAAGGCCTGGCGGCTGGTCTCGACCGGGATGCTGCGTTCGGTGTTGTGGCGCATCTTGAGGAAACGCGCGCGGTCCACGCGCATGTCGTAGCCGGGGCCATTCGGCCCCGCCAGTTCGGCGCTGATGTCGGTGACCAGCCAGCGGTTGGCGACGTTCCAATCCATCTCCGTGTAGTGGTTGCGGGTGGCCACGCCGATCACGCCGTCGCGGTAGCGGAGGCGCTGCAGCATCCAGAAGAACTCTTCCCATGAGCGCGACAGGCCCATGGCATAGGTATGTTCCGCGAAGACGACACAATTGCTGCGTTCCAGGCTAAACAGCGGCAAGTTGTCGTGCACCTCGAATGGGAACTCGCCCAACAAATTCAACAGGTAGGGCTGCCCGAGGTTCTTGCGGCCGATGGCGGCGATGCGCTTGCGCAGGTCGGGCTCCGCTTCGTGCACCCAGGCGACGTAGCGGCCGGCCTCGACCGGTGTCATCTGGTAGATCTGCTTTTGCAGGATGGTGTCGATGGCGACCGGGGCCGTTGCCGCGGGCGTCGCCATATTCGGGGTCGAAGGCGTTGTTCCTGCGCAGCCGGCGAGGGCGGTCAGCAGCATCAGCAGCGGGGTATGACGCATGGGTGGTGTCTCCTTTAGTTATTGGCAGGACGCTAACGCGGCTTCGGCCGTTTTGACAATGAATATTTGTCGCGCAACCATAACCGCAGTGTTGCGCCCTTAAAACATTCCTTCAAGTTATGGACGAGGGAACACAAGTGATTTTCCACCTATTTGCTTTTCGCTAATACTATGAGCGTGGCAGGGACCGCCCGCCGACAGCATCACCCATACCTATATTCCAGGAGAGAGATACATGTTCAAACAGAAGCCGCTGGCCGCTGCCGTTTCGATGGCACTGTGGAGCCTGGCAGCCTTGCCGGCCATGGCGCAGACCATGGACGCCCAGGCGCCGATGCAGACCGTCGAGGTGACGGGCATCCGTGCCTCGATGGCGAAGTCGCTCAGCGTCAAGAAGAACGCGACCGCCAATGTCGAAGTCATCACGGCCGAAGACGTGGGCAAGATGCCGGACAAGAACCTGGCTGACTCGCTGCAGCGCCTCGCCGGCGTCGCCGTGCGTACCGACTACGACGAAGCCGAGAAAGTGTCGATGCGCGGTACGAATGCCGACATGACCTTGATCATCTTCAACGGCCACACCGTCTCGGGTGGTGACTGGTACGTTGCCGACCAGCTCTCCAGCAGTCGTTCGACCAGCCTTTCGCTGATGCCGTCCCACGTGCTGAATCAGGCTCTGGTGTACAAGACCTCGCAGGCTAACATCGTCGACGGCGGCCTGGCCGGCACGATCAACGTCACTACCCGCAAGCCTCTGTCGCAAAAAGAACGCTTCGGTGGCGTCATCAGCGCCGGTGCCAGCTATGCCGAACTGCCGGGCAAGACGGGACCGGATTTCAACGCCACCATGAACTGGAAAAACGAAGCGGGAACGCTCGGTTTCATCGTTCAGGGCTTCGCCGAAAAGCGCTATGTGCGCCGTGATTCGGTTTCGCGCTTCGCCTATTCCGGAGGCAGCGGCTGGGATGTGATCGATACCACGAAGATGCTGGGAATCACGGACGCCTCGCTGGCCGGTACCGGCTACACGGCTGCGGACCTGAACGGCGTACGTATTCCGGGCTCGATGAGCACCGAATTCGTCGAAAGCGTGCGCGACCGCAAGGGCGGCATGTTCTCGCTCCAGTTCAAGCCGAACAGCGACCTCGACATGACGCTGACCGGCTTCCATTCCGGCATGAAAGCGAACAACTTTGGCCGCCTGAATGCCGGTGCCATGTTCAGCATGCTGCGCGGCGAGAGCGGACCGACAGGCGGCACCGCGCCGACGTCGTCGAACGGCCAGCGTGTCTATGCACAGATCAAGAACCCGGTGATCGTCAACGAAACGACACTGTATGGCGACCAGTTGCGCGTGCTGAAAAGTGCCGACATTCTGTATCCGGCAGGGACCACGCCGCAATATATCGGCGAGACCGAAGGTGCATACCGCGACGGCGCCGAATCGAGCAGCGCTTTCCTCGACTTCGATGCGAAATACCGCGTCAACCAGGACCTGACCGTCAAGACCTTGTTTTCGACTACCAAGGGCGTCGGTAAAACGGGCCTCGACCAGGGCCTTACCTATACGCGCTACGGAACCGGCGTGTCGTATGCGCTGGGCAGCCTGCGCGATGCGCCATTCGTCCAGTACTATGGCACCGGGCCGAACGTCCCCGGCCGCAATGCCGACGGCAGCGGCTACACCCTGACCGGCCGAGCGGCCTCGGGCGTGAAGACAACTGACAAAGAGCACAGCCTGCAGTTCGACGCCGAATACCGCCTCGAGAAGGGCGTGTTCCAGTCGCTCGAAACCGGCATCCGCTACGCGGACCACCGCCGCAAGAGCGCGCGCCGTTTCCCGCAGCTGCGCAGTTCCACCCTGTCGACCAATGCGCCGACGGGCGCTGGCAGCTTCGTCGCCTACCCGTCTGATTTCGGTGCGGACCTGGACGGCCCGGCCGGCTGGGACAACACGAGCTGGACCCTGACTCCGGAAGCGCTGAAGGCCTATTTTGCCGCCAACACCAAGGCCACTTCGCCCGATTGGGAACGCCGTGCCGCGACCGAACTCGACATGCGTGAACGCCAGTCGGCTGCCTATGTAATGGCCAATCTGGAAGCGGATCGCTGGTCTGGCAACGTCGGCTTGCGTTTCGTGCGCACTCGTGTCAACGCGCAAGTTCCGTTCCCGATTCCAACGGGGTCATGCGCGCGCTCGGCGCCTGGCGAGGCGGCAATTCCTTGCGCGGCGTACCCGACTGCGCTCACGACGGTCGGTGAAGGCGTGCAGTACTACGACAACACCGCGTTCAACCCGATGGCCGGCGTCATGTTCTACAAGCAGCCGACCGACGAAACCTTCGATAATGTCCTGCCGAGCCTGAACCTGCGCTACGAGCTAACCAAGGACATGATCGCCCGCTTCGGCGCCAGCAAGACCCTCGGCCGCCAGAACTACAACCTGCTCGGCGCAGGCTATACCGGTGCCAGCTGCGTGGTGACCGGTTGTACCGTCAGTGGCCCGAATCCGAACCTGGGTCCGATGGTCGCGAAGAACGTTGACGCGTCGTGGGCATGGTACTTCGCGCGCCGTTCGATGGTCGGCGTGAGCGTGTTCTATTCGAAGATCAATGGCTACCCGTTGACCGGTTCTCCGCTGGGCACGGTTGAGCTGGTCGACCCGCGCGACAACATCATCAAGACCTTTGGCATCAACTCGTCCCTGCAGCAGGACGCGCGCATTGCCGGTATCGAACTGTCGTACGAGCAGCCGTTCGGCAACACGCCGTTCGGCTTCACTTCGAACGTCAGCCGTGCGAAGACGAAGGTCGACGATGGCCGTCCGATGACGGGTGCTTCCGAATATGCGGCGAACCTGGGCGCCTACTTCGAGAACGACCGTGTGTCGGCCCGCCTGGTGGCGAACTACCGCAGTGAGTACGTCAACACCACGACCGCGCCGACGCCGGGTTCCACGAACAACAAGGCGCTCGTTGCAGGCATCCGGATGTTCGCTGCCCCGACGATGGCCGCACCGGTGACGACGCTGGCCTTCAACGCCAGCTACAACATCTCGCCGAACCTGATCCTCTCGTTCGACGCGACCAACCTGACCAACGTGAAGCGCGCCTACTATCGCTACAGCGAAGAAGAGCAGCAGAAGCTGGACGTCAGCGGCCGCCAGTTCTACCTGAACCTGAAGTACAAGTTCTGATCGTGTAGCAGGGCAGCATGAAAGAAAGGGGAGCTTCGGCTCCCCTTTTTTCATGGTCGTGAACATCCGTGTATGCCCAGTCCTACACTACGTCGCGCCGCTTTGGTAGCTCATCCGTGCGCCCAGTGTGCGCCACCTAACGGTCCGGGTCTTGTGCTTTCGTTATGATGAAGCCGTGTGAGTGAGGCGTCAGCGAATTCGTTCTGCAGGCGGCCAAATATCTCAACAGGTTAGCCGGTCGCCTCGAGGATCGGCACCAATTTCCTGGCCGGCGCAGCGCGCCGGCTTACCAATCGGATGCGGAGGCTACATGACTGCCACGACCAAGAATCCACCCAAGCACCTGGTACGCGAATACCTCGCCAACCGTACACGCGCTACGCAGCCGCCGCCGACTCCCGAGGAAATCCGGCGCCAGCTTGGCTGGGGGATGGTCATGCCCGCAGACCTGAAAATGTCCACCGGCCGCTCGTGATCCGAGCCAGCCCGGCCGCGCATCCGGACAAACCGTTTCAACAGAGGAGAGGCACATGACCAAGCGTATCGGTAACAAACACGAAGCCCAGCACCGCGGCAAGGAAGAACGTCTCGACATCCGCCGTACCAATATCGCGCGCGAAGCGGTCAAGCAGGCCGCAGCCCGCGCCAAATACCGCAACCAGGTCAAGAACCAGCCGCCAATGAGCCTGACCGCAGCGGCCGCCTGATCGTCCCCCCGCTGAAAAAGCCCGCCCGGCAACGAGGCGGGCTTTTTGTCGTCCGGGTTTTCATCCCAGTACAGCTGGTATGCAGTGCTGGACGACGGCAAGCGCATTCCGGTGAGCCGCGGCGGCTGTGCGAAGCCGAGGGAGGCGATGCGCTGATCGCGCACTGTGCATGCACTGGTTACGCGTTCATCACGTGCGTACGACGTCGACCTGCCACCAGCGCGGCAACAGCGCCCGCACCGCCGGATCGTCGAAGCGGTCGTCGATCAGGTAAACCACGCCCTGGTCGGCCTCGGTGCGGATCACGCGGCCGGCCGCCTGTACCACCTTCTGCAGGCCCGGATACAGGTAAGTATAGTCGTAGCCGGCGCCGAACATGGCCTGCATCCGCGCGCGCAGCGCTTCATTGACCGGGTTCAGCTGGGGCAGGCCGAGGGTGGCCACGAAGGCGCCGATCAGGCGCGCACCGGGCAAATCGATGCCCTCGCCGAAGGAGCCGCCCAGCACCGCGAAGCCGATGCCCCATCCCTCCGGCTGGAAGCGGTCGAGGAAAGCGGCGCGCTCGATTTCGCTCATGCGCCGTTCCTGGCGCCATAGCGGCACCTCCGGGTAGCGCTCGGCGAACAGGTTTGCCGCCTGGTCGAGGTAATCGAAGCTGCTGAAAAAGGCCAGGTAGTTGCCGGGCGCGCTCGCGTACTGGGCGGCCATCAGGCGCGCGATCGGCAGCAGCGAAGCGGCGCGGTGCGCGTAGCGGGTGGAGATGTCGCGCGCGACGTGTACGGCCAGCTGGCCGGCCGTGAAGGGCGACTCGACATCGACCCAGCCCGCGTTCTCGGGCAGGCCGAGCAGGTCGGCGAAATAATGCCAGGGGCTCAGGGTGGCGGAAAACAGCGTTACCGAGTGGGCGTCGGCAAAGCGCGCTTTGAGGAAAGGGGCGGGGACGACGTTGCGGATCGACACCGTGGTGTCCGCCCCGGCGTCCCTGCCGCCGCCCGTGCCAGCGCGCGTGACATCGCAGAGCGAATGCTCGCCGAAGGACTCGGCCAGGCGCGCGAACTGCAGGGCGTCGAAATGAAAACGCTGCAGGTCGGCGTCGAGCGGGCCCGGATGCTCGGCGAGGAAGTCGTTGACCGCGCTGGTGGCGCCTGTGAGCGTCGTCAGGAATTTTTCAGGCGGTGTGGGCAACTGCTGCCAGGGCATGGGTGTCTGCGCGTCGATCTCGCCCCAGGCGCGCGCCAGCTTCGTCAGGGCCTTCTTCACAGCCGGCGGGGCTGCGGCGCGCGCCAGGCGCAGGGCGCCGCGCTCCAGCTCCGACGAATACATCGCACGCGCGCGCGACACCATGTTGTGCGCTTCGTCGACCAGCACGCTGGCGCGCCAGCCGTTGGCCTGGGCCAGCGCGTACAGCATCGCGCCGCCGTCGAAATAATAGTTGTAGTCGCCGACGACGACATCGGTCCAGCGCGCCATTTCTCCGCCGAGGTAGTAGGGACAGACCTCATGGGCCAGCCCGACGTCGCGCAGCGCCGCGCGGTCGAGCACGGGGACGGCCAGGGCTGCCTGGCGCGCCGCCGGCAGGCGGTCATAGAAACCCTTCGCCAGCGGGCAGGACTCGCCCTGGCAGGCCTTGTTCGGGTGCTCGCAGGCCTTCTCGCGCGCGGTCAGTTCCAGCACGCGCAGGGGCAGATCCGGCGCAGCGGCGCGGATCGCCTGCGCCGCATCCAGCGCCAGCTGGCGTCCCGGGGTCTTCGCGGCCAGGAAGAACACCTTGTCGATGCGCTGCGCGGGGGCGGCCTTCAGCACGGGGAACAGGCTGCCGACGGTCTTGCCGATGCCGGTCGGCGCCTGCGCCAGCAGGCAGCGCCCGGCGGCATTCGCCCTGAAGACGGTTTCGGCGAGCTGGCGCTGGCCGGGGCGAAATGCGGGGTGCGGAAAGCGCAGGGCGGCGAGGGCCGCGTCGCGCGCTGTGCGGTGGCGCATTTCGCTTTCGGCCCAGGCGGTGAAGCGCCGGCACTGGTCTTCGAAGATCGTGCGCAGCTCGTCCGCGCTCCGCGTTTCGCGCAGCACGGTTTCCAGGCCGTTGCCGATGTCGTAGTACACCAGCGCCAGGTTCACCGAGTCGAGACCCAGCTGGGCGCACAGCAGGTGGCCGTAGACGCGCACCTGCGCCCAGTGCAGGTGGCGGTGGTTGTCGGGCATCGAGGACAACTGGCCGCGATAGGTCTTGATTTCCTCGATCAGGTTCTCGGCCGGATCGTAGCCGTCGGCGCGCCCGCGCACGTGCAGGGGGCCGAAGTCGCCGGAGAGCGAGACCTCGGTCTGGTAGCCGTGGCCGCGCCTGCCTTGCACCACGGCGTGGCCGGCAATGCCTTCCTGGGCGGACGGGGAGGGCGTGAAGCGCAGGTCGAGGTCGCCCTGCTTGGCCGTGAACTCGCACAGGGCCCGGACCGCGACGACGTAGCTCAAGGAGCCGGCTCCCACTGCAGGTAGCACACCGACACCGGCATGTCGTGCGCTGCGCAGTATTCGATCCAGCGCAGCTGGTTGTCCTGCAGGCGGTCGCCCGGCCCCTTTACCTCGATCATGTTGTAGCGGCGCTCGGCCGGCCAGAACTGGATCAGGTCGGGGAAGCCGGTGCGGTTGGCCTTGACGTCAGCCAGGATGCGCTCGCACCAGCGCCTCAGGTGGGCTGGCGGGATGCAGTCCAGGGCGAGCTCGAGCAGCCCGCGGTCGAGGTATTCCCAGGACACGAAGGGGGCGGAAATGCCGGCCTTTTCTTCGAAGTGGGCGAGGATCGTGGTGCGGTAGCGGCCGTCCTCGAGCTGTGCCAGGCAATCGGCGAACTGGGTGGCGCGGCGGCTGTGGAAGTCGGGGCTGTAGAGGTCGGCCGGTGCCCGGTGGAAGGGGTGGAAAAAGGCGCCGGGGATGGCGGCGAAAATCGCGCGCCAGCACAACAGGCCGAACAGGGCGTTGGCCAGCACGTTTTCGACGTAGAACACGGGCGCATCCTCGCGCGCCAGGTGGTCGCGCACGGCGCCTTCGACCCATGGGTCGACGCCGGGATGCGGCAGGGACACGGCGAACTGGGCGATCGTTCCTGCCGCAGTCTTTGCCGTCTTCGGGTGGCCGAGCTTGCGTGCCAGGCGCGGGCCGATGCGCAGCAGGTGCTGGGACTCGGCCTCGCTTTCCGGTGCCTGCCGCGCCTCTTCCAGCAGGCGCCAGGCCTCGGGGTAGCGTTCGGCCTTTTCCAGCACCCGGATCGCCCGCCCGCGTGCACCCGGAAAGCGGCAGCCCGCGTAGACCTCGTGGGCGCGGGTCCAGTCCTTTTCCTTCTCGAGGTGCTGGCCGACCTGGAACAGGAATTTCTCGCGCCGGCTGTCGAGCCAGTCGTTGTCGAAGACGTGCATGGGCAGGTCGCGCAGCACCTCGACCACCGGGTCGAGGCCGGCCGCGAAGCGCTCCTTGCAGGCATGCAGGGCAAGGTACTTGTCGATGTCGCCGCGCCGGCGAAAGCCGCGCGACGCGGGCGAGAACTCGACCTGCTCGTAGCGGAACAGGCCGAGGTCGGCCAGCACGAACTCGGTCCAGTCCTGGTGCAGGTTGCCGAAGAAGATCAGGCGCAGGCGGTCGCACAGGGGTTTCACGAGGATGCGCAGCGCGACGTCGCTACAGTCGCGGTACCAGTGCGAAAAGGGGCGGGTGTCGGCAAAATCACGGCGCAGGGCTTCCAGCTGTTCGGCCTTGCGCGCCGCCTTTTGCGGTCCGCCGAGCTGGAAGGCGTCGGCGATCTCGGGCTTGGAGAGCAGGTCGAACAGCTCGTCGAGGCTCATCGCTGGATCGACCGCGATCCAGCCAGTGGGAAGCAGGTGCTGCGCGGCCGCTACCGGGCAGCCGATTTCCGCGTAGTTCAGCTTGCTGGCGCGAAAGAGGCCGCCCTTGCGCATGACCATGCGCACGAACAGGGCGCGTGCCGGCTGCGGCAGCCCGGGGAAGGCGGCAATGAAATCCTGTTCTTCGTCGGTCAGCAAATCGCGGTAACGCTGTCCGATCCAGTCCAGGACGCCCTGGAAGTTGTCCAGGTAATAAAACTCGTTTTCCAGAACCCTGTTCATCTCGAGATGCGCTACTGTGCTTATGTACAGTATAACGCCGCGCCCCGTCCAACTCACAGCAGTTTCAGCCGGGCCTGCCGATGACCGTGGTTTTTTGCCACATCAGGGGCGGGCCGCTTTCTACGGACACTTCGATCCGCGGCATTCCGCTGCGGCGTCACGCTCGCCCCGGTGGCGTTCGGACTGCGCGATGATGGCCGAGATCAGCGCGACGTCGCTGTCGACCGGCGCCTCGCTCGCGTTTGCCTTGCGCTGGCGCGTACCCGACTCCGCCGCCTTGGGGGCATTGCGCGGCGGTGCGGCCTTGGCGGTGCGTACGTTGGCGCGCTGGGTTTTGTCCATCTTTGTTTTGTTCGCCTTTTTTTCGCCGGCAGCGCGCGCGGCCACCTGCGTGCCGCGCGCTTTCGCCGGCGCTGCGCTGGCCGTGTCCCTGGAAGCACGCCCAGGCGCCGCAGTGCGGGCCGGCGCGCTGCCCTGGGCCCGGACCGACGCCGGGGGCCGGTGCGGGGGCGCGTCGTTTGCAGGCAGCATGACGAGCGGCGGTGCCGTGTGGCTTGCCGGAGCCGGCAGTGCTGGCGCAGCCTGCGAGGCCCTGCGCGCCGCAGCCACTTCGTACGGCGGCAGCATCACCAGCGGCGGCACCGCCGGGGCGGACTGCGGCGCGGGCACCGACTCGTCGACGATCACGGCGGTGCGCGGCGCATCGGCTGCCGGCGCCTGCAGCGTGGGTGTGGCCTCCGGCTGCGCGCCGGCGCCGGAGACGGCTGGCGGTACCTGGGCTGGCGGCACCTGGGCGAGCGCCGCATCGTACCCGGCCTGCAATTGCGCGCCGCTCTTGTGGTTGTCGTAGGCGAGCCAGGCCACGCCGCCGGCGAGGATGCCGGCCAGGGCCGCCGCCGCGCCATACCAGGCCAGGTGCAGGCTCGAGATGCGGTTGCCGGTGCGCCGCGCGGAATCGCGTTCGAGCATGGCGAGGATGTTGTCTTCTCCGACAGCGCGGCGGGACGACATCAGGTTTGGTCTTGTCGAGCCTGCTTGATCTTCGTCTGTAGGGCGCACGGCATACCTCCTAAGATGGACGTTTCTGCTCGATTAGAAACAATCTGGAAAAAGCCATGCTGATCTTTGTCGCACTTCTGTATTTTTGCGCCGCGTGCAGTCTGATTTGGCTGATCTGCTTCCCAACGGGGCGCGCCCGCATCCATGCATTCGTGTTCAGGCTACGGAGTCGGCTCGGCCGCGTGGCGCTGGTGCGGCCCGGTCCGGCGCCCCAGCCATGGCAGCGCCGGCGCGCACTGGCCGAGTACGGCGGCGCACTGCGCAAGCTGCTGCGCCGCCATTGGATCGTGCTCGCCATCTGCGTGCCGGCCATCGCCATACCCTCGCTGTTGGCGCTGGTCATGCGCACGCCCGACATGCTGCCCGGCTATGAACCGATCGAAGCCTTGCCGGATGCGCAGATCGCGGCCCTGCTCAAGGGCGAGCAGCTGGTGCCGCCAGTCGATCCGCCGCCGCTGGCCTTCACCACCCAGGAAGTGGTGCAGGTGCGGCCGATGCTGGTCAACGCCAGCCGCAACTGGGGTCTGATGCACCCCGAGTTCAGCCAGCGCCTGCTGCTGGCCTTCAAGATCATGAAGGAAAAGCATGGCTACGACATGGCCCTGCTCGAGGGTTACCGCAGCCCCGCGCGCCAGGACATGCTGGCGCAGATGGGCGGCGCCGTCACCAACGCACGCGCGTTCCAGAGCTGGCACCAGTACGGCCTGGCTGCGGATTGCGCGTTCTGGCGTGACGGCAAGCTGGTGATTTCGGAAAAAGACCCGTGGGCGATGCGCGGCTACCAGCTGTATGGCGAGGTGGCCGAGCAGCTCGGCCTGACCTGGGGCGGGCGCTGGAAAATGATGGACCTGGGCCACATTGAACTGCGCCTGCGCGGCGTGATGCGGCGCTAACCACCTGCCCAAAAATAAATGTGATTTTTGGCTGCCATAACCGGCGCGTTGCGGCGTTGGCCGCTGCATGCAGTGTTCGCACTGTGGCGCAGCGTCCGCCTGGCACCGCATGCGGTTCTGTTTGCAAAAAATCACATTTATTTCTGCACAAGTACTTGGCGGGCGGTGGCTCCGGCGGGCCGAGCTTGAGGGGAGTCAAATTTTCCACACGCAATTGATGCGACCATTGCCTGTCGGACATTCCTATAACTCACCCACGCTCCCGCTATGGCCCGTCTCTGGAAGTTCCTCACCGACAGCCGTGTGCTCGTCGTGATCGGCGTCACCGCCTGCCTCGGCATCATTTTCCTCAGCGTCGACACGTTCGAACTCGGCGCCATCTGGGCCGTGATCGCGGTCCTGGCGCTACTGGCCCTGTGGGGCATGTATTGGGGCATCCGCCGCATCGTGGGGCGCCGTGCCGCGGCCCACCTGACCGACAGCCTGGCCAACGCCGCGCAACATGGCGATGCCGGACGCAGCGAAGTGGCCGTGCTGCGCAAGAACATGCTCGAGGCGATCAATACGATCAAGACCTCGAAGCTGGGCATCACGCGCGGGGCGGCAGCCCTCTACGAACTGCCCTGGTACATGATCATCGGTAACCCGGCGGCGGGAAAAAGCAGCGCCATCGCCCATTCCGGACTGACCTTCCCGATCCCGGGCAGCAAGGCCGTGCAGGGCGTCGGCGGTACCCGCAACTGCGACTGGTTCTTCACCACCGACGGCATCCTGCTCGATACGGCCGGCCGCTATTCGGTGCAGGAGGGCGACCGCGCCGAGTGGTTCAGCTTCCTCGACCTGCTGAAAAAGCACCGGCGGCGCGCCCCGATCAACGGCATTCTGATCGCAGTGAGCGTGGCCGAGCTGATCTCGGGGCCGGCGAGCGCCTCGATCGAACTGGCGAAAAGCCTGCGCACCCGCGTGCAGGAACTCACCGAGCGCCTTGGCGTGTATGCGCCGGTGTATGTGATCTTTACGAAGGCCGACCTGATCGCGGGATTCTCGGACTTTTTCCACGAGAGCGAACGGTCCGAGCGCGACCGCGTCTGGGGCGCTACGCTGCGCTACAACCGGCGCAGCACGCCGCAGGACGTGCTGGCCTTTTTCGACCAGCATTTCAATGAGTTGCACGACGGCCTGAAGGAAATGAGCCTGGCCAACATGGCGGGCAACCGCAGCGCCCAGATGCGGCCCGGCGTGTTTACCTTCCCCCTCGAATTTGCCGCCATCCGCAGCCCGCTGCGCGCCTTCCTCTCCACCCTGTTCGAAGAAAATACCTACCAGTTCAAGCCCGTGTTCCGTGGTTTCTATTTCACCAGCGCGCTGCAGGAGGGGGTGGTTCAGGACCTGTCCTCGAAGCGGGTCGCCAGCCGTTTCGACCTCGCACTGCGCGAGCCGAACAGGGGCGAGTCCGGCGACGGTGCGGGAGAGGGCTACTTCCTGCTCGATCTGTTCCGTAAGGTGATCTTCGCCGACAAGGATCTGGTCAAGCGCTACACCAACCCGAACAGCGCGCGCCTGAAATATGCCGCCTTCTTCGCCGCCACGATCGCGCTGGGCGTCGCGCTCGGCGCCTGGAGCTGGGCCTACATGGGCAACGTGCAACTGGTGGCCAACGTGCAGGCCGACCTCGACAAGGTGATGCGGCTGCAGGAAAAGCGCATCGACCTGCAGTCGCGCATGGAAGCGCTCGGCATCCTGCAGGACCGCATCGAGCAGCTCGACAAGTACCGCGAGGACCGGCCCTGGGCGCTGTCCTTCGGCCTGTACCAGGGCGACAGGCTGGAGCGCAAGCTGCGCGACGAATATTTTGCCGGGGTGCGCGCGGTGATGGTGGAGCCGGTCGCCGGCGCGCTCGAAACCATGCTGGCGGAGGTGAACGCCCACGCCGGCGCGCTCGACCCGAACGCCCAGGCGGCCCCGAGTGCGCCGGTCACACGTCTGGGCCAGCCCTACCAGGATGTCTCGCCGACCAACGTCGCCGACGCCTACAACGCCCTCAAGACCTACCTGATGTTGGGCGACAAGAGCCACGCCGAGCCCGGCCACCTGAACGACCAGCTCACGCGCTACTGGCGCACCTGGCTGGAGGCGAACCGCGGCGCGATGCCGCGCGAGCAGATGATCCGCAGCGCCGAGCGCCTGCTGACCTTCCACCTGTCGCAGATCGGCGACCAGGCCTGGCCGCAGGTGACACTTAAGCTTGGCCTGCTCGATACCGCGCGCGAAAACCTCCGCCAGGTGGTGCGCGGCACGCCGGCGCGCGAGCGCGTCTATGCCGACATCAAGACCCGCGCCGCGACCCGCTTCCCGGCGGTGACGGTGGCGGGCATCGTCGGCGACGGCGACGGCGACGCCGGCCTGGTCGCCGGCAGCCATGCGGTGAGCGGGGCGTTCACCCGCGCGGCGTGGGAAAGCTACGTGCTGGGCGCGATCCGCGAGGCTTCCAACCGCGAGCTGCAAAGCACCGACTGGGTCCTGAAAACCGTGGCCAAGGACGACCTGACGCTCGAAGGCAGCCCGGAACAGATCCAGAAGACCCTGGTCGAAATGTACAAGGCCGAATACGCGAAGGAATGGACGAAATTCGTGCAGGGCGTGACGGTGGCCGACCTGAAGGGCTTCGAAGGCAGCGTGCAGGCGATGAACCGCCTGGGCGACCCGCAAGCCTCGCCGATCGCGCGCCTGCTCAAGACGATCTACGACGAAACCTCCTGGGACAACCCGGCCGCAACGCGCGTCAACCTGTCCAAGACCGAGCGCGGACTGGTTGCCTGGTTCAAGGAAGTGGTGATGCGCCGGGCGCCGTCCGACGCCCGTACCCTGGCCGACACGGTCGGCCCGCTGGCGGCCGACGGTGCGGGGCAGATGGGACCGGTCAGCCGCGAATTCGCCGGTGTCGCGCGCCTGGTCGGTACGCGCGAGAAAGAGGTCTCGCTGATGAATGGCTACCTGGACGCGCTGTCGCGCCTGCGCAGCCGGCTGAACACGCTGAAGAACCAGGGCGATCCCGGCCCCGGCGCCAAGCAGTTCATGCAGCAGACCCTGGAAGGCAGCGGCTCGGAGCTGGCGGACGCGCTCAAGTACGTGGACGAACAGATGCTGACCGGGATGAGCGACACCCAGCGCGCCGCCCTGCGTCCGCTGCTGGTGCGTCCGCTGGTGCAGAGCTTCGCCATGATCGTGCTGCCGTCCGAGTCGGAGATCAACAAGACCTGGCACGCACAGGTGGTCGAACCGTTCCAGAAGACGCTGGCCGACAAATACCCGTTCTCCCCGGGCAGCAAGATTGAGGCGACCGGTGCCGAGATCGGGCAGGTGTTCGGGCCCGAAGGCGCGGTGGCCAAGTTCATGAACACCGCGATCGGCCCGCTCGTGGTCAACCGCGGCAACATGCTGACGGCGCGTACCTGGGCCGACATCGGCATCACGCTCGCGCCGCAGGCGGTGTCGGGCTTCCCGGACTGGGTGGCGCCGCTTTCCAGCAACGGCGTGGCTGCGCCGTCGTCCTCCGGACCGCAGAAAGTCTTCCAGCTGCAGGCGCAGCCGGCGCCCGGAACGACGGAATACACGATCGAGATCGATGGCCAGCAACTGCGCTATCGGAACACGCCGCCGGTGTGGACCAACATGGTCCATCCGGGACCGGGCACCTCGGGTGCGCGCATCAGCGCCGTGACCTTCGACGGGCGCACCGTGGAACTGTTCAACGAACCGGGCCAGTTCGGCATGCGGCGCATGATCGAGGCGGCAACGCAAAAGCGCAAGAGTGCCGACATCGTCGAGCTGCGCTGGAACGGGCCGAACCTGTCGGTGGCGGTGGACCTGCGCCTGGTCAGCAACGCCGAGGCCGGTTCCAGCGCCGGCAACAGCCGCGGCTTCAACGGCCTGCGCCTGCCGGACACCATCGTCGGCCGGCCGCAGGAAGCGCCGGCGATGGCCAGCCTGGCCGCGGGAGCCCAGTGATGCGCGCGCCCGCACCCGAGCGGATCGGTTACTTCGGCAAGATCCCGGCGCGCAGCGACTTCGTCAAGGTCGCTCACGACGCTTCGGCAATCGGCATGCTCGACGACTGGCTGGCCGCCGTCATGCACCGCCTGCCGTCGGACGCGCGCTGGAAGATCAATTACGATGCGATGGCGCCGGTCAGCTTCGCCTTCGTCGGTCCGGCGCGCCGCCACGCGGTGGCCGGCTACCTGGTCGCCAGCCACGACCGGCCCGGCCGGCGCTTCCCCTTCCTGATGATGCGCACGCTCGACGTGCAGGACCCGGCGGCCTTCGTGTCGCGCTGCCCGCTGGCGTTTGCGCCGCTGTGGTCCTTCCTGGCGGCGGCCGCGCCCCAGGTGCTCTCCGCCGTGGATCCGACCCTGCACCTGCAGGGTATCAGTGACGCCAGCATCACCCTGGGCGAATCCGAGGGCGCGCTGGCGGCCTTTCTTGCCGCCGGCACGGTCGGCACGCTCTCGAACCTCCTGGACGGCGAGGACGCGAGCCGCATCGTGCTGGCGCTGGGCCTGCTGCTGCAGCCGGTCATGCACAGCAAGCCCACGCAGCTGGACAAGAGCCTGGTGCTGCCGCTGCCCGAGGACGAAGAGTTGCGCGCGCCGGTCGCGGCCTTCTGGCTCGAGCTGGTGGCGCCCTTCGTGCGCCGCGCCGCCTTCGACCTGGCGCTGTTCATGACCACCCAGGACGCGCGCCCGGTGATGGTGATCGGCTTTTGCGGCGCCGCCGCCCAGGCGCTGCGCGGCATCATCGATCCGCTCGTCGGCCGCGAGCAGCAGGTGCGCCTGCTCGACACCGGCTGGGTGGACGAGCAGCTCGGGCTCGACATCGACGTGCGCGCCCTGGCCAGCTACCTCGACCAGCCGCAGCTGCCGCTGAAGATGGCGCGCGAGCTGTTCCTGAAGACCTTCATCGGAGACGCAACGTGACCAAGCCCCTATTCATGGCCGCACTCCTGCTGGCGGCGAGCGCCGGCCACGCCCAGGTACCGGCACCCGCATCTGCACCGATAGCCGGCGCTGCCTCTCCCGCAACCGCCGCCGGCCCGATCGTGGTAGCCGGCACCGTCGGCGACGAGGCCAGCAAGGCGGCCTTGCTGGCGCGCCTGCGCGGCGTCTACGGTGTGGATCGCGTCGTCGACCAGCTCGCGGTCGGCAAGGTCGCCACGCCCGCCAACTGGAACGAGTACGTGGCGCGCCTGATCGGCCCGAACCTGAAAACCATCAGCCGTGGCCAGCTGAAAGTCGACGGCAACATCGTCAGCCTGCGCGGCGACGTCGCCAGCGAGGCGCAGCGCCAGCAGATCGCGAACGACATCGCCGCCAACCTGAACCCGACCTACACCGTCAACAACGGCCTGCGCGTGGCCGCCTCCGAGCAAAGCGTGCTCGATGCGGCGCTGGCCAACCGCATCATCGAGTTCGAATCGGGCAAGGCCGCATTGACCCCGTCGGGCATGGCGGTCCTCGACCAGATGAGCGAAGCGCTGAAACAACTCGGCGGCATCAAGGTCGAAGTGATTGGCCACACCGACAACGCCGGCTCGCGCGCCGGCAACCTGTCGCTCAGCCAGGCGCGCGCCGAGGCGGTCAAGACCTATGTGATGGCGCGCGGCATCCATCCCGATTCGATCGCGGTGTCGGGCGAGGGACCGGACCGTCCCGTGGCCGACAACCGTACGCTAGATGGCCGCGCGCGCAATCGTCGGATCGAATTCAAGGTCGTGCAGTAAGCGACAGGTAACAAGCAGCGAGCGCGGGAGTCAAAAAAGAACCGCCGCCGGCAGCAATGCCGGCGGCGGTGTCGTTTCGGGTCAGGGCAGGGTGATGGTCACGTTCGCCGCGCGCGGCGGCAGTTTCACCAAATCGTTGTAGCTGGCCAGGGCCGTGTCGGTGTCGTGTCCGAGCTTGGCGCGAAAGCCCACGTAGGCGCCGAGCGCGGCAAGGGCGAACACCGAGGTCAGGACCCACAGCGACAGGTCGCTGCGCAAGGTGTTGACGATCTGGTCGGGGCGCTCGGCATGGGGGGCGAAGCCGCGGTTCTTGCCGCGCATGCGCGCGATCTCGTCGCCCAGGCGCGCCACCAGGTAATTCAGCTTGTCGTGGCCGTCGAGCGCATAGCGGCCCTCGAAGCCGAGCAGCAGGCACATGTGGAACACTTCGAGCGCCTGCAGGTGCACGCTGCCTTTTGCGCGCAGGTCTTCCAGGCGGTGGAAAAAGTGTTCGCCGGCGAGCTGGTCGCCGAACACGCGCAGCTGCAGGGGGCGGGTTTCCCAGGCTTCGCGCACCTCGTAGTTCGAGCGCAGGATGATTTCGTCGACTGCGGAGCAGAAGGCGTATTTCGCCGCGGTGACGTCCTCGGCGGCCACGCCGATGGCCTTGGCATTGCGGTCGACGTCGCCGAGGAAAGCTGTCATATGGTCGGCAAAGGCGGTCTTGTCCTGCGGGCCGCAGCCGTTCTTCAGCAGGAACAGGGCATAGAAGCCTTCGTACATCAGGTCGACGAGGTGCTGGGGGGCGCCACCGGCGGCGCCGCGCGCGGCCTGGGGCGCAGTCCGCCTCTCCACGTGGGCGCTCATGCCGCCACCCCGATCAGGTCGAGCTGCAGGTCGCGGATCCCGTTCGGCACATAGATCGAGATCGCCTGCGCCTTGAGCATGTTCTCGTACAGCGTGCCTTTGCTCTCGAGGACGAAGTAGTGGGTGTCGGGCCGGATCGGCAGCGCCGCCGGCACCTGCGGCGCATGCATGAGTTTCACCCCGGGCATGGCCGAAAGGACGAATTTGTCCACATCCTGCGGCGCGCCGAGCTTGAAGCGCAGCGGCACCACCTCGACCAGCTGCAGGGCCGGCATGTCGGCCGACACCGCGAGGTACAGCGTGGTCTGGGGTGTGAGCTTGCCCGAGTCGAGCGTGCCCAGGTGGTAGGACGGGCGGTCGTTCGACAGCGCGATCGAAAAATAGCGGCTGGAGACGACGGTGTCGAGCAGGTCGCGCAGGATGTCGTCCAGGCGCGCGAATGCGGGGCCGGGATCGAGGTGGGAATAGGCCGGCAGGTCTTCCAGCTTGTAGGTGCGCGAATAGGCGATCAGGCCGCCGGCCAGCGCCAGCATGTCGCCGAACAGGCGCTCGGGATGCAGTTCCGGATGGTTCAGGTAGTGCGACAGCGCGGCGTAGCCGGTGCTGGCCGTATGCAGCAGCCAGAACGAGGACATGTCGCCGCCGCGGATCTCGACCACCTTGCGGCTCGGCTCGCGCATGTGGCCGTACAGCGCGTTGACCTTCGCGAGCAGTTTTTCCATCAGCCGCGCGACGGCATCGTGCAGGCCGGGCGCGCCCTCGACCGACACGCTGGGCGGAATGAAGGCCGGATCGACCTCGAAGCCGCCGGTCGCGACGCGGCGCAGGCGCAACAGCGGGAAACTCTCGTAGGCGTCGAGCGCCTCGGTGTCGGGCACCAGGCGCACCGTCTTCCTCAGGTAAGTGATGGCCGCGTCGGCGGCATGGGTGAACAGGTCCTGGGTGTCGTGGTCGACCTGCACGTAGCGCGCGTCGAAATTGGCGCCTGAGCGGCCACCGGGACCCTCGTCGCCCGCCTCGGTACAGTTCCCGCCATACGATTTCAGCGCGGGCAGGGCGGCGTGGAAGGTGACCGCCTGGGTGCCCGCCGGCAGGGCTGCCAGCCTGACCTGGGTCGGCAGCGCATCGCCCTCGGGCGCCCGGTACAGTTCGCCGTCCGGGAACACCAGCGACAGCGCGTCGATGCGCAGCACGTCGTGCTTCAGGGCGTCGTGGTCGATGGCGAGGCGCCGTACGCCCCAAGCATACGGGTGCAGGGCGCGCGCGGTCTGGTTCAGGCGCGCCTCGTGGTAGCGGTCCTGCTGCTGGAAGTGCTGGGGGCGTAAAAACAGTCCTTCGCCCCACAACAGTTTCGATGGCATGTTCATGGCACCTCGAAAAAAGATGGTTTGCGGAAAATATTGAGCTTGCGCGAACGGGGGCGCGCCCTCATTGACAGCGCGCAGAGCCGGGCGTCCTGGCGCCGCCGGCAGTCGGCTGCGCGCCGGCGCCGGCCGACAGGACGCAGGACTGCAGGCCCACTGTCAGCCCGGCCCTTTCGGCTTCATTGCTGGCGAATGCCAGGCGCCAGCGTTGCGGCGCGGGCGAGTGGAACAGCGCCACGATGCCGACAAAGGCCGCTTCCTGCGGCACTTTCTCGAGCACTTCGTAGCGTTGTCCAGGTAGCAGTGTCACGTCCCGCACACCGACCAGGTCGGGACCCAATGCCTCGCGGTCGGCACCCGGCGTCAGGAAAGTGTCGTAGGGCGCGGCCTCGAAGGCGGCGCTCTGGCGCAGCGTGTAGATGCGCGCCAGCACGGCCAGCGGGCGGCCCTGCGCATCGCTGTTGAGCCGGGACGCGGCGTGCAGCCGCAGCGCGACCTGGCGCGGCGCCTTGTGCGCCTCGGCTGCCGGCTTGCGCACGCCCGCCGCTTCCAGCGCACGGCCCGCCAGGCCGTCGCCGGCGCAACCCGACAGCAAGGCAAGCAGGAGGATGCAGCCGGAGATGCTTTTCATCTGATTTCTTGCCTTTCGTAAATAACGCCAGCGCTCATTTAACAGGAACGCCGCGCCACCACACTGAGCCGGCGCAAGCGCGACACACTTCATGCGACGCGGCAGGGAGCTGTCGAGTTGTTGACTAGACGCAACTCTTTGCCCGGTGCTTACCGAATAATGACGGCTGGTTCAACGTACTGGAGACCGAGATGATGTTCAAACGACTGATGCCGGCCATGGTCTGCGTCGCATTGTTAAGCGCCTGCGCGAGCGGCGGCCAGGGGGCGGGCAGCATGGCGAAAGGCGCGACGGTGGAAGCCTCGCTTGCCGCCGCCGACGCGGCGGTTGCCGCCGGCCAGCCCGACAAGGCATTTGCGCTCCTGCAGGCTGCGGGACAGGCATTCCCGACTGATAAGACGCCGTGGTTGCGCATGGCGCAAATGCGCTTCGACGGCGGCAATTACGGCGAGGCGATCGTCAATGCGCTCGAGGCCCTCGAACGCGACCCGGACGAGATGCTGGCGCACAGCATTGCGGCCGTCAGCGGTCTGCGCGTGTCGAGCGAGGCGCTGGCCGACCTGACCCGCAAGAACAAGCTGAGCGGCGACGTCAAGTCCGAAGCGCAGGACTTGGCCAAGCTGCTACGCGCCAGCCTGGGCGAGGACGTCCTTGTGCCGCCCGCCAAGCGGACGCCGCCGCCGAAGTCGCGCCCGGCATCGGCGACCCGGGCAACGGCCAAGGCGGCCGCTTCCAGCGATCCGTTTGGCGCACTGAAGTGAATCATCCCGGGCCGCGTTTGGCAGCCCTTTCTCCCTGGAGCTGACATGGCAAAGAGTGAAAGCGTACAAAAACGCTTGCAGAAAGTACGCGCGCCGCGTGTGCAGATGACCTATGACGTCGAGATCGGCGACGCCATCGAGAACAAGGAGCTGCCCTTCGTGGTCGGCGTGATCGGCGACTTCGGTTCCGATCCGAACGCGGAAAAGAAGCGGCTGAAGGACCGCAGGTTCGTCAATGTCGACGCCTCGAATTTCGACGAGGTGCTCGGCGGCGTGGCGCCCAGCGTCCAGTTCCGGGTCGATAACCACCTGTCGGAAGAGGGCGGCCAGTTCGGCGTGCAGCTGCAGTTCCGCGAGATGGCGGATTTCCGGCCGGAGGCGATCGTACAGCAGGTCGCACCCCTGAAGGGGCTGCTCGATGCGCGCACCAAGCTGGCCGACCTGCGCAACAAGCTGGCCGGGAACGACAAGCTCGACGACATCCTGAGCGAAGTGCTCGGCAATACCGAAAAACTCGCAAGCCTGCGCAAGACGGAGGACAAATAAATGGCGGCGATTCTTCAGGAGGCGGCCAAGCCGGCGCCCGCCCTCGAGCTGGACAACTCCCTGCTCGACCAGATCGTCGAGCAAAGCCGCGTCGCCGCTTCTCCCAGCGAGCACAAACGGGCACGCGACCTGATCTCGGAACTGGTCACGCAAGTGATGTCGGGCACGATGGTGGTCTCGAACAACCTGTCGGCGATGATCGACGCGCGCCTGGCGGAACTGGACCGCATGATCTCGACCCAGCTCTCGGCCGTGATGCACGCGCCCGAATTCCAGAAGATGGAGCGCAGCTGGACCGGCCTGCACTACCTGGTGAAGAATTCCTCGACCAGCGCCGGCCTGCAGATCCGCATGCTCAACGCCAGCAAGCGCGAGCTGGTGAAGGACTTCCAGGCGGCCCTCGAGTTCGACCAGAGTTCGCTCTTCAAGAAGGTATATGAAGAGGAATTCGGCACCTTCGGCGGTGCGCCCTATGGCGCCCTGATCGGCGACTTCGAGATGAGCCGCCAGCCCGAGGACATGTACTTCCTCGAGCAGATGTCGCACGTGGCCGCCGCCAGCCACGCGCCTTTCATCGCCTCGGCCGCTCCCGAACTGTTCGGCGTCGAGAGCCTCGGCGACCTCGGCAAGCCGCGCGACCTGGCCAAGGTCTTCGACACCGTCGAATACGCGAAGTGGAAGGCCTTCCGCGAATCCGAGGATGCGCGCTACGTCGGCCTGACGCTGCCGCGTTTCCTCGGCCGTCTGCCGTACAACCCGGTCGACGGCATGACCACCGAAGGCTTCAATTATGTCGAGGACGTGGACGGCACCGACCACAGCAAATACCTCTGGTGTAACGCTGCGTATGCGTTCGCTTCCAAGCTGACGCGCGCCTTCGAGGACTACGGCTGGTGCGCGGCGATCCGCGGCGTCGAGGGCGGCGGCCTGGTCGAGAATCTGCCGACCCACACCTTCAAGACCGACGAGGGGGAAGTCGCCCTGAAATGCCCGACCGAAGTGGCGATCACCGACCGCCGCGAGAAGGAACTGTCGGACCTGGGTTTCATCTCCCTGGTGCACTGCAAGAACACCTCGTACGCGGCCTTCTTCGGCGCCCAGTCCGCGCAGAAGGCGAAGAAGTACAACAACGAGGCGGCCAATGCCAACGCCATGCTGTCCTCGCAGCTGCAGTACATCTTCGCCGTCTCGCGCATCGCCCACTACATGAAGGCCATGATGCGCGACAAGATCGGCAGCTTCGCCGCTGCATCGAACGTCGAGGATTACCTGAACCGCTGGCTGACCCAGTACGTGCTCCTGGACGACAACGCCAGCCAGGACCAGAAGGCCCAGTTCCCGCTGCGCGAGGCGAGCGTGCAGGTGTCGGAGGTCCCGGGCCGTCCCGGCTGCTACCGCGCCGTCTCTTTCCTGCGCCCGCATTTCCAGCTCGACGAATTGTCCGTTTCCCTCCGACTGGTCGCGGAGTTGCCGCAGTCGACCAAGAGCTGACCCCCATAACCCGAACCAGGAGTAAGCGAACATGGCAATTGATGTATATCTGCAGATCGATGGTATCAAAGGCGAATCGACGGACGACAAGCACAAGGACTGGATCGAGTGCACTTCGGTGAAATGGGGCGTGAGCCAGCCGCGCTCGGCCACCGCCTCTACCGGCGGCGGTCACACGGCCGAACGCTGCGTGCACGATGAAGTCACCGTCCACAAGCTGGCCGACCTGGCTTCGCCTATCCTGCTGCAGACCTGCGCCGCCGGCAAGACCATCCCGAAGGCGAAGCTGGAATTCATGCGCGCCGACGGCCAGGGCGACCGCATCAAGTATTTCGAGATCGAACTGGAAAACGTGCTGATCGGCGCGGTCAAGCCGATGGTCGAGGAGGGCGCGATCATCCAGGAGATGGTTCAGCTGAAGTTCTCGAAGATCAAATGGAAGTACACCCAGCAGAAAGTCAGCGGCGGCGCCGGCGGCAACACCTCGGGCGGCTGGGACCTGGCAACGAACAAGATCGCGTAATTCGTTTCAGCACCCACACGTCGATGCGTGCCGCCAGGGCGGGCCGCATCGGCGCTTCTTCCCACGCTCCTTCCTTACCCATCCGGGGCATCCCATGACAGGCTTCACACCCGGCCTGCTCGACCGGCTCATGGACGAGCGCGGCGAACAGGGCGGCGCGGCGCGGCGCCTGACGATCGAGCAGATCAAGGACCACGTGGCGCGCGACCTCGAGGCCCTGCTCAATACCCGGGCCGCGCTGCCGACCGGCGCCTTCGACGAATTCCCGCTGGCGCGCGCCTCGATCCTCAACTACGGCCTGCTCGACTTTGCGGGCTTTTGCATGACCAGCGACGAAGACCGCGCGGCGATCTGCGCCGCCCTGACGCGCGCGATCGAGGCCCACGAGCCGCGCCTGAAAGAAGTCAGCGCGCGCCTGGATCTCGCCGCCGGCAGCGTCAACCGGCTCGACTTCGTCATCCACGCCCGGCTCGAGCTGGCCGAGGGCAGTGACGCCGTCGATTTCAGCGCCGTCCTCGAGCCCTCGTCGCTGCACTACGCGATCAGGACCACGGCACTCCCGCGCACGCCCGGCGGCAGGCGCTAGCACATCTACCGACACAAAGGACGCGACACGCATGGACATCAACCTCAAGACCCTGATCGGCAAACTGAATGGCGCTTCGCGCATGGCCGCCACGCGCGCGGCCAACATCTGCGTCGGGCTGGGCCAGTACGAAGTCGACATCGAGCATCTGTTCCTGGCGCTGCTGGAGCAGCCGGACTGCGATTTCGTCGTCGCCGCCCGTGCCTGCGACATCAGCCTGAGCGGCCTGGAGGCCGACCTGCGCCATGAGGTGGCGCGCTTCGCCGCCGGCAGTACCCGCACCCCGGTGTTTTCCAGGCACCTGCCGACGCTGCTCGAACATGCCTGGCTGATCGCCTCCCTTGGTACCAACGGGCCGAACCAGATCCGCAGCGGGCACCTGCTGGTGGCCCTGCTCACCGAGCCGAGCCTGGCCCAGCTGGCGCAGCGCGGATCACGCCTGTTCGCCGACTTCCCGCTCGAACGCCTGAAACACGATTTCGACAAGCTCACGCGTGGATCGAGCGAAGCCGCCGCTCCCGCTTCCGGCGCGGCGCAGGACGGGCGGCAGGGGCAAGGCCAGGGCGGTGATCCGGTCGGCGAACTCGAGGCCACCGCGTCCGGCAAGACGCCGGCGCTGGACCAGTTCACCACCTGCCTGACAAGCCGTGCGCGCGAAGGCAAGGTCGACCCCGTGATCGGCCGCGATCCGGAAATCCGCCAGGCGATCGACATCCTGATGCGGCGGCGCCAGAACAACCCGATCCTGACCGGCGAAGCCGGCGTCGGCAAGACCGCGGTGGTGGAAGGGCTGGCACTGCGCATCGTCCAGGGCGACGTGCCCGAGGTGCTGCGCGGGGTCGAGATCCACACCCTCGACATGGGCCTGCTGCAGGCCGGCGCCAGCGTCAAGGGCGAGTTCGAGAACCGCCTGAAGAACGTGATCGAGGAAGTGAAAAAGAGCCCGCATGCGATCATCCTCTTCATCGACGAAGCGCACACGATGATCGGGGCGGGCGGCGCGGCCGGCCAGAACGATGCGGCGAACCTGTTGAAGCCTGCCTTGGCGCGCGGCGAGCTGCGCACCATCGCCGCCACCACCTGGGGCGAATACAAGAAGTATTTCGAGAAGGACGCCGCGCTGGCGCGCCGCTTCCAGGTGGTGAAGGTCGAGGAGCCGGACGAGGAGACCGCGTGCGCGATGCTGCGCGCGATGGCGCCGCTGATGGAGAAGCACTTCAACGTGCGCGTCTACGACGATGCGATCACGGAGGCGGTGCGCCTGTCGCATCGCTACATCAGCGGCCGCCAGCTGCCGGACAAGGCGATCAGCGTGCTCGATACCGCCTGCGCCAAGGTGGCGCTGGGGCAGGACGCGACGCCGGCCGCGGTGGAGGGCTGCGCGCGCGAGCTCGAACGCATCGACGCGCAGGTGGCCGCGCTGGTGCGCGAGGAGAGCGCCGGCGCCAGCCACGCCGATAAGCTGGCGTCGCTGCGCGCGCGGCGCACCGCCGCCCTCGAGGAGCAGCAGCACCAGCAGCAGCGCTGGGAAAAGGAGCTGGCTCTCAG
>JBBWZO010000113.1:0-5476 GCA_039649125.1 Massilia sp. | reverse complement strand
ATGTGGCTGGCAACAGCCATGCATACGGCAGTTTGAAAGGAAAGAATATGGCAAAAACAATCCTGGTCGTGGACGACTCGAGCACCATGGTGATGAGCTTGAAAAACAGCCTGGAAATCGGCGGCTTCAGCGTGCTGACCGCCGCCGACGGGGCAATTGCGCTGGGCAAGCTGCAGGCCGGCGCGAAACCGGACCTGATCATTACCGACATCAATATGCCAAACATGGGCGGAATCGAGTTCATCGGCAAAGCGCGCGCGCTGCCGGGATTCCGGTTCATCCCGATCCTGGCCCTGACCACCGAGAGCCAGCAGCAAAAGCGCGACGAGGCGAAAAAGCTGGGCGCCACCGGCTGGCTGGTCAAGCCGGTGAGCGGGAGCGACCTGAACAAGGTAATCAAGCAGGTATTGCCGGGTGCATAGCATGAAGCCATTCGCTGCATGGCGCGCGTTGGGCGTGCGCCTACTGCTGTCCGCGCGGCCGGCCGTTGCGGCCATCCCCCGGACGTGGCTGGTGACGGCCGGCGCCGTGCTGGCGATCGCGGCCGGCCGCCTGCTGCCTGCTTCCTGGCTGGCCGGCATCGACGCCATGCTCGGCCGGCCGGGCGACGCCATCCTCGCGCTGTCGGTGGCGACGCTGGTGATGGCGGTGCGCTTCATCGAGCGCCGCAGACCGGCGCCGCCGGCCCCGGTGGCATGTGCGGCCGAACAGGCGCAAACCATTTTGGCCGGCCACCTGCGGCTCGATGCCGCCATCGATACCAAGCTCGACGAGATCGTCAGCGACACCGAAAACTCGGCCATCGCGATCATCGAGCAGGTAAGGCAGCTGCACGACACCGCCTCCGCGCTGGTCGGTTATCTCGACGGTTCCAGCCTGGAGGCGGGCGATATGGGCCGCGAGATCGCCGACAGCGTTGCTTGTCTCGGCGAAATCGGTCACTTCGTCGAGCAGTTGCCCGCCAGGATAGAGCGTGACCTGCACAATGTGCAGGCCATGGCGCAGGAGATCAAGGAACTGGGCGGGCTGGTCGGGGCGGTGCAGTCGATCAGCATGCAGTCGCATCTGCTCGCGATCAATGCCGCGATCGAGGCGAGCCGCGCCGGTCCTGCCGGCGCCGCGTTCCGGGTGATCGCCGATGAGGTGCGCAGCCTCGCGTCCAATTCGAGCGCCGCCGCCGGAAGGATGAACGGCGGCCTGGCGCGGGTGCGCAGCAGCCTGGAAAACGGGGTACAGCACAGCATTGCCGAGTCGTCGCAACAGCTCGCGCAGATTTCCCGGACGGCAGCATCGGTTCAAAAGCTGCAAGACAACTTTGAAGACATGAGCGAGTACTACAAGACGCGCTTTGCCGTGGTCACCCGACACAACGAAGACCTCGTCCGCAATATCGCCGAGGTGCTCGGACAGATCCAGTACCAGGACGTGGTGCGCCAGTGCGTGCAACGGATCCAGGCGGTGGTTGCCAGGCGCAATGGGGTTTTCCAGGACGCCGTTGCCGGCGCCGATGGCGCCCCGTTGCCTGACTTGCTGCAGGCCGTGCTGGACGATTATCTCGCTGAAGAGAAGAAACATCTTCATTCGGCCCGGCATGAAGCGGACAACAGCGACACTGGACTGAAGATCGAGCTGTTCTGACAATTTCTTGAATAACGACGATGAAAAGCATTCCTTTCACCACGCTGAACCGGCTCCCGGCATCACGGCACCCCCATATCGAGCAGCAATGGTTGGCGGCAGTCGCCGCAGTGGGCGCGAAACTTGCCGCGGGTCAATAACATGACGACCGTAACGATCCCAATCTGCTGCGAGCCCGATATCGCCCAGGCGAGCCGCCAGGCGGGGCAGGTCGCGGCGCAGGCAGGTTTCAGTAAGCTCGACAGCTATTACGTGGCGACCGCCGCCTCCGAACTGGCCACCAATGTATTCGTGCATGGCGGCGGCGGCTTGCTCGCGCTGCGCTTGCTGGAGGAACGGTCGGGAGTCGAACTGGTCGCCAGCGATACCGGCCCGGGCATCGCGGATATCGCACTGGCGATGCAGGAAGGCTATAGCAGTACTGGCAGCCTCGGTTGCGGCTTGCCGGGCGTGCAGCGATTGATGGATGAGCTGTGGATCGACACTACGGTCGGGATGGGCACGAGGGTACGCGCATGCAAGTGGCGATGAACCTGGGGTATGCGGTGCGCCCGTTCCAGCGCGGGGCGTGCTGCGGCGACATGGGCGACAGCTGGCGCTTGCCGCAGCGTCGGGTGCTGGCACTCGCGGACGGGCTCGGCCAGGGCCCCGAGGCGGAGCGCGCGGCAGCGGCTGCCATGCAATGCGTGGGCGATTACGTGGACCTCGATTGCGAGGATATTTTCGCGGCCTGCAACGGGCGTTTGCGCGACACGCGTGGGGTCGCGCTGGCGGTCGCCATCATCGATCGCGCCACCGATAGGCTCACCGTCGGCGCAATAGACAACATCAGGGTGGTGCTTCTGACCAGCGAACGCAAGGTGCGGCTGGGCGGCGGGCGCGGCATCGTCGGCGCCGGCTATTCGTCCTTTCCGGTCGATACAGTATCGCTCGCTCATGGCGACACGCTGGTCATGTTCACCGACGGCGTGAACGAAATGGCCGACCTGCGTTCCTGTCTCGCCGACTCGGGAGCGACGATGCAGGCGTTCGCACAAACCATCTTGACCCGGTGGAGTCGGGAGAATGACGACGCCGGCGTGCTCGTGTACCGGCACGATGTCTGGTGATGCTGAAGGCAATGCGCCGGGAAGCAAGCCGCCGGGCGCACGATTTGGCCCAAGCTGCGGCGCGCCGCAGACTTGAGCATTAATGTAATTTGGGTATTTTTTTCCTACCAGATTCAATCAAGAGAAGTGTCTTACTTTGCTAATGAATACCGCCAAGCGTCTGCTCCAGAAAGTGCAGCAATCCAGATTCCTGTCGTCCTTGCTGTCCATCCCAGTTGCATTGCCCTTGGCATGCGTGGTGCTGGGATGCCTCCTTTGGGGGCTGACCTGGTCGAAGCTGAAGGAAGAAAAAGCGAAAACCAGCGCGTATGCATTTCGGGAAGCGTCTTCGCTGTCGAAGGCTTACGCGACGCAGTTGACGCGCTCGGTTGAGCAAATCGACCAGATCACGCTGAGCCTCAAATACTACTGGCAAAAAACGCCAGGCGCGCTCAACCTGCAGCAGCAGTTGCAACATGGGCTCTACCCCGCTTCCGCCCATCTCTGGGTCACGGTGGTCGACCGTGACGGCAAACCGGTGACCAGTACGATCAATATTAAGAAGGACAGTCCCGGCTTTACCAATAGAGAGCATTTCCTTGCTCACAAGAATGACCCGTCGATGGGGTTGATGATCAGCGCGCCCGTGATCGGGCTCAGGCTGGCCCGGCCAGTCATCCTGTTTTCGCGCCGGCTCGATCGCGCCGACGGTACTTTTGACGGACTGGTCGTGGTGGCCGTCGAGCCCGTCTACCTGGCCTCCTTCACCCACGCCTCCGCCCTGCGACAGGGGGACTTCCTGTCTGTAACAAATAGCGACGGTGTCATGCTGGCGCGAAAAGTGGGCGAGGGCAGGGATTTTCTGACCAGCCATTTCCGCTCGATCCCGATATTCGAAACGGACGAGGGCGTCGCTTCCCTGCCGCAAGAAAAATTTGTCGATAGCCAGCCCCATATCGTCGCATGGCAAAAGATCAAGACGTATCCCTTGGTTTCCACCGTCGGGTTGGCGGAAAAGGGAGTGTTCGCCGCCTACGAGGAAAAGGCGCGCGAGTATGTGCGCATGGCCGCCGCCATCAGCGTCCTGCTGGTCTTGTCGGCCATTGCCGCCACCGGCCTGTTGCGCCGGGCGGTATTGAGAAGACGGCAGGCGGATGAAGTGAGGACCACGTTCCGGCTCGCGATCGACGGTGCGCGCGAGGGCTTTTACATGGTGCGGGCACTCTACGACGAGCAACGGCGCCCGGTCGATTTCGTGTTCGAGAACTGCAACGAGCGCGCTGCGGCCATGCTCGGCCTCGACAGGAAAGAACTGGTGGGCGCGAGGCTGTCTGGCCTGTATGGGGGCGAGCACGCCCGGGCACTCGCCGTCACTTTCGGTGCCGCGCTCGAGACCGGGTTCTACGAAGACGAGTCCCGGGTGCCTTCGGCCAGCCTGCTCAAGGCCAGCTGGATCCACAGGAAGTTTGTCCGTTCCGGCGATGGCCTGGCGATCACCCTGCGCGACATCTCCGACGTCAAGGACCATGAGGAAGCGCTGTGGCGCATGGCGAACGGCGACGCGGTCACCGGCCTTCCCAACCGCCACTGGCTGGTGAACTACCTGCCGACCGCGGTCGAGCAGGCCGGCGCCAGCGGCGCTTCGCTGGCGCTGCTCTTTGTCGACCTCGACGATTTCAAGAACATCAATGACACGCTGGGGCACGCGAGCGGCGACGAACTGCTGCGGGCGGTGGCATCTCGCCTGAAGTCGCTGGTGCGACCGCAAGACCATGTGGTTCGTCTCGGTGGCGACGAATTTACCGTCATTCTGGAACGGGTCGAGAGCGAGGACGCCGTCGCGCAGGTGGCCGATCGCGTCATCCGTTCGCTGCGCGAGCCATTCCTGCTGGCCGGTACCAGCAGCCATGTGGTGCGCGCCTCGATCGGCATCAGCATGTTTCCGCGCGACGGCGCCGACGGCGACACCCTGCTCAAGCATGCGGACATTGCCATGTATTCGGTCAAAGCCAACGGCAAGGGCCAATCGGCCTTCTATCAACCGCAGTTGTCGCACACCCTGGCGCTACAGCTGGAGAAGGAGGCGGCGCTGCGGCACGCCCTGGAGAGCGACCAATTCGTGCTGCATTACCAACCGCGCGTGGACACGTTCAGCGCCGAACTGCGCAGCCTGGAAGCGCTGGTGCGGTGGGTCCACCCGAAACAGGGCATGATCCCTCCCGACCAATTCATCCCATTGGCTGAAGGCAACGGCTCGATCGTGCAGCTGGGCGAACTGGTCATCGAAAAAACCTGCGCCCAACTGGCCGCATGGAAGGCGCAAGGCCTGCCGCTGGTGCCGGTCTCGATCAATGTCTCGCCGCGCCAGTTCGATCGCGGCGATGTCAGCCAGTTCCTGGCAGCCTGCATGGCGCGTCACGCTATCGAACCGTCGCTGATCGAAATCGAGATCACCGAGTCATGCATGATGGGCGCCGACCCGGCGGTGGCCGGCAAGCTCGCGGCCATGGGGGCGCTTGGGATCAAACTGCTGGTCGACGATTTCGGGACCGGCTACTCGTCGCTGGGCCTGCTCCGGCAATTCGACATGGATGTGCTGAAAGTGGACCGGACGTTCACCGCGCGGCTCGGCAGGGACAAGGACGACGAGGCATTCTTCCGGGCGATCCTGTCGATGGCGCACGTGCTCGGGATGAGCGTGGTTGCGGAAGGGGTGGAAACGCTGGAACAGCTGCGCGCGCTGCAGGCTC
>JBBWZO010000064.1:0-4367 GCA_039649125.1 Massilia sp. | reverse complement strand
TCGCCCGCCACGGCACGCGCGGCACCTGGTACGCCCACGCCTCGGTCGGCACCCTGCACGTGCGCCCGATCCTGGATTTGCGCCGCGGCGGCGCCGAAAAGATGCGCGCCATCGCCGAAGAGGCGGGTGCCCTGGTGCGCAAGTACAAGGGCGCCTTCTCGGGCGAGCACGGCGACGGCCTGGTGCGCAGCGAATGGGTGGCGTGGCAGTTCGGCCCGCGCCTCGTGCGCGCGTTCGAGGAAATCAAGGGGCTGTTCGACCCGGCCGGGCTGATGAACCCCGGGAAGATCGTGCGCACCACGCGCATGGACGACAGGTCCCTGTTCCGCTACAAGCCGGGCTACCAGCCGGCGCCCTTGCGGCCGGCGCTGGACTGGTCGGCCTGGAACGTGCAGGTCGACCCGGTGACCGAGCAAAGCACGGCGCCCGGCACCGGCGGCGACCCGGCCGGCGGTTTCGCCAAGGCCGTCGACATGTGCAACAACAACGGCCATTGCCGCAAGTTCGACGCCGGCACCATGTGCCCGAGCTACCGCGTCACCAAGGACGAGCAGCACCTGACGCGCGGCCGCGCCAACACGCTGCGCCTGGCCTTGTCCGGCCAGCTGGGCGAAGACGGGTTGACATCGGAGGCGATGCGCGAGACGCTGGATCTCTGCGTCAGCTGCAAGGGCTGCAAGCGCGACTGCCCCACCGGGGTCGACATGGCGCGCATGAAGACCGAATTCCTGTACCACTATCAGAAAAAGCATGGCCTGTCGCGCAAGGACAAGCTGATCGCCAACCTGCCGCGCTGGGCGCCATGGGCGGCGCGCCTGCCCTGGCTGGCCAACCTGCGCGATACGCTGCCGGGGGCGGCGCGCCTGTCCGAGAAGCTGCTCGGCCTGTCGGCCCGGCGCTCGCTGCCGGGCTGGCGCAGCGACACCTTCCTGGCCGGCGTGAAAGCGCCGTCCCTGGCGCCGGAGCAGGCCGACGTCGTCCTGTTCGCCGACACCTTCAATAATTACTTCGAAAGCGAAAACGCCGCGGCCGCGCTGCAGGTGCTGCAGGCGGCCGGCTACAAGGTGCACGTGGCGCGTCCGGCGGCGCAGGATGCCGAGCCCGGGCGGCCCTTGTGCTGTGGCCGCACCTACCTCGCCAGCGGCCTGGTCGACGAGGCCAAGGCGGAGGCGCGCCGCGTGGTGGAAGCGCTGCGCCCCTTCGTGGCGCGCGGCCTGCCGGTGGTCGGGCTGGAGCCGTCCTGCCTGCTCACCCTGCGCGACGAATTCCTGGTCATGGGCCTGGGCCGGGACGCCGAGGCCCTGGGTGCGCAGGCCTTGCTGTTCGAGGAATTCCTGGCGCGCGAGCACGCCGCCGGCAAGCTGAAGTTGACATTCAAAGCCCTGCCGGAAGCGCGCGCGCTGCTGCACGGGCACTGCCACCAGAAAGCCTTCGATGCGGTGCGGCCGGTACAGACGGTGCTGGGCCTGGTCCCCGGCCTCAAGGTGGAACTGATCGAATCGACCTGCTGCGGCATGGCGGGCAGCTTCGGCTACGAAGCGAAGCACTACGACGTGTCGATGCAGATGGCCGAACTGTCCCTGCTGCCGGCGGTGCGCGCCGCAGGCGCCGACACGGTGCTGGTGGCGGACGGCACCAGCTGCCGCCACCAGATCGCCGACGGCGCGCAACGCGAAGCCGTCCACGTGGCGCGCGTGCTGGCGCGCGCCCTTTCCGTCCCCGCATCTCAAAGCTGATCTTTGAAAGGACCTCATGAGCGAGCAGAATGGTAAGGTACAGCTGACGATATCGGATGGCGTGGCGGCCATCCTGATCGACCGCCCGCAGGCGCGTAACGCGATGACGTGGGCGATGTATGAAGAACTGGGCGCGATCTGCACCCGCATCGCGGCCGACCCATCGGTCCGGGTCGCCACCATCCGCGGCGCCGGCGGCGAAGCCTTTGTCGCCGGCACCGACATCGAACAGTTCCGCACCTTCAGGGACAATGCCGAGGGCGGCGACGACGGCATCGCCTACGAACAGGCCATCGACGAGCGCGTGGGCCAGATCGAAAGCCTGCCGATGCCGACCATCGCCATCGTCGAAGGCTGGGCGATCGGCGGCGGCCTGGCGATCAGCGCCGCCTGTGATTTCAGGATCGCCACGCCCAACTCCAGCTTCGGCGTGCCGATCGCGCGCACGCTCGGCAACTGCCTGTCGATGAAGAACACGGCGCGCGTCGTCGCCGCGGTGGGCGTGCCGACCGCGAAGCGCCTGCTGCTGCTGGCCGAGACCATCGGCGCGCTCGAAGCGCAGGCCTGCGGTTTCGTGACCAAAGTGGCCGAGCCCGGTGCTCTGGAAGAAGAAGTCGCGAGCATGTGCAAACGGCTCGCCAGCCATGCGCCGGTGACGATGCGGGTGTCGAAGGAAGCGATCCGGCGCCTCGTGAATGCAGGTCTGCCGGACGCCGAAGACCTGATCCGCGCCGCCTACGGCAGCTTTGACTTCAAAATCGGCGTCAACGCCTTCCTCGACAAACAACGCCCACAGTGGAGCGGAGCATGACGACCAAACCAACACACACCGGCCCCCTGGCGGGCATGCGCGTCCTCGAGCTGGCGCAGATCATGGCTGGTCCCACCTGCGGCATGATGCTGGCCGACATGGGCGCCGACGTCATCAAGGTCGAGAAGCTGCCCGGCGGCGACGATGCGCGCGCCTACCGCGAGCCACGCGTGAACGGCGTCTCGGCGCCCTTCATGATCCTGAACCGCAACAAGCGCGGCATCGCCCTCAACCTGAAGCACGCGCAGGGCCGCGACATCCTGCTGCGCATGGTAAAAGAGGCCGACGTCCTGACCGAAAACTACCGCCGCGGCACCCTCGAAAAACTGGGACTCGGCTACGACGTGCTCAGCAAAGTCAATCCGGGCCTGATCTACTGCGCCGTCTCCGGCTACGGCCGCGACGGCCCCGACGCCGACAAGCCCGGCTTCGATTTGATCGCCCAGGGATTCTCCGGCCTGATGTCGATCACCGGCGAGCCGGGGGGACCTCCGGTCAAGACCGGCAATTCGATTGCCGACACCAACGCCGGCATCCTCGCGATGGCCGGCATCACCGCCGCCTATGTGCATAAACTCAAGACCGGCGAAGGCCAGGTGGTCGATACCTCCCTGATCGAGGCGGCCCTGCAGCAGACCTACTGGCAGGCGGCCATCTATTTTGCGACGGGAGAATCGTCGGGGCCGACCGGCTCCGCCCACCTGCTGACCGCGCCCTACCAGGCCTTCCAGGCCAGCGACGGCTGGATCAACATCGGCGGCGCCAATCAGGGCAACTGGGAGCGCATCGCGGTGGCACTCGGGCGGCCCGAGTGGTGCGAGGATCGACGCTTCAGGACGAATACGGACCGCATGGAGAACCGCGAGGCGCTGGTGTCGATGATGAGCGAGATCGTGGCCACCCGCAGCAAGGCGGAATGGATCGCCATTCTCGACGGAGCGGGCGTTCCTGTCGGGCCGGTGCACACGATGGCCGAGGCGCTTACGCATCCGCAAACGCTGGCGCGGGGGATGGTGGTGGAGCTGGAGCATCCGCAGGCTGGGCCTACCCGCGCGCTTGGGTGTCCGATTCACTTTTCGAAGACGGCGACGCGGGTCGACCGGCCGGCGCCGATGCTGGGGGAGCATTCGCGCGAGCTGTTGCGGGAGTATGGGTACAGCGATGGCGAGATCGATGGGTTCGTCGAGGCGGGGGTGGTGGAGGAAGCGAAGGCCTGAGGCCTGCTTCCGGCCGTGTCACTGGCCTGCCGGATTCAGTTGAGCAAACTCAAGCCCATAGGCGATATGCCTTTCTCATATCGCCTTCTCTATTTTTATTCCGGATCAATCCTGTCGTGAATTCGTCGGCGGGCGTCCGCGGGCTGTAGCGGTCGGCCAGGAAGACGAAGACGATCGTCGTGACCGCCGCGATGCTCGATGCGTACGGCAGGCGGTTCGGGATGTACAGCTAGACCACCACCAGTATGATGGCCAACGACATCGCATGCATGTCGAACAGATCAGGACTTCTCCTATCGACTTCATTAATAAAATCTTATTGTGCTATCGCCGCAAGAAGCCTTAGGCTTGACCTGCTGTTGACAAATTCTTTAACGATGAGTCCTGTCCGATGGAGACCGACATGCCCGACAAAGAGAATACCCAAAGCGTCAGCGAAAGCGAAAATCCCGCCATCCCCGCCCCGACGCCGAAGGCCGGCCGGCCGCGGCGAAACAAGGACTGGTGGCCGAACCAGCTCGATCTGTCCGTCCTGCACACCCACTCCCACCTGTCCTGTCCGCTCGAAGAAGAGTTCGACTACGCCGAACAATTCAAGAACCT
>JBBWZO010000054.1:0-23803 GCA_039649125.1 Massilia sp. | reverse complement strand
GCTTCCAGTTCCTGGATGATCTTGCCGTTGCCGCGCACCGGACCGTCCAGGCGCTGCAGGTTGCAGTTGACGACCATGACCAGGTTGTCGAGGCGCTCGCGCGCGGCCATGCCGATCGCGCCCATCGATTCCGGCTCGTCCATCTCGCCGTCGCCGCAGAAGACCCAGACCTTGCGGTTCGCCGTGTCGGCGATGCCGCGGTTGTGCAGGTACTTCAGGAAGCGCGCCTGGTAGATCGCCATCAGCGGGCCCAGGCCCATCGAGACGGTCGGGAACTGCCAGAAGTCCGGCATCAGCTTCGGGTGCGGGTAGGACGACAGGCCCTTGCCGTCGACTTCGCGGCGGAAGTTCAGCAGCTGCTCTTCGGAGATGCGGCCTTCCAGGAAGGCGCGCGCGTAGATGCCGGGCGAGGAGTGGCCCTGGATGTACAGCAGGTCGCCGCCGTGGTCTTCGGTCTCGGCGTGCCAGAAGTGGTTGAAGCCGATGCCCAGCATGTTCGCCAGCGAGGCGAACGACGAGATGTGGCCGCCCAGGTCGCCGTCGGCGCGGTTGGCTTTCACCACCATCGCCATCGCGTTCCAGCGCATCCACGAGCGCAGGCGCTCTTCATATTCGAGGTTGCCCGGGCAGTTCACGTTCAGGTGGGCCGGAATCGTGTTGACGTAGGCGGTGTTGCTGGAGAACGGGATGTGGGCGCCGCGGCGGCGCGCCAGGTCGACCAGGCGCTCCATCAGGTAGTGCGCGCGGTCGGTACCTTCGTTTTCGATGACCGCTTCCAGCGCGTCAAGCCATTCCTTCGTTTCGAGCGTGTCCGGGTCGTTGGCGGCCTGCGCCGTCAACTGATCGAGTTGAGCTGACATTGATGCGTCTCCTAAGTTTGGTGTGCCCCACCCTCGATCCCCAGATCGCCGGCGGCGGATTGTATTGAACAACTAACCTGAAAATAACCCAGAGATTCTACCAGTGCAATAAGCCTTTTTCAAATTACGATATATCATTTCATAATATGGAATTGATCACGAAAATGCGTGATTTACGGGTCGCAGGGTGGACTCCCGAGTCCACGCGTATGGCGCCTGAACATCAGCGACGGCATTCGGAATGCGCAGCCGAGGCATAAGATTCGATTGCGGAACGGTTCCGTAACGCGTGGACTCGGGAGTCCACCCTACATTCATTGCATGTCACCGGCCGCCATGCACCATGAATACTTCTGGTTACCACCCTTGCCCCGCCTATAAATATGACAACGAACCACGGACCGCGGCGCGCGATATCCACGGCGGCCTTATAATTTACTCTTTGTCCAGTGATGAGCCCCACCATGCCAGCCCAACTGATCGACGGAGTCCAACTTTCCCAGCAACTGCGTGCCGAAATCGCCGGCCGCGCCGCCAAACTCACCGCAGCCGGCCAGCAGCCGGGCCTGGCCGTGATCCTGGTCGGTGAAGACCCTGCCAGCCAGGTCTATGTGCGCAACAAGGTCAAGGCCTGTGGCGACGTCGGTTTCCACTCGGTGCTGGAAAAATACGATGCCGACCTGACCGAAGCCGCCCTGCTCGCCCGCATCGCCGCCCTGAACGAAGACCCGAGCATCCACGGCATCCTGGTGCAGATGCCGCTGCCGCGCCACATCAACCCGGCCAAGGTCATCGAGGCGATCGCCACCAGCAAGGACGTCGACGGCTACTCGGTGCTGTCGGCCGGCGAACTGGTCGCCAACCTGCCGGGTTTCCGCCCGTGCACGCCCTACGGCTGCATGAAGCTGATCGAAAGCACCGGCTATGACCTGCGCGGCAAGCACGCGGTGGTGATCGGCCGCTCGAACACGGTCGGCAAGCCGATGGCGCTGCTGCTCTTGCAAGCCAACGCTACCGTGACCATATGCCATAGCGCGACGCCGGACCTGGGCGTGTACACGCGCCAGGCCGACGTGGTCGTCGCCGCCGTCGGCCGCCGCAATACCGTCACCGCCGACATGGTGAAACCGGGCGCGATCGTGATCGACGTCGGCATGAACCGCGACGACGCCGGCAAGCTGTGCGGCGACGTCGACTTTGCCGGCGTAGCAGAAGTGGCTTCGCACATCACGCCGGTGCCGGGTGGCGTCGGCCCGATGACGATTACCATGCTGTTGATGAACACCGTCGAGTCCGCGGAACGCGTGCTCGGCAAGCGACAGGAACAGCTCGGCCAGGCCGCAGGAATGGATCCGAAGCCGGGCGTCGCATAATTTAATTAATTAAGCAATTAAGCGTGAACGAGCGGAATCGCTCCGACGGAGCGATTTCGGAACTTCTAGGAAGGAACACCATGAGCATCGACACCAGTAACCCCCTCCTCGATTTCTCGGGACTGCCGCGTTTTGATGCGTTCCGCCCGGAACACGTCACCCCGGCCATCGAGCAGCTGATCAAGGAGGCCTCCGAGGTCGTCGCCAGGCTCGAGGAACCGAGCGACGACGTCACCTGGGACAATTTCGTGGTGCCGCTCGAAGAAGCGACCGAGCGCCTGGGCCGCGCCTGGGGCATCGTCAACCACCTGAACCACGTGGCCGACACGCCGGAACTGCGCGCCACCTACAACGAGAACCAGCCGAAAGTCACCGAATTCTGGACCACCCTCGGCCAGAACGAAGTCCTGTTCGACAAATACAAGGCGATTCGCGCCGGCGCCGCCTACGAGAGCCTGAGCCCGGCACGCAAGCGCATCGTCGAGAACGCCCTGCGCGACTTCCGCCTGGGCGGCGCCGAGCTGCCCGAAGAGAAAAAGGCGCGTTTCGCCGAGATCCAGGAACAGCACGCCGCCACCTCCACCCGCTTCTCGCAGAACGTGCTGGACGCCACCAACGACTACAAGCTCGTGGTCGAGGATGAGGCGGAACTGGCCGGCATTCCCGACGACGTCAAGCAGGCGGCCCGCGCCGCGGCCGAGGCCGAGAACAAGGCCGGCTGGCAGTTCACCCTGCACTTCCCGTCCTACTTCCCGGTGCTGCAGTTCGCCGACAGCCGCAAGCTTCGCGAAACCATCTACCGCGCCAGCGCCACGAAGGCCTCGGAAATGGGGTCCGTCTTCAGCGAACTGGAGAAGTGGGACAACACGGCCAACATCGCCACCCTGCTGAAACTGCGCGACGAGGAAGCCAAGCTGCTCGACTACCGCAATTTCGCGGAAGTGTCGCTGGTGCCGAAGATGGCCGAGAGCCCGGAGCATGTCATTCACTTCCTCGAAGACCTGGCACAGCGCGCCCGCCCGTTCGCCGAGAAAGACCTGGCCGAGCTGCGCGCCTTTGCCAGGGACGAGCTCGGGATCGAGGACATGCAGGCCTGGGACGTGGCCTACGCCTCGGAAAAGCTGCGCGAGAAGCGCTACGCCTTCTCGGCCCAGGAAGTCAAAGAGTACTTCCCGGAGCCGAAGGTGATCGAAGGCCTGTTCAAGGTCGTGCAATCGCTGTTCTCGGTCCAGATCAAGCCCGACACGGCCCCGGTCTGGCACCCGGACGTGCGCTTCTATCGCATCGAGCGCGACGGCGCCCTTGTCGGCCAGTTCTATTTCGACCTGTACGCACGCGCCGGCAAGGGGCAAGGTGCGTGGATGGACGACGCGCGCGGGCGCCGCATGACGACCGGCGGCATCATCCAGACGCCGGTGGCCTACCTCACCTGCAACTTCACGCCGCCGGCAACGGTGGACGGCAAGCTGCAGCCTTCGCTGTTCACCCACGACGAGGTGACGACCCTGTTCCACGAATTCGGCCACGGCCTGCACCACATGCTGACCGAAGTCGAGGAGCTGTCGGTGTCGGGCATCTCGGGCGTGGAATGGGATGCGGTCGAGCTGCCCTCGCAGTTCATGGAAAACTTCTGCTGGGAGTGGGACGTGCTGCAAGGCATGACCGCCCACTACAAGACGGGCGAACCGCTGCCGCGCGCGCTGTACGACAAGATGCTGGCGGCGAAGAACTTCCAGTCGGGGATGCAGACGCTGCGCCAGGTCGAGTTCTCGCTGATCGACATGCACCTGCACTACGACTTCGACCCGAACAGCCAGCAGACCGTGCAGCAGCTGATCGACGAGGTGCGCAGCAAATTCTCGGTGCTGGTCCCGCCGTCCTTCAACCGCTTCCAGCACTCGTTCGGCCACATCTTCGCGGGCGGCTACGCGGCCGGCTACTACAGCTACAAGTGGGCCGAGGTGCTGTCGGCCGATGCGTATGCCGCGTTTGAAGAGGCCGTCGAGGCCGGCGGCGGAGAATTGTCGGCGGAAACGGGGCGGCGCTTCCAGCGCGAGATCCTGGCGATGGGCGGCTCGCGCCCGGCGCTGGAATCCTTTAAAGCCTTCCGCGGCCGCGAGCCGTCGATCGACGCCCTGCTGCGCCACAACGGGATGAACGCGGCAGGAAGTCCCGACGGCGCCCGGTAATCTTCCCGCAGTTAAGCGTCCGGCATCCTCGCAGATGCACTGCTTCCCGGCGGCGCCGGGAAGCGCATCACATCCGCGCAAGGATTGCACCATCCGACTCACCACCAGCCTGCGCGCCGGTTTAGAATCCTGAACCATGACCCGGATCGACTTCCACACCAATATCTCCGACAAGCTCGCCTACGCCTGCCGCCTGGCGCGCAAGGCCTATGCGGCGAAGGCGAAAGTCGTGCTGCTGGCCGAGGACGCGGCGCAGGCCGCCATGCTGAACGACGCCCTGTGGACGCTGTCGGAGACCGATTTCATTCCGCACGTGCTGGCGAGCGACCCGCTGGCGCCGGAGACGCCGGTCATCGTCACCAGCAGCGACACGGCGCCGCTGCCGCATTACGACATGCTGGTCAACCTGACCCGGCGCACGCCCAGCAGCTTCGACCGGTTCACCCGCGTCTTCGAGATCATCTCCACGGACGAAGATGACGCCGCCGCCGGCCGCCAGCGCTACGTCGCCTACAAGAAGCAGTCCTATCCCCTGACCCACTTCGTCGCAGGACAGTCATGAACCCGAATCCAGCGTTTGACAGCAGCATTCCCGTGTTGACTGAAGTCGTGCTGGAGCCGCCCCTGCTCACCGAAGCGGTGTTCGTGGAGCAGGCGCCGGCCGAACCGGTTTCCGCCGACGCCGCCGTGGAGCCCGCAGCGCCGGCGCCGACGTCGGCCCCGAAGTTGGCCCCACAAGCGGCCGCGCCCGACTGGGACGCCCTCGAGCTGCGCATCGTCGAACGCATCCTGGCGCAGCTGCAGCCGCAACTCGACGCCGTGGTGCGCAACGCCCTGGCCTCGGCGGGCGACCAGATCCACATCGGCCTGCGCCAGACGGTCGAGCAGATGGTCGCGCAACAGATCGCGGCCGTGCAGAAGTAAGCGCGGCCCCTTCTTCGCTTTATTGCTTTCCCAAGCCAAAAATTTGTTGTACCTTTTGCTCTGCTACAAACCTTCATCGGCGCGCGCCGGCGGTTGATTCAAGGCGGTCGCCTCCACCCTCGAATGGAGAACGCATGAGCATCAAGCGCATTACCCTCCTCATCGCCTTGTGCCTGGCCGGCGCCGCCCATGCCCAGCAGGTCGTCCGGATCGGCCACGTCGCCCCGGTGTCGGGTCCGAATGCCCACCTCGGCAAGGACAATGAGCTGGCCGCCCGCATGGCGGTCGACGAACTCAACGCAAAAGGCTTCACGATCAACGGCCAGAAGGTGACGCTGCAGCTGCTGGCCGAGGACGACGCCTCCGATCCGAAGCAGGGCACGGCGGTCGCCCAGAAACTGGTCGACGCCAAAGTGAAAGGCGTGATCGGCCACCTGAATTCGGGCACTTCGGTACCCGCTTCGAAGATCTACAACGACGCCGGCATCCCGCAGATCTCGCCGGCCACCACCGCCACCCAGTACACGAAGCAGCGCTTCCCGGGCGCGTTCCGGGTGGTGGCGAACGACGCCAAGCTCGGCGGCACCCTCGGCAAATACGCGGTCGATACGCTGAAGGTCAAGAATATCGCCGTCATCGACGACCGCACCACCTACGGCCAGGGCGTGGCCGCCGAGTTCATGAAGGGCGCCAAGGCACCGGGCGTGCGCATCGTCGGCAAGGAGTTCACCAGCGCCACGGCGACCGACTACACGGCCATCCTGACCTCGATCCGCGCGAAAAAGCCGGACCTGGTGTTCTTCGGGGGCATGGATTCGGTGGGCGGACCGATGCTCAAGCAGATAAAGGCGCTCGGCATCGACGCCCGCTTCATGGGCGGCGACGGGATCTGCACCGAGGCGCTGGGCCGCCTGGCGGGCGACGCCGTCGGCGAAGGCAAGGTGATCTGCGCCGAGGCGGGCGGCGTGGCCGGCCCCGAGCAGGAAAAGGCCATGGCCGACTTCCGCGCCCGCTTCAAGCAGAAGACCGGGCAGGAGGTGCAGCTATATGCGCCCTACGTGTACGACGCGGTGATGGTGATGGCGGCGGCGATGCAGGCCGCGAAATCGGCCGAGCCGATGAAATACCTGCCGGAACTCAAGCGGATCAACTACAAGGGTGTGACCGGCCCGATCACCTTCGATGCCAACGGCGACATCAACAACGGCGCCCTGACGCTCTACACGTATAAAGGTGGCAAGCGCACCAGGATCGACGTCATCCGCTGAACTGTCCGTCATTACAAAAAAAGCAAAAAAGCGCGCTCGGTTGACGCCGGCGCGCTTTTTTTAACGCTGCTTTTGCAGGCTTACTTGGTTGCCAAGATCCACTTGACGAGGCTGCGCGCCTCGCCTTCGCTCACCTGCGGATTGGCCGGCATCGGCACCGGCCCCCAGGCGCCTGAGCCGCCCTTCATGACTTTCGCCACCAGCTTGTCTTCGGCGCCTTTCTGGCCGGCATACTTGGCCGCGACGTCCTTGTAGGCAGGACCGACGAGCTTGGTCGAGGCGGCATGGCAGGCCATGCAATTCTTTGCTTTTGCGAGGTCGGCCTGCGCGAATGCGCTCGAGGATGCAAGAACCGACAAGACACCGCACAAGATCAAGGACCGTTTCATCTGACTTCTCCAAAAGTAATGTTGGCATTCTACCGCGTTTTCGCCGGATGGCTGCTCGTCGTCACACTCTGTAACGTCGCTTACGCTTTGTGGTTGCGGCAATGCCACTGCGCGGCGCAATTTTGCCACAGAGCACTAGAATCTTTGTAAGATGGCCGGGTTTTGGAGGAAAACATGCCCTTGATCCTGTTGATTGCAGCGCTGCTCGCCCTGCGCTTCTTTGAAGTCTGGCGCTTCGCCGAGCTGTCCTGGTGGTGGATCGTCGGCCTGATGGTGTTCGCCTTCGTCTGGTTCGAATACATCGAACCGCTGCTTGGCTGGGACAAGAAGAAGGCGCACAACGAAGACGAGAAGCGCCGCCAGGCGCGCGTGAAGCAGTCTTTCGACAAGCGCAAATAAGCCCCTCGACAAGCTCCATACAAGCTTCCATCGCGAACCGCCGCGTTCACTCAGCGGCTCAAGCGTGAGCCCCGGTTTGGCGCCTCCCGCTAGAATGGCAGACAAACCCGGGTCGGCGTGGCGCCTTCGGCCGTGCTCGCGACCCTCGCCCGTCGAGCGCATCGCTTCAGGGCGCCTACCACGCGAGGAATTTCATGGCTCAAGCGCCGAACAGTCACTGGACCGCGGAACAGGCCAGTGCCTTCACTGACCTGATGCTGCGCGACACGCGCCAGTACGGCATCGTCTTCTACGAGCACGATTACCGCATCAGCGGCTGGAACGAGGGCGCCTTCTATCTCACGGGCTGGACGGCGGAGGAGGTGCTGGGCCAGCCGACCGCGATGCTGTTCGTCCCCGAAGACCGCGAGCGCAAGCTCGACGAGCATGAGGCGAACACGGCGCGCATCGTCGGCGTGGCCGAAGACGAACGCTGGCACCTGCGCAAGGACGGCTCGCGCATGTGGTCGAGCGGCGTCTCGATCCTGCTGCCCTCGCCTCCCGGCAGCCCGCCGCGCTTCGTGAAGATTTTCCGTGATGCGACCCACCTGCGCGCGCGCATGAAATACCTGGAGAACGTGCTGCACGAACGCAGCGTCCAGCAGACCGAGAAGAACGTCTTCATCGGCACCATCGCCCACGAGATGCGCAATCCGCTCTCGCCCCTGAAGACGGGCCTGGAACTCATGAAGCGCCTGCCCGGGGGCGACCCGCGCCAGGCGCAGCCGATGCAGGTGATGGAGCGCCAGATCGGCTTCCTGGAACGGCTGGTCGAAGACCTGGTCGACCTGACGCGGGTGCAAACCGGCAAAATGAGCATCGCCTACGAACGCATCCGGCTGCAGGACAGCCTGCACGAAGCGCTCGACAGTTGCCGCACCGCGGCGCAGGCCAAGAACCTGGCCCTGGTGCCGGTGCTGCCGCCGCTGCCGATCGAGATCGAGGTCGATCCGCGGCGCATGCTGCAGGTCTTCGTCAACCTGCTCAACAACGCCGTCAAGTACACCCCCGCCGGCGGCACCGTCTGGGCCACGGCGACCGTCGACCAGACCCATTTCGTCTGCACCATCAAGGACAACGGCCAGGGCATCAGCCCGGAGCTGCTGCCGCGCATCTTCGACGTCTTCACCCAGGCCGGCAACCCCGCCGCCGGCCGCGGCGCCGGGCTCGGCATCGGCCTGGCGGTCGTGCGCGAGATCGTGACGCTGCACCAGGGAACGGTCGAAGTGCGCAGCGAGGGCGTGGGCCGCGGCAGCGAGTTCCTGGTGCGCGTGCCGCTGCGGCGGCCGCATGGGTCGGAGCCGGAGCCGCTGCCGGTGCCCGATCAGCGGGCCTGAACGCCTGCTTGTACGGACGTAGGATGGACGGCTCCCCCCCTTGCAGGTGCCTGCCCGCTGCCCGGGCCGTCCACGCGTTCAACCACCGGACGATATGTCGCGAGGTATCACAGGATGGTTGAACGCGTGGAGTAGTTCAGGCTGGGGGCCTGAACTACGAGCCGTCCGCTGAACCCGTCATTGAGGCCATTGGCCTCAATGCCCCCTACGGGTCAACCGGTGACCGCCCCCTTGCTCGCGCTCGACGCCAGCGCGGCGAACTTGGCCAGCACCCCGCGCGTGTAACGCGGCGCGGGCCGGGTCCAGGCGGCGCGGCGGCGCGCGATTTCATCGTCCGGCACGTTCAGCTGGATCAGCAGGGCATTCGCGTCGATCGTCACCGAATCGCCTTCCTGCACCAGCGCGATCGTCCCGCCCTCGAAGGCTTCCGGCGACACGTGCCCGACCACCATGCCCCAGGTGCCGCCCGAGAAGCGCCCGTCCGTGATCAGGCCGACCGATTCGCCCAGGCCCTGGCCGATCAGCGCGCCGGTCGGGGCCAGCATTTCAGGCATGCCGGGGCCGCCCTTCGGGCCGAGGTAGCGCAGCACCAGCACGTCGCCCGGGTTGATGCGCTTGGCCATGATCGCGTCCATCGCCGAATACTCGTCGTCGAACACGCGCGCCGGGCCGGTGATCGCCGGATTCTTCAGGCCGGTGATCTTCGCCACGCAGCCTTCCGGCGACAGATTCCCCTTCAGGACCGCCAGGTGGCCCTGCGCATACAGCGCCTGGTCGAGTGGGCGGATCACGTCCTGGCCGGCCGGCGGCGTCGAGGGCACATCGGCCAGTTCCTCGGCCAGGGTGCGGCCGGTGATGGTGATGCAGCTGCCGTCCATCAGGCCGGCGTCCAGCAGCAGTTTCATTACCTGCGGCACGCCGCCGGCCTTGTGCAAATCGGTCGCCACGTACTGGCCCGAAGGCTTCAGGTTGCAGATCACCGGCACCTTGCGCCGCACGCGCTCGAAATCGTCCAGCGTCCATTCGACGTCGGCCGCGTGGGCGATCGCCAGGTAGTGCAGCACGGCGTTGGTCGAGCCGCCGGTCGCCATGATCAGCGACACCGCGTTTTCAATCGACGCGCGGGTGATGATGTCGCGCGGTTTGAGGTCGCGCTTCACCGCCTCCACCAGCACGCGCGCCGACTGCGCGCTCGATGCCACCTTTTCGTCGTCCGGATTGGCCATCGTCGACGAATACATTAGCGACATGCCGAGCGCCTCGAAGGACGAGGACATGGTGTTGGCCGTGTACATGCCGCCGCAGGAACCGGACGAGGGGCAGGCGTTCTTCTCGATGCCGTCGAAATCTTCCCGGCTCATGCGCCCGGCCGTGAATTCGCCGACCGCCTCGAAGGCCGACACGATGGTCAGATCCTTCCCCTTCCAGTGGCCCGGCTTGATGGTGCCGCCATACACATAGATGCCCGGCACGTTGGCGCGCGCCAGCGCGATCATCCCGCCCGGCATGTTCTTGTCGCAGCCGCCGATCACGACCACGCCGTCCATCCACTGGCCGTTGACGCAGGTTTCGATGCAGTCGGCGATGACTTCGCGCGAGATCAGCGAGAACTTCATGCCTTCGGTGCCCATCGACATGCCGTCGGAAATCGTCGGCGTGCCGAACACCTGCGGGTTGCCGCCTCTGTCCCGGATGGCGGCGATCGCCACGTCGGCCAGCTTCTGCAGGCCGGAGTTGCACGGCGTGATGGTCGAGTGGGCGTTGGCCACCCCGATCATCGGCTTGCTGAAGTCTTCCTCCCGGTAGCCCATCGCGTAGTACATCGAACGGTTCGGGCTGCGGGCGACGCCTTCGGTGACGTTGCGCGAGCGGCGGTTGTAGCGTGCTTGGTCGGTCATGGTGGACTCCTCGATCTACGATTTTCCCAGCATGCCTTGTGCCCGCAAGCGCGTCAAATGTAAGATGTGCCGGCTTGTGATATGAAAGTCATATCGATTGAGTCAATATCCATGGAAACGCATATCGATGAACCTTGAACTGCGCCAGCTGCGTTATTTCGTCACCGTCGCCGAAGAGCTCCATTTCGGCCGCGCCGCCGCGCGCCTGCACATGACCCAGCCGCCGCTGTCGCAAGCGATTGCCGCCTTCGAGGAGGCGCTGGGCACGCCGCTGTTCCTGCGCAGCCGCCGCCAGGTCGCGCTGACGCCCGCCGGCGCCGCCCTGCTGCCCGAGGCGCGCCGCCTGCTGGAGGCGGCCGCGGACCTGCCAGGACTGGTGCGCCGGGCGGCCAGCGGCGAAGCGGGCCGCCTTGCCCTCTCCTTCGTCACGCCGGCCGGCTACAGCGTGCTGCCGCCGCTGCTGCGCGACTACAGCGCCGCCTACTCCGACGTGCAGCTGGCGCTGCAGGAAGCGACCACCGACGTGCAAATCGATGACCTGCTGCACGCACGCATCGACGCCGGCCTCGTGATCCCGCCGCTGCCGGAGAAGGCGCACGCGACGCTCGACTATTTGAAGCTGCTGGAAGAACCGCTGGTGCTGTGCGCGCCCGCCGGCGTGATAAACGGGAACGGGCCGGTTGCGCTCGACGCGCTCCCGGCCCTGCCCTTGATCATTTTCCCGCGCAAGAGTGCACCGGCGCTGCATGATGCCATCCTCGCCTGCTTCCACGACGCCGGCATCGTGCCGACGATCGGCCAGGAAGCGATCCAGATGCAGACCATCGTCAGCCTGGTCTCGGCGGGCATGGGCTTGGCACTTGTGCCACAATCCGTCTCGAACCTGATGCGCCCCGGCGTAGAATACCGTGCCCTGGCAGGCCAGTCGCCGCCCGTCGAACTGGGCCTGTGCTGGCGCCGCGACGACCTGGCGCCGGTGCTGCTGGGCTTTTTGGAATTAGCGCGAAGGCGCATATTGAGGAAAGAATAATTATGCTGGTACACCCCAATCCCGACCCGGTCGCATTCTCGATCGGGCCGGTCGCCATCCACTGGTACGGCCTGATGTACGTCGTCGCCTTCGCCCTGTTCCTGATCCTGGGCCGCGTGCGCATCAAGCAGCCGCACATCGCCGCGCAGGGCTGGAAGAACGAAGACCTCGACGACATGCTGTTCTACGGCATGCTCGGGGTGGTGCTCGGCGGGCGCCTGGGCGAAGTGCTGTTCTACCAGCCGGCCTATTTCCTCGCCAACCCGCTCGAGATCTTCATGGTCTGGAAGGGCGGCATGTCCTTCCACGGCGGCTTCCTGGGCGTGCTGATCGCGATGTCGCTGTGGGCGCGCAAGGCGAAACGCAACGTGCTCGACGTGTACGACTTCATCGCCCCGATGGTCCCGCTCGGCTACGCGGCCGGCCGCCTGGGCAACTTCATCAACCACGAACTGCCGGGCCGCATCGCCGACCCGAGCCTGCCGTGGGCGATGCTCTGGCCTGGCGTGGAAGGACTGCGCCACCCCTCGCCGATCTACCAGATGCTGGTCGACGGGATCCTCGTGTTCCTGATCCTGTGGCCGTTCGCCCGTAAAGCGCGCCCGCGCCTGGCGGTCGGCGCGATGTTCACCCTGCTGTACGGCTGCGCCCGCTTCTTCACCGAATACTTCCGCGTGCCGGACTGGGAAACCACGATCGCCGGCATGCCGATCACCTCGGGCCAGGTGCTGTCGCTGCCGATGATCATCGCGGCGCTGATCATGCTGGGCTGGGCGTATTCGCGGGATGGACGTAGGGTGGTCGGCTCCACCTGAAGCCGGATTGACCTGCGGCGCGAACGCCGCCCACGCGTTCAACCGGCGGATGCCTGGCCGCACCGGTATTCGACGGTACGTTGGACGCGTGGACGGCGTCACGGCCGCCAACTGTTCAGGTATCCGGGTGTAGCCGACCACCCTACACGGCCTTCCAGAACATGTACGCGGCCAAGGCATACAAGATCACCGCAAATATCTTCTGCAACTGCCGCACCGGCATCCGGTGCGCCGTGCGCGCCCCGAGCGGCGCCATGACGACGCTGGCCGCGACGATGATCAGCAGCGCCGGCACATAGATGAAGCCGAGCGAATAGTCCGGCAGTCCCGGTTCGCCCCAGCCGTAGAAGACGTTCGCCAGCGTGCCGGCCAGCGCGATCGGGAAGCCGAGGGCGGCGCTGGTGGCCACGGCGTTGTGGATGCGCACGTTACACCAGGTCATGAAGGGCACCGAGATAAAACCGCCGCCCGCCCCTACCAGTCCCGACAGGATGCCGATCAGGCCGCCGGTGGCGAACATGCCCGGCGTGCCCGGCAGTTCGCGCGCCGCCGCCGGCTTTTTATTGAGCAGCATCTGCGTGGCCGAGAACGCGACGAAGATGCCGAAGAAGAAGGCCAGCACCGATGCATTCATCTGCTTGCCGATCCACGGGCCGATGGTCGCCCCGATCACGATCCCGGGCGCCAGCAGTTTCACGATGTCCCAGCGCACGGCGCCGTGCTTGTGGTGGGCGCGCACCGAGGACAGCGAGGTGAACAGGATGGTGCCGAGCGAGGTGGCGATCGCCATGTGCACCACGAATTCGTCGGGGACGCCGCGCGCGGTGAAGATCATGGTAATGAAGGGCACCAGCACCATGCCGCCGCCGATGCCGAGCAGCCCGGCGGCGAAACCGCCGAAGGCGCCCATCACCAGCAGGGCCAGGATCAGCAAGGGGTCCATGCGCCCTCCTCGCCGGCCGGGTGGATGGGGGATAGGGGAAGAAAAACCATCGACAAAGCGCTGCCCTCGAAACGGATGAGGAACAGAGTCTAGTCGATGGTGTGCGAAAAGTCGAAGAACACGTCCGGTCGTCCCCGCCGGCGAGTACTTAGCCCTTCTTCAGCAGCGAGGGCGTCATCACCGCCTTGAGCAGCACCGGCGCCTCGCCGACGCGGGTGCGGTTGGAAAACCACCAGGCCGCGCCCTTGCGCATCGTGACCGGCACCGAGCGCCCGGCCAGCAGCAGGATGGCCAGGTCGCTGATGGCCGGGTTGTGGCCGACCAGCACCGTCACGCCGTTGGCCGCCGGCCAGCCGGTCGCCGCCAGCAACTGCTGGGCGGAGCAGCCCGGCGCCAGTTCCTCGCGCACCTCGCAGTTCATGTGCAGCGCGTCGGCGGTCTGGCGCGTGCGCGTGGCGGGACTGACGATAATGCGCGCGTCCTTCGGCAGCTGCGTGCGCAGCCAGCGCGCCATGCGCCTCGCCTGGCGCTCGCCCTTGGCGGTGAGCTTCCGGGCCAGGTCCGGCACGCCCTCCTCGGCTTCGGCATGGCGCCACAAGATCAGTTCCATCGGGTCGGCCTCCTCGTCATTCAAAACAGTTTATCGGGCGCCAGGCGTGAAAACTGCCGCCATGGCTTGCGCACGCCCTGGGGACCGGCGCTGGCACCGCAACTGAGATAGCCCATCGCAAACGCCACCGGCCCGGCCAGTTCCGCGGCGTCGCCGCCCAGGCCCGGCAGCAGGCGCAGCGCCACCGCGCTGTCGTTGCGCCGCCCCAGCGTATCCTGCAGGGATGACAGGGCTTTTATGTAACGTGCCGCCGGCTTGCCGCGCGCCAGGTCGCGGAAGAACTCGACCGCGTAGCGGTTGCGCTTGCAGGCAATGCGCAGCCGGTGCAGCGCGGCCGCATCGTGGTGCGCCAGGCCGCGCCCGCGTTTCCCGATGCGCGCATGGCCGCGCCTGACCGCGCGGCGCGCAAACTTCGCCAGCGGCTGGTCCAGCGCCGCCCGCTGCTTGCCGGACAGCCCCGCGCGCCAGCGCGCGCCATCGACCCATGCGTGCAGCGCCAGCATGCACTCCGTGTAGCGCGGCGACCGCAGCGCCTGGCGCAGGGCCGCGCGCTGCTGCGCCGCCACCGCTGCGGCGCGTTCCAGCAGCGGGCGCAGGCGCTCCCGGGCACCCGCATCCGCATCTGCATCCGCAACCAGCGCCGGCAGGGTCGTGTACGCCAGCACGTCGTGGTCGCGGGCGCTGCCCAGCACCTCGCCCAGCCAGGACAGCCCGCCTGCCAGCGGCGCGGGCAGCGTCGCCAGCGGTGCGAACAGCTTGAGCGCCGAGCGGAAGCGGCGCAGGGCCACGCGCATCTGGTGCAGGTATTCCGGGTCGTCGCTCTCGAGCACGCCGCGCAGGTTGGCCTCGGCATGCGCCAGGCAGCCGGCCAGGATCGCTTGCATGCCGGCCTCGACGCCGATGCCGCGCGCCAGCGCGATGGCGCCGGCCTTGCGCGGCGGATCAAGGCGGGCACCGGCGGGAGCAAGGACGGGCTGCGGTTCGGTATCCATGTGCGAACGTGTTCGGTTTGAAGCGGGCCTGCGGCGCGGGGCAGGCGCTGTGCCTGCCTGCGGGCCGATGGTAGCGCGTTTTATGCATCCCGGCGGTACGCTTGCCGCCCTGCACTACTACCCGCACTGCTGTCCTTCCAGGAACCGCCTTGTCACATTGAACTGGCATACTGGTAAAAAAAGGAGAACACCATGTTTGCTGCAGTCGATCTCGGGTCCAACAGCTTCCGCCTGCACGTCGGCCATCCCGCCGGCAACCAGATGCGCATCGTCCGCACCGCGCGCGACCCGCTGCGCCTTGCCGCCGGCCTCGACGAGAACGGCATGCTGACCGAAGAAGCCATGGACAAGGCCCTGCGCTGCCTGCGCGCGTTCGCCGAGATCCTCGGCCAGTACCAGCTCGACGGGGTGCGCGTGGTGGCCACGAATACCCTGCGCGTGGCGCGCAACGCCGCCACCTTCCTGCCGCAGGCGGAGGCCGCGATCGGCTACCCGATCGAGATCATCTCCGGCGAAGAGGAAGGCCGCCTGATCTACATGGGCGTGGCCCACGTGCTGGCACAGCCGCAGGAACGGCGCCTGGTGGTCGACATCGGCGGCGGCTCGACCGAAGTCATCCTCGGCACCGGATCGACGATCGAGGCCGTCGAATCCTTCGGCATCGGCACCCAGCCGCAGGCCACGGCCTTCTTCGCCGGCGGCGCCCTCACCCCGGACGCGTTCGAGGCCGCCATCACCTCGGCGCGCGCGCGCCTGGAGGACGCGCCGGCCCTGTTCCCCCCCGGTTCCTGGAGCGCCGTCTACGGTTCGTCCGGCACCATCCGCGCGATGGCCGAGGTGGTGGCGACCAACGGCATCGGCGACGGCACGCTGTCGCTGGCCAGCCTGGAGGCGCTGCAGGCGCGCCTGATCGAGATCGGCCGCGTCGAGCAGTTCACCCTGCCCGGCATCAAGCCCGACCGCGTGGTCGTGATGGTCGGGGGGCTGACGGTCCTGATCGCCGCCATGCGCGAGCTGGGCATCGGGCGCCTGAACGCGGTCGATGCCGGCCTGCGCCTGGGCGTGTTGTGCGACCTCGACATGCGCGCGCACCGGCGCGACCGCCGCGACGAGGCGATCCAGTCCTGCATGGCGCGCTTCGGCGTCGACCCGGCCCGCGCCGAGCGCACGGCGAGCATCGCGGCCCACCTCCACGCGCGCCTGAAACCGGAATCGGACCGCTACGCGCGCTACCTGGCCTGGAGCTGCCTGCTGCACGAGGCCGGCCAGGTGATTTCGCACACGGGCGCGCACAAGCATGCCGCCTACATCATCGAGAACGCCGACCTGCCCGGCTTCACCACGGGCGAGCAGCGCATCATGGCCACCCTGGTGCTGGGCCAGAAGGGCAACCTGCGCAAGGTGCGCGCCGCCCTGGAAGACCCGGACTTCGCCAAGGCCCAGCTTGCCCTGCGCCTGGCGGCGATGCTGATGCACGCGCGGCTCGATGCCGAGGTCGACGACCTGCGCGTGCGCATGAAGAACCGGATCGAGGTCGAGGTCGGGCGCGACTGGAAAAAGCGCCACCCGACCGCGATGGTCTGGCTGGAAAAAGAAAAGGGATGCTGGGAAGAGATCGCCATCCCGCTGTCGATCAGTACGAGCTGACAATGTGACCCACCAAGGATGACACCATGGATGACTTGAACAAGAAAAAATCGGGCAAGCACACCCGCCAGCGGCCCACGCCACCCGCCTGCGAGGCGCCGGCCGGCGTGGCGGCCCCGCCGCAGGCGGACGGGCATGCGCCCGACGGCGCCGCGCTGCCGGGCGCAGCGCAGGACGCAACGCAAGGCAGCGCGCCCTTTGCCGCCGCCGGCACGCGCGGCACGCGTGGCAAACGCGCCGCGCTGCCGGCCAAGGCGCCGATCGCGGCGGCAGTGAGCGCCCTGCCGGCCGCGCAGGCCGCGGACGCGGCGCCCTCGATCCCGGCACGCCCCGAAGCCGCCAACGGGCCGATCGGTGCGGGCCCGGTGCAGGACGCCAGGATGGCCGCGCCGCAGGCTGCATCCCGGACTGCGGATGCGCCGGGAATCGTGCCGGCGCCCGGCCGCAAGGAGCGCGTGAAAACCGTGCGCGACAGCTTCGCGGTGCCGAAGGACGACCACGCGACGCTCGCCGCGCTGAAGGAGGCCTGCCGCGCCCACGGCGTCAGGGCGAAAAAGAACCAGCTGCTGCGGGTCGCGATCGGCCTGCTGCGTGATGTGGAGCCGGCGCGCCTGGCGCAGCTGGTGGCAGCGCTGCCGCCGACTGCGCGCAAGAAGAAATAGACAGGAGCGGGCACCCGCAGGCAACGTCGCAAGCAGCTGAAACCGAAAGAGGATTCGCATGGCACGGCATCCAGGCATCTTTCCGACCTTCTTCCTGTCCGGCTTCGAATGCTCCAGCTTCGTATGGGGCGACGGTGGCGTGCGGCGCAACCTGGTTGCGGAAACCGGGCACGACCGTCACACCGCCGAGGATTACCGGATCCTGGCCGACCTGGGCATCGCCGTGGCGCGCGAAGGCATCCAGTGGCCGCTGGTGGACAGCGGCGGCCGGTATGACTTCTCATCGGTCGATCCCTACATCGAGGCGATGAATGCCTCAGGCATCACGCCGATCTGGGACCTCTGCCACTATGGTTATCCGGACGACCTGGACCCGTTCTCCGACGCCTTCGTGGACCGCTTCGCGCGCTATTGCCGCGCCGCCGCCGAATACGTGCTGCCGAAGGTGCGCGGCCCGCATTTCTTCACGCCGATCAACGAAATCACCTTCTTTTCCTTCTGCGGCGGCGAATGGGGATGGGCCGCGCCCTATCGCAGCAGCCGGGAAGACAGGAGACGCCTGCTGGAGGCGCTGTGCCGCGCCGCGATCGCCGGCGTGAAGGCGATCCGCGAAGCCGATCCGGACGCACGCATGGTGCACATCGATCCGCTGGTACGGGTGGTGGCGCCGCGCGACCGCCCCGACCAGGCCGAAGCGGCGCGCTACGAGACCCATGTCGACACCTTCCTCGCCTGGGACATCATCTGTGGGCGCGAACACCCCGAATTCGGCGGTTCGCCCGAGATCCTCGATATCGTCGGCGCCAACAATTATTCCTTCGGCCAGATGGAATACCGGGAAAGCGGACCGCATGCGCCGCTGCCGCCCGGCGACGAGCGCATCGCACCGCTGTGCGACATGCTGGACACGATCTGGCAACGCTATCGCAGGCCGATGATCATCGGCGAAACGAGTGGCCTCGGTCACGGCCGCGCCGACTGGCTCAGGGACGTGATGGGAGAATCGCTGGCGGCGGTCCGGCGCGGCATGGACCTGCAGGGCGTCTGCCTGTTCCCCGCGGTCGACATGCCGGACTGGCATACCGGCGAATGGGTCAAGAACGGCATCTGCGACCTGCACGAGCACGAGGGCGACCTGAAACGGGTGCCGAACCAGGCCTACGTCGACGAATTGCGGCGCTGGCAAAAGGAGCTGAACCGCGTCACCCGGCTGGACGAGGATCCCTACAGCGACCCGGTCGAACTGCAGGACGTGGTCGATGCCGCACACCGGCTCGCGGTGCAGCCGGACAAGGACTGGCACTGACCCGCGGCCTCAGCCGCCCAGCAAGGTGGGTGCGGCACTGCTGCCGCCCCCGAGCGCCGCAGCCAGCTCCTGCTGGGCGCTGTGCGACGCCTGCTTGCCGCGCGGCCGGCGCCGGTGGTAGCGCCCGTCGCTGTTCAGCTCCCAGGCATCGACATTGTCCTTCAGGTAGGGCAGCAGGCCTTCGTTGATGACGCGCTTGCGCAGCGCAGCGTCGCGCACCGGGAAGGCCACTTCGACGCGCCGGAACAGGTTGCGGTTCATCCAGTCCGCGCTGCTGAGGTACACCTCGTAGGGCTTGTGGTTGCGGAAGTAATAGACGCGGGTGTGCTCGAGGAAGCGCCCCACGACCGAGCGCACCCGGATGTTTTCCGACAGGCGCGGCACGCCCGGGCGCAGCACGCAGGCGCCGCGCACGATCAGGTCGATCTTCACGCCCGCTTCGGAAGCCGCATACAGCGCCGCGATCACGGTTTCGTCGGTCAGCGCGTTCATCTTGGCGATGATGCGCGCCGGCTTGCCGGAGCGCGCCACCGCCGCCTCGTTCTCGATCGCGCGCACGATTTCCTTGTGCAGCGCGAACGGCGCCAGCCACAGGTGGCGCAGCTGCTTCGGGCGCGTCAGGCTGGTCAGATGGTTGAACACCTCGGCCACCTCGCCCGTCAGTTCCCGGTCGGCCGTCAGCAGCCCGAAGTCGGTGTAGGCACGCGAGGTGGACAGGTTGTAGTTGCCGGTGCCGAGGTGGGCATAGCGGCGCAGGCCGGTCGGCCCGTGGCGCAGCACGAGCGCCATCTTGGCGTGCGTCTTCAGGCCGACCACGCCATAGATCACCTGGGCGCCGGCGTCTTCCAGGCGCTCGGCCCAGTTGATGTTCACTTCCTCGTCGAAGCGCGCCATCAGTTCCACCACCACCGTCACCTCCTTGCCGGCCACGGCCGCGGCGATCAGCGACTCCATCAGGTCCGAGTTCATGCCGGCGCGGTAGATGGTCTGCTTGATCGCGACCACCTGCGGGTCGGCCGCCGCCTTGCGGACGAATTCGATCACCGGCAGGAAGGACTGGTAGGGGTGGTGCAGCAGCACGTCCTGCTGGTCGAGCAGCTCGAACACGTTCTGGTTGATCAGCTTGGCCGGCAGGCCGGGCACGAAAGGCGGGAACAGCAGTTCCGGGCGGTCGTTCTTGCTGATGATTTCCAGCAGGCGCACCATCGTCACCGGGCCGTCGACGGCGAACAGGCGGTCGCGGTCGATGCTGAACTGGTCGAGCAGGAAGTCGGCCAGGTGCGGCGGGCAGTCGGTCGCCACCTCCAGGCGCACGCCGAAGCCGTACTGACGGCTGCGCAATTCGGTCTGCAGCGCCTGGCGCAGGTTTTTCACTTCTTCCTCGTCGACCCAGAGGTCGCTGTTGCGCGTGACCCGGAACTGCGAGCAGGCGATCACTTCGCGGCCGGTGAACAGCGAGTCGATATGGGCCTGGATGACCGACGACAGCAGGCAGTAGCTGGTGCCTGCCGGCCCGCCCAGGTCGTCCGGCAGGCGGATCACGCGCGGCAGCACCCGCGGCGCGCGCATGATGGCGATGCCCGAGCCGCGGCCGAAGGCATCCTTGCCGCTCAGCTCGACGATGAAGTTCAGGCTTTTGTTGACCACGCGCGGGAACGGGTGCGCCGGGTCCAGGCCGATCGGGGTGAGCAGCGGGCGCACTTCGTTCTCGAAATACTGTTTGATCCAGGCGCACTGCCCTTCGCTGCATTCGTCCTGGCGCAGCAGGTACACGCCGGCCGCGGCCAGGCGCGGCAGGATGTCGTGGTTGAGCAGCGCATACTGGCGCTCGATGATGCGCCGGCATTCCTCGCTGGTGCGCTCGAGGCCCGGCACGTAGGCGGGCACCATGGCCTTGACGGTGCCGTCGGTGTCCAGCCGGCCCTGGGCCAGCAGGCTGGCCAGCCGCACCTCGAAGAACTCGTCCAGGTTGCTGCTGACGATGCACAGGAAACGCAGGCGCTCGAGCAACGGCAGGTGGAGGTTCTCCGCCTGCGCCAGCACGCGCCGGTTAAATTCCAGCATCGACAGTTCACGGTTCAGGAATACGGGACCGCCGTCCGCCGTTTCGTCGTCCGCCGCCAGTTTCGCTTTCTTGTCCATCATGCCGCCGCTCGCAAAGTGAGTTGGTCCGTGCCGGCAAAACCGGCCGCAGCCCTATTTTGTCACTCAATGATGTCCGCACGATGTCAACCGTGCGCAAGCTCGGATCCCGACATGTCGGCCGGGTCGATGCCGCCGGAATGGCCGTCCATGGGCGGCCGGTTACCGGCAATGGAATATCGATGGCAGGCGAAAGGGCGTGCCGGTACGGCAAACGTATAATCCGCGCAGCGCACGACCTGATTGCGGCGATTCACGCGGTATTGCACTGATGCGTTCAGGGAAAACAGGGGGTGAGCGGAGGTGAGCGGAATTCAGGCCTTTTCCCGCAACAGTTCGACGATCCGGTTCCACTGCCCTGGCGTGACCGGCGAAATGGAAAGGCGGCTGCCTTTCTGCAGCAGCACCATGTCTTCGAGTTCGGGAACGGTGCGCATTTCCGCCAGCGGCAGATAGCGGCCCTGTTCTTTCGCCTGCACGTCGACCGATATCCAGCGCGGCTGCTCGCGCGTGGCTTTCGGGTCGAAGTATTTGCCCGCGCTATCGAACTGGGTTTCGTCCGGATATGGCGTGCTGGCGACTTGCGCAATCCCGGCAACGCCGGGAACGGCGCAACTGGAGTGATAAAACAGGATGCCGTCGCCGAGCGCCATCGCGTCGCGCATGAAATTCCGGGCCTGGTAATTGCGCACGCCAAACCAGGCGACCGTCTGCCCCGGTGCGGCGAGAACGTCGTCGAAACTGACTTCATCCGGCTCGGATTTCATCAACCAATAGCGCATCGAACAGGCTCTCCCAGTAAAAACGTACGCCGTGCAAGCGTGCGCAGAAAAAAACGAACGCGACCTGAAAAAAGCATGCGCGCATAAAAAAACGGCTGCGGGCCAGAAGGCCGCAACCGCTTTCATGAAATAGAGCCCCGCCTGTGCCGTTTTTTGCCGGCATCCCGAACCTGACGGCTCAAGGTGGTCGCAGTCAATTCAATTTCGGGTTCGTCGAACTAGCGACGCTCACGCCCATCGAACATATCCCGCAACCTATGCATGTAAATGGTTCAAGGAATATATGGCAATCTCGAACACCGCAGGGTGCCTCGCAGTTTACTCGCTTGAACCGCCATGTCAAACGAATTTGAGCGGTCAGGACAGATTTTCTTGCGGCGCCAGCGCGGCGTCGAGGACGGTGTGCATCGCTTCGAGTTTCTGCTTGACTTCCAACATCGACATGTCCGACAGCGGTCCCTGCGGCGACTTCACCGACAGGAATTCGGCGGCGACGCTGAGCGCGGCCATGACGGCGATGCGGTCGTTGCCTTTTACTTTGCCGGAGTCGCGCAGCGCGGTCATCTTGCCGTCGAGGTAGCGCACGGCGTCGCGCAGCGTGGCCTGCTCGCCTTCCTTGCAGGCCAGGCGGTAGGGCTGGCCCATGATCGTAACGTCCAGGAAAATCATCGGGTGGCCTCGGTATCGGTCGGTTCGGCGTCTTCTGCGCCATCGGCCTCGGCCGGCGCGGGCAATTGCTCGATCACGGCTTCGATCCGCTGCTGGGCCTCGACCAGGCGCTCGATGAGCGCCGTGTTCACTTCGTTGAGCAGCACGTTGGTCTGGCGCAACTGCGCATTTTCGTGGCGCAGCGTCCCGACCAGCTCGGCGAGCCGCTCGATCTTGTCGGATAGGTCTTGGAATTCGGAAATCATTCGTAACTATAGGTCTGTTCTGGTTTGACAGTCAACAGGATAGCGTGTCGTGCGCCGGGGCAATGGGCGCAGGTCTGGACGCGGGTTTTCTCGTTAGCACCCGGGAGTATCCCGTAGGGTGGGCATTTATGCCCACGCGGATGGTGCGTGCCGATAGCGGGGCAGCGATGGCTTCGTTGGCGGCGGGAAACGATGTTGGTTGTTGGCGCCGCTGAGCAAGCGATGAACGCATGGTGTCATTGAGGCTGGGGGCCTCAATGACGAGTCCACCCTACGCACCGCAAATCGCATCCTGCGGCACATTTCGCTTGTTCTTTTGACTTCAATCAATCTCCTGCCAACAGTGCGTCGGCTCCCCTCCCTTCGGTGCTAGTCTCTCCGCTCTGTGCCTGCGCCCGGCCGGCCACGCAAGCTGTTGGGTCATCCCGGCCGTTGATGGAACGTAAGCGGGGATCATTAAATAAGCAACATGGCAGCTTGAAATGCCCCATTATCGTCCCTATAATTAGCACTCGTTAGTTGAGAGTGCTAACAACTCTTTCCAGCCGCAGCGTACCGACAAGGCGGCAAACAACGCAAACAAATAGCTAGTCCAAACCACTGAATAAAGGAGTTTTGCATGAACCTTCGCCCTCTGCACGATCGCGTTATCGTGAAGCGTCTCGACCAGGAAACCAAGACTGCCTCCGGCCTGATCATCCCTGATGCAGCAGCCGAGAAGCCGGACCAGGGCGAGATCCTCGCCGTCGGCAATGGCAAAGTCCAGGACAACGGTCAAGTCCGTGCACTGGAAGTCCAGGTTGGCGATCGCGTCCTGTTCGGCAAGTACTCGGGCCAGACCGTCAAGGTCGACGGCCAGGAACTGCTGGTGATGCGCGAAGAAGACATCATGGCCGTGCTGGTCAAGTAATACTCCCGTAGAGCGTGTGAAAAACACTCCAGAGCAAGGCGCATCGGCGGACCGGGAAGGCAGTACGCCGTACGGCGAGACGATGCAACGCCGCCATGGAGGATTTTTTCACATGCTCAGAACATCTCTCACGAATAAACGGAGAAACAGAAAATGGCAGCTAAAGAAGTAATTTTCGGCGACGCAGCGCGTGCCAAGATGGTTGAAGGCGTCAACATCCTCGCCAACGCAGTCAAGGTCACCCTGGGCCCTAAAGGCCGCAACGTGGTGCTGGACCGCGCCTTCGGCGCCCCGACCGTCACCAAGGACGGCGTCTCGGTCGCAAAAGAGATCGAACTCAAAGACAAGCTCATGAACATGGGCGCGCAGATGGT
>JBBWZO010000051.1:0-24337 GCA_039649125.1 Massilia sp. | reverse complement strand
GCGCGCACCATCGGGGTGCTGGCGCGCTGGCCCAGGCCGCCGGTGGTGGCGCGGGTGTTGCCGAACTTGTTGTTCCAGAACTGGTACTCCAGGCCGACGCGGAAGCGGTTCTTCGGCTGGCCGAACTGCGTACCGATGTCGTACATCAGCTGCATGTCGAGGTTGGTTTCGGCGCCGGTGGCATTGCCCACTTCGTCACGGCCCTTCGAGGCGATGACGTTGACGTAACCTTCGAACGACCAGCCCTCCGCAACCGGGATGCCCCAGCTGGCGGTCAGCATCGGGTGGGTGTCGTAGGTGTAGCGGTCGCGCACGGTCGAAATCGGCGGGAAGGCGCCGCTCGGCGCATTGCTTTCACGCAGCAGCAGCACGCTGGTGTTCAAAAATCCCGGCACATCCCACATCAGGGTCGGGCCAGCCACCAGCATCCGCTTGCGCGAGTTGTAGCCGACGTCGTTCTTGGTGTTCCAGTCGAAGCCGACCGTCGCGCCGACGCCCTTGACCGGGCCGAAGGCGATCGGGGCGCCGCGCAGCGCGCCGATGTCGAAGGTGTGGCGGTAGACCACATAGGCTTCCTGCGCGCCTTCGGTCTGGGTCAGCGAGGCCGGGTCGCTCTCGTCGGACTGCAGCAGGTCGACATTGAAATAATTGCTGCCGTACTTGTAGCCGCTGACATGGGTCAGCGCGAAGATGTGCTTCTTGATGTGCTCGGGGTTGTACGGCTCGGCGAAACGGGTGCCGTAGCGCCAGCTGATGGCGGTATCGCTCCAGTCGGCAGCCTGGACGGCGCCGCAGGTGAGCAGGATGCCGGCGCAGGCCGCCAGCGTGATTTTGTTCTTCATGGATTTATTTTGACTTGGTTGCTTCACCTTCCGCCGCAATGGCGGGCCCTTGCCGGCGCACGACATGCAGCTCGACCCGATGGATTGCGCCATCGTCGACCAGCTGCACCGCATTGCCGTCTACTTCCTGTCCATCGACCAGCAGCGCGCCCGCCTCGGCGGCGCGCACCTCGATTGCATACAGCGTGCCGCGGTAGCGATACTGCACGCGGAAACCCGGCCAGCCCTGCCGCAGCCGCGGCGCCAGCACCAGGCGCTCGCCGTTGCGTTCGAGGCCGAGCAGCGATTCGACGACCAGGCGGTAGATCTCGCCTGCGGGCACAGTGTACCAGTTCCCGCCGGCATCCCCGCCGGCAGGCGTTGTCAAGGGCACGGCCGGCAGCAGGCAAGACGCGTCCGCGGCCGGTGCGCCGTCATGCGCCGCGCTCCGGCGCAGCGGCGTGACGGCGTCCAGCAATGCCCAGGCACGCTCGTCCTGCCCGATGCGGGCAAACGCCGCGGCGGCCCAGACGAGCGCTTGGCCCGATGCTCCGGCCACGCCCGATGCCAGGCCGGCCGCGCAGGCCGCCAGCGCGCCGGCCGCCTGCTCCGGGCCGGCGACGCCGGACAGCACGCTCCAGCTTTGCACGGCCAGGTCGGCCGGACCCTCATCGACTTTGCCCGCGCCCTTGCCGGACCCTGTGCCGGCGCCGAAACCGCGCCGGTAGCGCGCGCCGTCCCAGGCGTGGTCCTCGGCCTGTGCCTCGAGCGCGAGCGCGGCGGCGCGGCAGGTGGTGGCGAAACCGTAGTCGGCGCGGCGGTCGGCCACGCCGGCAAAACGGCGCAGCACGTGCAGCATGAAGAAGCCAAGCCATACGCTCTCGGCGGCGTCCTCGCCGTCAGCCTCGGCGTCAAGGGCCAGCGGCAGGCCGTGCGCGCCGAAGCGCATGGCCTGGCGGATGGCGCGCACGCAGCAGGCGTACAGGTCGGCGCGTTCGGCGGTGCCGTCGGGCGCCGGGACGGACACGCCCAGGATGCCGGCGTCGCCGGTCGCGTCGAGGTAGCGGCAGGCCGCCAGCGGCAGCCACAGCAGGTCGCCGGCATCGCGCGGCGCCGATGGCGCTTCGGCGGCATGCCCGTCCCCGCCTGCGGCGAGCGCCTGCGCCGCGCACAGGAGCAGCTGTTCGCGCAGCAATGCGGGGCGCGCGTGCGCCAGCGCCAGCGCCTGCTGCAGCCGCGCGCGCATGCCGGCGCCGCCTGCCCACAGGGCGGCAGCCGCCCGGTACGGCAGCCAGCCATTGACGAGCAGGTCGAGGCCCGGGTCCGGAGTCTCGATGCGCAGCGCGCCGAGGGTCTCCTGCCACCAGGCGCGCACCCGCCCCAGCGCCGCGGCCGCGTCCGTGTCGCCGATGACGGCGGCCCCGCGCCGGACGCCGAGCTGGAACACCAGCTCCCTTTCTTCGCCGGGCGCCAGCTCGAACGCCACCTGCAGCGCCGCGCACGGGTCGAAGGCGGCGCCGAGCGCCCCGGACAGGCCGCTGCGGGCCAGCGCCTGCGGCCTGGCGAGGTCGCCATGGCGGCCGATGAATTCCAGGCGGTCGCAGGTAAAGGCGGTGTCGGCGGCGTCGGCGGCATCCACATGGAAGAAGCCGGCGCTGCCGGCGAAGGCGCTGTTCCAGGCGCTGCGGGCCAGCAGCGCGCCGCTGGCCGGGTCGCGTTCGGTCACCACGTGCAGCGCCGCAGCCGCGCGCGGTGCGTGCAGCCTGCCCATCACCCACTCCACATAGCCGGTGACGGACAGGCGGCGCGGCGCGCCGCTGTCGTTGCGCACCCTGAGCACCGTGTATTTCAAGGGCGCGTCCAGCGCGACAAAACACGCCGTTTCGGAATGGATGCCGTGCGCCCTGTGCTCGCACACGCCGTAGCCGAAGCCGTGGCGCGCTAGGTATTCGCCGCCGGAGGGCGCCGGCAACGGCATTGGTGACCAGAACACCCCGCTGTCCTCGTCGCGCAGGTAAAAGGCTTCGCCGGCCCGCTCCGGGCCGGCGTCGGGCGGCGTCAGGGCCAAACCGTCTCCGCTCCAGGTGCCGCCCTGGCCGCCCCCGCCGAGCAGCGTTGCGAACCCCGGGCTGGCCAGCAGGTGCGGCCAGTCCGGAACCGGCTGGCCGGGCGCCGTGCGCACCAGGTATTCGCTGTTATCGAAGGCCGCGCCGACGCCGGCGGGCTGGGTCCATCCTGGCGCGGCCCAGTCCTGCGGCGGCTGTGCCGGACGCAGTGGCGGCAAGGCTGCGGGACGCCAGGCGGCCGCCCGCTCCAGCTGTTCAGGCAGGCTGCCGCGCCCGCCCTCCAGCACCACGCAGGCAACCGCCTGCATCAGGGTCCGGTCCTCTTCCGGGATCTGCTCGAGCGGGAAGGCAAAGCGTCCCCCCGGGCCATCCTCCGCCTGCGCTGCATTCGATGCCAGCAGGCGCGCCACCTGCCGCCGCAGCGGTTCCGGGTGCCACAGCACCAGGTCCACCGCCAGGCCGTGGCGCCACCACCAGGCCTGCGCGCGCAGCAACTGGCGCACCAGGCCGAGGTGGGCTTCCTCCCCGACCTGCGCCAGCACGATCGGCAGGTCGCCCGAGATCCCGTAGGGCCACAGGGCGGATTGCCCGAGGCGGTTGCGCGCGATGACGGCGGGCTGCGCGCGCAGCGCGCGCTGCGGGTACAGCACGGCGCCGGCCAGGCGCGCATACAGTCCGGCCTCTTCCTCGGTCACGCCCAGCTGGTGCAGCAGCGCCTGGCCCCGGGTCCACGCCAGTTCGAAGGCAGCCTCCGTGCGCTGGCGGTCGCCGTAGCGGTCGAGCAGGTGCAGCGCCTCCTCGCGCGTCGGCGCCACCCCGAGGACGAGGTCGACGACGATTTCTTCGCCGGGAGCGAGCGACAGCACGCGGCGGACCGCCAGCGCCGGATCGGCCGTAACCCCTTCGCCGCCCATGCGCGGGCCCGCTGCACGCAGCGCCGCCGGCAGGCCGCCGTCCGGCCCGGCAAACTGCATGCGCCCGGCCCCGAACGAGGCGGCGCCGGCGCCGCCATGCACCGCCATCAGATGCAGCAGCCAGGGCGTCCCAAGGTCCGCCTCGTGCGGCGTGGCCAGGACTGCATGGCGTTCGGCCAGCAGTTCGCAATGCAGCGGACGCCTGCCGGCGGCGGGCGGCGCCAGCGCGATCTCGGCATACGAGGTCAATTCGATGCGGCGCGCGCGCTGCGAGCCGTTCCGGATGCGCATGCGGCGCAATTCGGCGTCGTCGTCGGACGCGACCACGATGTCGGTGGCCAGTTCGATGCCGTGGTCGCGCCGCCGGAATTGGGCCCGCCCCTCGCTGAACACGGCTTCGTAGCCCTCGGGCTGGCCCCCTGCCGGCAGGAATCCGGCCGACCAGAACGTGCCGCTGTCGAGGTCGCGCAGGCAGCAGGACAGCCCGGCTTCGTGCAGCGTCGGGTCGCCGCGCCAGCGCGTCACGGCCAGCTCGTGCCAGCGGCTGTAGCCGGCGCCATCGCTCGTCACCATCACGTGGTAGCGTCCGTTCGACAGCAGCTGCACTTCCGGCGGCGCGGCGCCGGGACGGTCGACCGAACGGCAAGCGTGCGCCCGGGCCGGCGCCTCCTGCGGCGCATCGCTGGCTGGCGCCTTGAAAGCGCCCGACTTCGGCACGCGCTCGTACAGCAGCGGCAGCGCGGCCGCGATGCGCGGATCGGCCGTGAAGCGGCGTTCCATCGGCCGCCCGTGCAGGTACCGGGACAGCGCCAGCAGGCCCATGCCCTGGTGCCGGGCCATGAAGGCGCGCACGGTCGCATGGGTGCTGCCGCGCGGCAGGCGCGCGCCGGTGAAGTCGAGCGCCTCGTAGAAACCATGCTCGCCGATGCAGCCCAGGCCCGCCAGGCGCTCCAGGTTGGCGCAGGCGGCCTCCGGCGCCACCATCAGCGCCAGCATCGACGCGTAGGGCGCAACGACACGCTCCTGCGCCGCGCGGGGATCGATCCCCGCGCCCGCCAGGCCACAAGGGCGGCGGACGTAGTGCATCTCCTCGTCGAAGGCGTTGCAGCCGGCATCCGACAGGCCCCAGGGCAGACCATGGCGCCCGGCCCAGGCCACCTGCGCCCGCACCAGCGCACGGCCGGTCCTGTCGAACAGCGTGCCCGCGTAGGCCGGCATCACCAGCAGCGGGGCCAACGCGTCGGCCAGCGCCCCGTGGTGCGAGAGCAGCAGCAGTTCGCCGTCGATCCAGGCCAGCGGGCGCTTCAGGGCAAACCAGTGCGCCTGCGGCAGCTGGCCGGTGGCCAGCCCGACGAAACTGGCCAGGCGCGCCTGCGAAGCGAGCAGCTCGCAGTTGCCGTCCAGCAGCGCGTCGGCGCCGACGTCGACGCCGCTGGCGAGCAGGCCGCTGTCGTGCCGGTACAGCCAGGCGAAATCCATGTCGGCGAAGTCGCGCGCGCGCCGCGCCAGGTCGCGGATCTCGCCCAGCCGCGCACGGGCGCTGGCGGCGCCCTGTTCCACCATCGCCGCCAGCGCGCCGTCCGCGGCGCCGCTTCCCGGCGCCGGCTGTCCCGTGTACGCGGCCAGTTCGCGCAGGGTCGGGATGCGCGTCAGGCCGGCGTCGAGCACATATTCCTGTACCGCGCGCATCCAGGGCGCGAGCGCCAGCAGGTCGTCGCGGACGGCATGGCAGTCGGCCTCGAAGCGCGCGCACCAGTCGCGCAGCGGCACGGCGGCCATCTCCGGCAAGGCGCGCACCAGGTCGCTCGCCGCATCGGCCGCATCCTGCAGGCAGTCGGCCAGGCCGGGCAAGGTGGCGAGCCGGCGGCCCGGTTGCGCCTGCAGCACGGCGCGGCAGCCCGCGATGGCCTCGCGCACCGCCGGTGGCGCATCCTGCGCGTGCTCTTCCACCACAGCCAGCGTGGTACGCAGGCCGGCCAGCGCCCCGCCGCCGGCGATCGGGGCGTCGGCCATGCCCTCCAGGCCGGCCGCGAGCGTCAGCAGGTGCGCGGCCAGGTTGCCGCTCTCGACTGTCGACACGATCACCGGTTCCAGCGGCGCGAGGGTCCGGCTGTCGTAACCCTGGCAGAAGTGGCCGCGATGGCGCGCCAGCAGCGCCATGCTGTCGAAGGCGGCGCGCACGCGCGCCAGCACCCCGGCCTGGGCAAGGAAGCCGAAGTCCCAGGCCGCCAGGTTGGCGAGCAGGGCGACGCCGATATCGGTGGGCGAGGTGCGCTGCTCGAGCGCGGCGTTCGGATGCTCCTGCATGCCCGCCGGCGGCAGCCAGTGATGCTCAGGGCCGGTGAAGGTTTCGAAAAAGCCCCAGCTGCGGCGGGCGACGCGGGCCAGGAACAGCGCCTGCCCGGGCGCCGGCGCCGGGAGCGCGCGTTCGCCCGGCAGGCTGCCCCACCAGGCGATGACGGGCGACAGGAACCACAGCAGCAGCAGGGGCGCCGCCGCGAACAGCGCGAACGGATGCAGGAAGCTCAGCAGCACCGCCACGCCGACCGCCAGCGCCGGCGCGAACCACATGCCGCGCACGTCGCGTTCGATGTCGAGGAGCGGCCGCACCGGCCCCGCTGCGGTCCACTGCAGCAGGCGGCGGCGCGACACGCCCATGCGCCAGAGCGCGCGCGCCAGCGCATCCAGGCCCGTCCAGGCCGCATGCGGCAGGAAGGCGGTCTGCATGACGGCGCGGCGCAGGGCGATGCGCGCGTCGAGCCCGCAGTTGGCCAGGTGCTGGCGCCAAAGAGTGTCGTGCGGGCGGTCGGCCAGCCGGACCAGCATGCCGATAAAAGCTGGCAGGAAGAACACGGACAGGGCCGCGGCGCTCCAGAACGCGGGCGCGGCCAGGCGCGCCCAGCACAGCACCAGCATGGCGACCAGCGTCGGCGCCACCAGTCCCTGGCGCAGGGCATCCAGCAGCCGCCAGCGCGCCAGTGGATCCAGGGGTGTCGGCACGCGCGTGCCGTCCGCCAGCGACACCCGCGTGCGCAGCCAGCCGGCCAGTTGCCAGGCGCCGCGCAGGCGCCGGTGGCGGCCTTGTACATCGTCGCGGTAGCGCACCGGCGCCGGCTGGTACAGCTGGACGTCCGTCAGCCGCGCGGCGCGCAGGCAGCCGCCGGCCAGCAGGTCGTGCCCCAGCACGCTGGCGGCGGGCAGGCCGTCCAGCACCCGCGCGCAGGCGTCGACGTCGTGGATGCCCTGGCCGCCGCGGGCGCCGGCGCCGAACAGGTCCTGCCAGAGGTCGGGCACCGGACCGGCATCCGGCGCAATGTCCGGCGCAATGTCCGGATCAATGCCGGGTTCGCCACCGAGCACGCGGCCATAGCGGGAAGTGCCGTCGAGCGGCAGCGAGCGCGTCACGCGCGCCAGCAGCAGGCCGTGGCCGGCCACCACGCGGCGGCCATCGGCCGACAGGACCGGCCGGTTCAGCGGATGGGCCATGGCTTCCACCAGCCGCCGGGCGGCATCGCGCGGCAGCGCGGTGTCGGCGTCGAGCGTGAGGACGTAGCGCACCGTCCCGCTGCCCGGCGCCGCGCCATCCGCGCCCCCCACGGCCGCGAAGCGCTCGCGCGCGCCGCCGCGCAGCCAGGCGTGCAGGTCGGCCAGTGCGCCGCGCCTGCGTTCGCGTGCGATCCAGGCGCCTTCGCTGCTGCTCCACACGCGCCGGCGCTGCAGCAGCAGGAAGGGATCGTCATCCTCGCCCGGCTGCCGGTAGCGGGCGTTGAGGGCGGCGATGGCGTCGCGCGCCGCCGCCAGCAGTTCGGCGTCCAGCGGCATGGTCTCGCTCGGCGCGTCGGCGACATCGGCCAGCAGGCAAAAGCGCAGCTGCGGGTCGCGGTTGGCGAGATAGTGCAGTTCGAGCCTGCGGCACAAGGCCGCCACGGTCTCCAGGCTGTCGAGCACTGCCGGCACCGCCACCAGGGTCCGGTAACGGGCCGGGATGCCGGCGCCGAAGTCCAGGCGCGGCAGCGGACGCGGCGCCACCAGGCGGCTTGCTGCCAGCTTGCCCAGCGAGAGCGCCAGCTCGCTGGCGCCGCACACGGCCAGCACGCCGAGCACGGCCAGCAGGGATGCGCCGGCGCCGCCCTGCCAGGCATGCACCAGCAGCGCCGCCGTGAACAGCAGCGTGAACGTGCCGACCGCACCCAGCCAGCACAGGAGAGACCGGCGCCGCGCCGCCTGGCGCAGCGCCGGCAGGATGCCGGGGCGCTGCCCCAGGCGCGCCCGCAGCAGCGGCAGGCCGTCGCCCGCCAGGTAATGGCCGACGTGGCGCGTGCGCGGGTCCGCTCCGGCGCCGGCCAGCGCCAGCGTTTCCAACGCCACCTGCGTTTCGCTGCGGCCGGACTGCCCGGCCAGGCGCTCGACGCGCTGGCGGTAATGCGCGCGGGTGGCGGCGTCCATGCGCGGATGCACGCCGGCCGGGTCCCGGCGCAGCGCCTGCTCGACCGCGCTTGCCGCCTCGAGGAAGGCGCACCAGTCGATGCTTGCCATCAGGCGCAGGCTGGCGAGGCTGTTGGCGAGCGAGACCGCATCGGCGGCGGCGTCCTGCGCATCGGCTTTTACCTGCTGCGCAAGGGTGACGCCGGCATCCTGCAGGCGGGTGCCGAGCCATGCCAGCACCCCGGCGAGCGGGCCGTCGCGGCCCTCCAGGCGGCGCGCCAGTTCGGCGACGAAGGGCGCGCCCATCGGCTCGACCTGGCGCGCCAGGTCGGCCATCAGCAGGACCAGGTCGCCCGGGCGGGCCTCGGCCGCGTCGATCATCCGCGCGGCCCAGCTCGCCGCCTGGGCGCGCTGCGTGCGCGCCTGGCCGAGACGGACCGCGAGACGGCGCAGGTTTTCGACCAGCGCCAGGCGCAGCATCGCGGGCAAGGCCCGCAGTTCGCACAGCGCCAGCGGCGCCGCTTCTCCCGCGGCGGCCTGGTAGCCGGCGACCAGGCGCGCCAGACTGTCCTCCTCGATGCGGCCGTCGCCGTGCGCCACGGCTTCCAGCGCGAGCCGGTAGATGCGGGGGATGCCGGCCGTCTGCAGCGGTGCGGCCAGGCACGGCAGCGCGCGCTCTGCCTCTTTCGGCAACTGCCGGCGTACCAGGCGGACCTGCTCGTCGATGAGGGATTGGTGCCGCAGCAGCGCTGCGGCGGCGGGCGGCAGGCCGCTGCCGGCGGCAGCGCCGCGCAAGCTGGCGGCGACCCTGGCGATGGCAGCGGCGTTGTCCTGCAGGCGCGCCAGCAGGCCCGGGGCGCCGGGCGCCGGCGCGAGCGTGTGGCGCGCGGCGAGCGCGCGGCCGTGCTGCGCCATCTGCGCCGCCCCGAACACCTCGGCGCGCAGCGGCGCCGCGTTCGCGGCCTCGAACGTGCGGACTGGAGAATCCCCCGCGTGCGGTGCGTCGTGCAGGGTGTGCAATTCGTCGTTCAACAGGAGCCTCGATGATGAGCGTGCATGCCGGCCGTGCGCCGCCGGCAAGGGCTGAGCGAGAAAGACTGCACACGCCTGCTGCCATGCTAAAAGCTCATCGAGGAGGAAACCGTGCGATACCGAACAGAGGTATCGCCGCCGCCACGTATCGGTGGCGGACGGCGCTTGACATCAGCGTCCGGAATCAGCGTCCGAACAGGGCCAGGCCGCCGGCCAGATGCCGCGCATGCGGGTGCCCCAGCTCCTGCACCAGTCGCACCGCCGTGGTGCTGCGCTTGCCGCTGCGGCAGAAGAACACGAGCGGACGCGCCTCGCGGCGCAGCCAGTCGGCATGCTCGGCCAGGCGCGACAGCGGCAGGCTGTATGCCGCCCGTCCATGCAGCGCGGGTGTGCCGGCCGCGTGTTCGCAGGCTTCGCGCACGTCGACCAGCAGCGTGCCCGGATGCTGCGCGAGGAAGCGCGCGAGGCCGTCCGCATCGAGGGCGGTGCCTGCGCCGCCGGCAGGATCGAATGATGGCACCGCGGATGGCACCGCGGATGGCACCGCGGCCTCGCCTGCTGGCGCAGGCGGGGCCGCGGCCAGGGCCCGCCCGCAATGGGCGATGCGCGCGCACGCCGCGTCGACGAAGGCGTCGTCGATCAACGGACCGAAGGACATGCGTACCGCATGCGCGCAGCGCTCGCCCGGCAGGCCCATCGCCTGCAGCACGAAGCTGGGCGCCGCCTGCGCCGCCGAACAGGCGGATCCTGCACTGACGCGGATGCCGGCGGCGTCGAACAGGTCGAGCAGCGCCTTGCCGGACACCCCCGACACCGAGAAGTTGAGCGTGGTCGGCAGCGCATACTCGAACGGCACGTTGAACGCGAGCGCGGGAAAGGCCGCGCGCAGGGCCGCCGCGATCCGGTCGCGCGCGGCGGCCAGCTGCGCGGGCGGGCGGAACGCCGTGCCCTCTTCCAGTGCGCGCAGCACGGCGCCGAGCGCAGCGATGCCGGCCATGTTCTCGGTGCCGGAGCGCTGGCCGGCTTCCTGCCCGCCGCCGCACAGCAGCGGCGTGAAGGGCACGCCCGCGCGCACGCAGAGCATGCCGATCCCCTTCGGCGCATACAGCTTATGACCGGAGAACGGCGCGTAGTCGATGCGCGTGCCGTCCAGGGCCAGCGGCAGCTTGCCCAGCGCCTGCACGCAGTCGACCATCCACAAGGCGGTGCTGCCCGTCTCCTCGAGCACGGCGGCAATCCCGTCCAGGTCCGACACCACGCCGGTCTCGTTGTTGGCGGCCATCGTGCACAGGAAGGCGGTGCGCGGCGCCAGCGCGCGCAGCAGGTCGAGGCGGTGGCGCCCGTTGCCGTCGACCGGCAGCGCCTGCAGCGTCAGGCCGGTGCCGAGCACGCGGTTCCAGTGCGCCAGGCTCTCCGGCACCGCCTTGTGTTCGGTCGCGCCATACAGCAGCAGCTCGCCGCAGGGCAGCCCGGCCGCGCGCCGTTCGCGCACGGCGCACAGGGCGGACAGGACTGCGGTCTGGATGCCTTCGGTGGCGCCGCTGGTAAACAGCAGGCGCCCGCCTGGGGCGCCGAGCACGCGGCGCGCGCAGGCGCGGGTCGCGTCGAGCAGGCTTTTCGCGCGCAGGCCGGCGGCGTGGCTGCTGCTCGGGTTGCCGAAGTTGTTGGCCAGGGCGGCGGCGACGGCGTCGACTGCCGCCGCCAGCACGGGCGCCGTCGCGTTCGCGTCCAGGTAGATCTCACTATGCATAACAATCATCGTAAAAAGCACACAAAAACCGTAAACACGAAACCAGATTGTGTTATTGTTAAGCAATATATTACTTAGATAGGGCGGAGCGCACGTTTCATATCCTGCTAGTTTTCGCCTGGTTTTAGCATGTTCGTTCTGGTAGTTGCCTATAATTAAAATGAACTCACTAGACAAGTTTGATTGTGCCATTCTTGCCGCGCTGCAAGCCGATGCGACGCTATCCATCTCCGGCCTGAGCGAAAAGGTGGGCCTGTCCAGTACCCCCTGCTGGAAGCGCGTCAAGCGCCTCGAGGAAGAGGGCTATATCGAAAGCCGCGTCACCATCGTCAACCGCCAGAAGATCGGCCTGCCGGTGACGGTATTCGTCAGCGTGCGCACCAACGAACACGACGAAAAATGGCTGGCGCGCTTTGCCGCCGCCGTCGTCGCCCTGCCCGAAGTGCTGGAATTCCACCGCATGAGCGGCGACGTCGACTACCTGCTGAAGGTGGCCACCACCGACATCGCGGGTTACGACCGCTTCTACAAAAAGCTGATCAAGACCGCGCAGCTGAGCGGGGTGTCGTCGGCCTTTTCGATGGAACAGATCAAGTGCACGACCGCCCTGCCACTGGAGCTGATCGCGCACGGTTTGCCTGCCTGAAGCACACCGGTAGAGCTGCCTTCGCGCCCGCGCGGTTTCGTGCGATGATGCGCCCGTTGCGACATAAACGGAGACAGGCTGATGCCATCGAAAATGAACATGGCGCCGCTGGCGCTGGCGCTGCTGTGCGCGCTGGGTACGTCCGGCGCTGCGCTGGCACAGGAACAAGTCGTCAAAATCGGCGTGACCGGCCCGCTCTCGGGCGCGAATGCCTTTGCCGGCAAGGACAACGAAAACGGCGTGCGCCTCGCGGTCGAGGAACTCAACGCCCAGAAGATCAGGGTGGCCGGAAAAACCCTGCGCTTCGAGCTGCAGTCCGAAGACGATGCCGGCGACCCGAAGCAAGGCGTGACCGTGGCCCAGAAGCTGGCCGACGGCGGCGTCAAGTTCGTGCTGGGGCCGTACAACTCGGGCGTCGCGATTCCCGCCTCGCGCGTCTACAACGACGCCGGCGCCCTGATGTCCACGGTCGGCACCAATCCGAAGATCACCCAGAGCGGCTACAAAGGCGTGTTTCGCATCGTCGCCAGCGATTCGCAGGTCGGCGGCGCCATGGCGAATTACGCCGCGCGCGAACTGAAGCTGAAAAATGTCGGCGTCATCGACGACCGCACCGCCTTCGGAACAGGGATTGCCACCGAATTCAAGCGCCAGGCGCAGGCCGCCGGCATGAAGGTCGCGGGCCACGAATTCACCAACGACAAGGCGAGCGACTTCGCCGCCATCCTCACCTCGCTGCGCGCAAAAAAAGTCGACGCCATCTTCTTCGGCGGCTACGCGCCGCAGGCCGCGCCGATGGCGCGCCAGATGAAGGCGCTCGGCCTGAACGTGCCGCTGCTTGGCGGCGACACCCTGTGCAGCCCGGAGATGGCGAAACTCGGCGGCCCGGCCGTCGGCGAAAACGTGCGTTGCGCCCAGGCCGGCGCCATCATCGCGAAGCAGGCCGGCGGACCCGCCTTCCTGAACAAATACAAAGCCCGCTTCAAGCGCGAGCCGGACGTGTACGCACCCTCGTTCTACGACCAGACCATGTTCATCGCCCAGGCGATGCGGGCGGCCAATTCGCTCGACCCGGCAGCTGTCGCGCAGCAGCTGCGCACCATCAGCTACCCGGGCGTGGTCGGCACCTACGGCTACGACGACAAGGGCAACCTGAAAAAGACGACCGTCACCGTCTACACGTTTAAAAATGGCGCACTGGCGCCGCTGGCAAGCTACTAAGGTATCCATTACATGACCCAGATCTTCAAGCTCGGCGCATTCGCCGCCGCCGCCATGATCGCCTGCGCCCCGGCCATCGCCGCAGCGCAGGCACCCGCCAGCGCCAGGCAGGCGAGCGTCAACCCGCAAGCCGCCAGGGCGCTGAACGCCCTGGCCGACGAGTACTACGACGCGCTGGCGCGCTTCGACCCGGTGTCAAGCAGCGAGAGCGGCGATAACCGCTTCATCGACCAGATCGGCATGTCGATCGCCCCTGCGGAACGCGCCAAACAGTTCGCGCGCTACAAGGCTTTCCAGAAGCGCCTGCACGCGATCAAGCGCGACGGCCTGAACACGCGCGACCAGACCAGCTACGACATCCTCGACTACGAGCTGACGACCGCGCTGCGCTTCGAGCCCTTCCCGGAACACCTGCTGCCGCTGAACCAGATGGACAGCCTGCCGGTGACGCTGGCCAACTACGCCAGCGGCCAGGGCGCCCAGCCGCTCTCCACCGTGAAGGACTACCGCGCCTACGCCAGCCGCCTGGCGCAGCTCGGGCCGTGGGTCGACCAGGCGATCGCCAACATGCGAGAGGGGATCAAGCGCGGCATCGTGCATCCGAAATCCGTCATGACCTCGGCCCTGCCCCAGTTCAAGCAGCTGGTCGCGACCTCGACCGAGTCGAGCATCTACTACACGCCGGTGAAGAATTTCCCGGCCGCGTTCTCGGACGCCGACAAGCGCAGCCTGACGAAACTGTATGGCGACGCCATTGGCGGCAAGCTGAACCCGGCGCTGGGCCGCCTGGCGACCTTCCTCGAAAAAGAGTACCTGCCAGCCACGCGCACCACCAGCGGCTGGGACGCGCTGCCGAACGGCGCCGAGTGGTACAAGGTGCGCGTGGCGAGCCAGACCACGACCAACCTGACCCCGGAAGCGATCCACGAGATCGGCCGGAAGGAAGTGGCGCGCATCCAGGGAGAGTACGGCCGCATCGGCCCGAAGATGGGTTATACGGGACCCGCCGCCGGCCTGCCGGCCTGGGTGGCGCAGCAGCCGAAGTTCAAGCCCTTTAAAACCGACCAGGAAGTCATCGAGGTCTACCGCAGGCTCGATGCCGAACTGCGCACCAAGCTGCCGGCGATGTTCAATCTGAGGCCGAAGGCACCACTGGACCTGCGCCTCGAGCCCGAGCTGAGCCGCGCCACGGCGTCCGACCACTACACCCCGCCGGCGGTGGACGGCTCGCGCCCGGGCGTGTTCTGGTCGGTCGTGAACGACCCGCGCCAGTACGGCAGCACCGGCATGGTCACCCTCTACCTGCACGAAGGCGCGCCGGGCCACCACTTCCACATCGCGCTGGTGCAGGAACTCGGTTTGCCGAACTTCCGCAAGTTCGGCGGCAACAACGCGTTTACGGAAGGCTGGGCGCTGTACGCCGAGACCCTGGGCAAGGACATGGGGCTGTTCGACAGGCCGGAAGATTATTTCGGCCACCTGAACGACGAAATGCTGCGCGCGGCGCGCCTGGTGGTCGACACCGGCCTGCATACCAAGGGCTGGGCGCGCGAGCAGGCGATCAAGTATTTCTCGGAGACGCTGGGCTACAGCGAGCATGAGTCGCGCGCGCAGATCGAGCGCTACATGGTGTGGCCGGGCCAGGCCCTGGGCTACAAGATCGGTTCGCTGAAGATCGTTGAACTGCGCCGCCGCGCGGAAGCTGCGCTGGGCTCTAAATTCGACATCCGCCAGTTCCACGACATCGTGCTGGGTGAAGGGACGCTGCCGCTGTCGCTGCTGGAGAAGAAGGTGGATGGGTGGATTGCGGCGAGCAAGTAAGGCTTGGCCTTGAATGCTGATCGCACGCGATCACATCAATGAAGCTGCGCTGAGGGCGCTCGGAGCTGAAGCAGTCAATTTGCCTTGCTCCGGGCAGTCGGCCCGCTTAACGGAGACTCATGCCCTGTTGTTCGTGGCAGACAACGGGGCGAAAGCGCAGGTCGAGCTGATCGTGACCTGCAACGATAGCGAGGTTCACGTCACGCTGGAGCAGATCAGTACCGGTAGGGTGGACGGCTCTACCCCGGCGCCTTGATTTCCTGCTGAGTTGGATGCCGTCCACGCGTTCAGCCGCGTTCATTCCCGGTGCCGGGTGCAGCCGTCCACCCTACGCGATAGTCAGCCCATCACTTCTGCGGCGTGATCCGCCACACCACCCCGCCGCCGTCGTCGACCACCAGCAGCGCGCCGTCAAGCGCCACTTCCACCGCCGCCGGACGCCCCCACACGTCGCGGTCGCTCAGCACCATGTCGGTCATGAAGTCCTGGTACTGCCCGGTCGGCACGCCGTTCTTCATGGGCACGCGCACCAGCTTGTAGCCGGTGCGGATGCCGCGGTTCCAGGAACCGTGCAGGGCCAGGAAGATATCTCCCTCGTAGGCTTTCGGGAAGGCGTATCTGGCGCCCTGCGGTGCTTTATAGACCACCATGCCCAGCGGCGCGGAGTGCGACTGGATCAGGGTGTCGGGCACGATCACCTTGTCCTTCAAATCGGGGCGGATACCTTTCAGGCGCGGGTCTTCGTTGGCGCCGATGTAGTACCACGGCCAGCCATAGAAACCGTCCTTTTTTACACGCGTGATGTAATCCGGCGGCAGGTTGTCGCCCAGTTCGTCGCGCTCGTTCACGCTGCAGAACAGTTCATCGGTCGTCGGGTGCACGAGCATGCCGACGCAGTTGCGCAGGCCATTCGCGAACGGGCGGCGGTTGCGGCCATCCGCATCGAAGGCCAGCACGGCGGCGCGCTCGGTTTCCTCGCCCCAGGCGGCGCCGACACCATACTTTGCTTCCCACTGCGCCAGCGGCTGCGGCGGCGTGGCGCCGATCTTCGAGGCGTAGTTGGTGGCCGAGCCGACCGACAGATACATGGTCCTGCCGTCGTTCGAGAAGGCGATGCTGCGCGTGACGTGGCCGCCGCTGGTGTCGCTGATCTTCTCCACGACGACTTCCGGCTCGCCCCGCGCCTTCAGCTCGCCCACGCTGTAGGGGAAGCGCACCACCGAATTGACGTTGGCCACGTACAGGTATTGCGGATTGACGGCATTCGGCCACAGGGCCATGCCGTAGGGTCGCGCCAGGCCGGTGGCGAACACGTTCACGCTGCCGGCCTTGTCGCCTTTCGTCGAACGCAGGATGACGATCTGGCCCTTGGCGGCTTCCGACAGGAAAAGGTCGCCGTTCGGGGCGCGCAGCGGCAGGCGCGGCTTGCCGAGACCCTCGGCATAGATGCCGACCTTAAAACCCTTCGGGACGGCGGGCAGCGCGCCGGCTGGACGCGGCGCCAGCTTCGGGCCGTTGCCGGCGCTTTCGGTGCCGTAGGGCGCGACCAGGTCGGTCGGCTTGATGTGGTGCAGGTCGCCCGGCTTGTCCATGGTCCAGTTGGCCCGGTCGCTGGCGGCGGGTTTCGCGGCTGCGGCCGCCGCAGGGGCGGCGGCGGCCTTGCCGCTTTGCGTGGCGAGGTAGTCGATCACGGCGGCGCTGCGCGCGGCATCGGCAATCCCGATCGGCATCGCGGTGCCCGGGACGTTCTTGTTCGGGTCGCGCAGGAAGAGGTCGAGTTCTTCCCGGGTCCAGGTTTTGCCGGCGGCGCCGGCTTTCGTCATGGCGTCGGTGTAGTTGAAGTTGGGGACGGCGCCGGCCTTGCGGCCGATGACGTTATAGAGGCCCGGGCCGGCGCGCGAGGACAGTTTCGGGTCGACGGTGTGGCAGCTTGCGCAGTTTTGTTCGAAGTAGGTTTGGCCGACGGTGGGGGCGGCGCTGGCGAGGCTGGTCAGGGTAAGGCTGGCGATGGCCAAGGTTGCCTGGAGGTGTTTGGTCATTCGTGTTGTTCTCATATGGAGCGGTCGTTGGGTGCACAACCTTTATCGGGGCTGTTGCCTGCTCTGTTATTGGTGTGCTTGATCCGCGTGGACTCGGGAGTCCACCCTACGGGAGACGCCGCGTATCCGGTACGCGGCATGCATGCCTCACTTACTCGACCATGAACACCGGATAGCGGCGCCATTCCGGTTCGCGGTATTTCGCGCAGTTGGCGAAGATGAAGTCCAGCACCGCTTCCTGGTTAGCCAGCAGCGATGGATTCGCCGCCTTCCAGGCGCCGAACTTCGCGGCCAGCTCGGGTTCTTCAAGCAGCAGCTTCTCGGCTTCGTCCTCGAACACGTAATCCGAATACGCTTCCTTCTTTTCCAGCACGCTGTTGAAGAAGCCCCAGCGGAAGAAGCTGTCGTGCGCCAGCGGTTCCAGCGTCTCGACCACGTAGCGGGCCTTGTCCTGGTCCAGCGTCACGACATAATCTCCGGCGCGCACCAGCACGGCGCCACGGCGCTTTTCCAGCTGCACGTCGTCGTGGAACATGTGGCCCTCGTAGGCGTTCGGGCGCGAAGCCACCGACACCACGTGGTAATACGCCACCTCCTGCATCCGGTCCTCACCCACGCGCTCCATCTGCACGCCGTTCAGCTGCAGGCGCTCGATCGCCTCAACCCAGGCCTGCGGCACGATGTAGGCCTTGGGCGCCGTTACCGTCACGTCGGCATTGAAACGGTTGTAGTAGGCGATCTCGCGCTCCCATGGGCTGCTGCGGTCGTAGTACAGGCGAGAATAGTCGCCCAGCACGCTCGGCTTGTACTTGGCCTCGTAGCCCTTGAAACGGAAGGTCGACGGATTGGCTTCGTCCATCACCCAGTGGATCGGCCACTCGGCGCGGGTGCGGCCCGCTTCCCTGGCGGCACGGCGCAGCGCCTGGATCTGGTCCGCGTGCTTCACCGTGAAATCGAGCGCCGATTCAACCAGGGCGCGCATCGATTCGTAGCGGTCTTTAAAAGGTTTCAGCATGTGCGTCTCGGGCATGAAACCGATCGTGTGATGCAGCGCCGCGTAGCCGGTCGAGAAGCGCGCCGTTTCCAGGAATTCGGCGATGCCGTGGTCCGGGCTGTCCTTCACCGGGTTCACGTAGGGACAGGTCGGCCAGCCGCGCGCGTCCATGTCGGCGTAGATCGCCGGCAGCATGGTGCCGGTGAGGAAGCTGCCGAGTTCTCCGCCCAGCTTGTCGGCCTGGGTGTGGATCAAGGTCATGGTGTACGAATAGTCGGCGCCGTTCGAGGTATGGGTGTCGACCATCACGTCCGGGTCCCAGGTCGTGAACAGTTTATTGAACACCTGCGCGGTCAGGGTGTCGCACTTGACGAAGTCGCGGTTCAGGTCGAGGTGGCGGCTGTTGCCGCGGAAGCCGAACTGCTCCGGGCCGTCCTGGTTCACGCGCGAGGTGTTTGCGCGGTTCAGGCTGCCGTCGACGTTGTACAGCGGGACGAACAGGAACGCCGTATTGCCCAGCGCTGCCAGGCGCTCGGGCTGGATACAGAAATCGCGCACCAGCGCCATGCAGCCGTCGACGCCTTCCGGTTCGCCCGGGTGGATGCCGTTGTTGTTGAAGAAGACCGGGCGGCCAGCCGCCTTGATCGCTGCGGCTTCGAACACGCCGTCGCTGCTCACCACGCCCGCGTGGATCGGCACGCCCGCATCCGAAGTGCCGATCACGCCGAAGCGCAGCACGTTCGGGTAGCGCGCGGCCAGCATTTCGTACCAGGCGATGCAGTCGCTCCAGGTGGTGGTCTGGTTCTGGTTGCCCAGTTCGTAGGGCGTGTTCAATTCGTTCGACATGGGTGGATTCAACAAGAGGTTAAGCCAGTCCGCTACGATACAGCAGTTGGGCCGGCTCGAGGCAGCGCAGACGGCGGGGAAAGCGGCAGCGCGATCGCGACCGTGGTGCCGCGCTGCGGCGCCGAGCGCACGGCGATCGTGCCGTGCAGCGCATACACGCGCTCGCGCATGCCGATGATGCCGATGCCCTCGGAGCTATGGGTCGGATCGAAGCCGTGGCCGTTGTCCTCGACTTCGATGCGCAGCTGGCCCTGCTCCGCATCGAGCACCAGCGTCACCTCGGCGGCGGTGGCGCCCGAATGCTTCATGATGTTCGACAGCGCTTCCTGCACGATGCGGTAGGCGGAAATCGCCAGCCCGTTGCCGAGCTTCGAGAACTCCCCTTCGGAGTGAAAGGCGAAGCGGCAGCCGGAGCCGCTGTCGTAATGGCGCAGCATTTCCTCGACTGCCCCGTGCAGGCCGAGCATGTCGAGCACCTCGGGGCGCAGGCGGCGCACCCGGCGGCGGCCGTTCGCGTACATGCCTGGGCGCCGCGCGACGGCCTGAAATTCCCCTTCGTGCGCATCCTGCGCAACGGCAAGGCGCCCGACCGCCATGCCGACTTCACGCTGGTCTCCGAAAACCGGGCGCCGGAGATCCGCCTGCGGGTGATGGGCGCGCGGCCGACCCGCGTCACCGTCAACGGCCTCGTACTGCACGACAAAGAGGCGAAATGCTTGACCATCGTGCTGTACGGGATGGAGGACACGCTGCTGCACTTCCGGATCGACGTGCTGTCCGATCCGATCTTTGGCGTGAAGATCGAGGAGATCCTGCCCGGGCTGCCCGAGGGATTGCTGCCGCCGCGGCCCGCGCAGGGGACGCCGCTGGTGCCGATGAGTGCGAAATCGATAGCTTCGGATACGTGGTGGTTTTACTAGGCCGCACGCACGAAGCCGGGAGCCCCCTGCATAGCGATGGGTGCTCTACAATGTGGCGCGCACCACAGTGCACCCCATCAACTATTCGCAGCAGGATTCCATGCACAAGATCGTCTCCTCCGTCGTCCTCACCGCCCTCGCCAGCTGCCTGGCGATTGCCTATCCCGCTCACGCCGCCGCTGGCAAGACCCAAGCCGCCACCGTCAAGGAAGCGCCGCTGCGCGGCCACCTGGCCTTCCTGGCCTCGGACGCCGTCGAAGGACGCGGCACCGGCCAGCGCGGCGGAGAATTGACCGTCACCTATCTCGAGACGCAGGCGCTGGCCGCCGGCCTGAAGCCGGCCAACGGCACCAGCTTCCGCCAGGAGGTGAAAATCGCGGGCGTGCGTCCGCTGCCGCAGCAGAGCAACGTGGCGCTGGTGGCCGGCGGCCAGGCGCTGCCCTTGAACTTCGGCGCGGACTGGGTGTGGGCACCGGGCGACGCCAAGCCGGACCACAACATGGATGCGGAGCTGGTCTTTGTCGGCTACGGCATCAGCGCGCCGGAAGAAGGCTGGGACGACTTTAAAGGCCTGGACGCGAAGGGCAAAGTGCTGGTGATGCTGGTGAACGACCCGGCCCCGACCGCATCCGAACCGAACCGGTTTAACGGCGCGGGCCTGACGTATTACGGCCGCTGGACCTATAAATTCGAGGAAGCCGCGCGCCAGGGCGCGGCCGGCGTCCTGCTGATCCACACCGATGCCTCGGCCTCCTACGGCTGGAGCGTGGTGCAGAACAGCTGGGCCGCCGAGCGCTTCCAGCTGGCCGACGCCGACCTGGGCTCCGGCATGCAGGGCTGGATGACCGACGCCACCGCCCGCAAACTGTTGACTGCTGCCGGCCAGGACCTCGATAAACTGCGCGCGGCTGCCGAGGATAAATCCTTCAAGCCGGTGCTTCTCAACGCGCGCGTAAAAGGCGAGACGCGCGCCGCGATCCGCACGCTGAGCGAATACAACGTGGCGGGCATCGTCCCGGGCACGGATCCGAAACTGAAGGACGAAGTCGTCATCTACAGCGCCCACTGGGACCACATGGGCAAGCAGGGCACCGAGGGCGACACCATCTTCAACGGCGCCGTCGACAATGCGTCGGGCACCGCCGGCCTGCTGGCGATGGCGCAGGAAGCCTCGCGCAACCCGGCCAAGCGCTCGCAGATGTTCCTGTGGGTGGCGGCCGAAGAGCAAGGCCTGCTGGGCAGCGCCGCCTATGCGGCAAAACCGCTGTGGCCGCTTGACAAAACCGCCGCCAACCTGAACCTGGACAGCCTGAATTTCGTCGGCGCTGCGAAGGACATCGGCGTACAGGGCAGCGAGCGCACCGACCTCGGCGCGATGGCGGCAGCCACCGCGAAATCGATGGGCCTGAGCGTGGCGGCGGCCAAGCCTGACCTGGCCGGCGGCTACTTCCGCAGCGACCATTTCAGCTTTGCGAAAGCCGGCATCCCGGCCTTCTCGGTCGGCTACGGCCACAGCTGGACGAAAGACGTGGAAGCCAACAACGCCAAGGCCAAGGCCTACCGCGAGCGCTACCACCAGCAGAACGACGAGTACGATCCAAGCTGGGACCTGAGCGGCATGGTGCAGCAGGCGCAGTTCACGCTGAACCTGGGCCGCATGATCGCCGATTCCCCGAAGATGCCGGCGTGGAAAGCGGGCGACGCCTTCGGAAAAATTCGCGCCGCCGCAAAATAAGTCCTAAACTGGAATGAAAAACGCCCGGTCCGCAACGGCCGGGCGTTTTTTTATGATTCATAGAGAACCGTAGGGTGGACTCCCGAGTCCACGCGTTTACCGCTTGGGCACATGGCACACGCCAATGACACCCGTACCGGTGAAATATTATTTCACCACACTACGCTGATGAAATTTCCTTTCACTGAATAATCCCGCACACAATCCGCGCCCCGCCCCCGCCGAGCGGCGCCGGCTGATCCGCATGATTATCCCCGCCCGCATGCACCATCAAGGCTTTACCTTTCACATCGGCCAGCTTCAAGCGCGGCGCCAGCACTGGATTATTCGCCGCCCCCGAGCTCTCCACATACAGCGCCGGCAAATCTCCGATATGCCCATCTCCCCACGGCGTCCCATGCTTCTTGCTGCCCGTGGTATCCAGGTGCCCGCCCGCCGCGCCTGCCGGCACCGGCTTGCCATCCTTCTGGTTGGTGCCGCAATTGCCGTTCTCGTGCACGTGGAAGCCATGCACGCCCGGCGGCAGTCCGGTCAGCGCCGGCGTGAACACCAGCCCATACTTGGTTTCGCTGATCGTGACCGTGCCGGCCGACTTGTCGACGCCCTTTTCCGACACCGCATTCATCGTCGCGCGCATCTCGGCAGCGTGCACGGCCGCCCCCACATAGGTCGAGCACAGCAGCACCGCGCACATCCATTGAGCTTTCATCTGATTCCCTTTCGTTCATCCGGTGGTTCAACGAGAAAACCTGCGCCGATCAGTGTAGACGAATCGAAAGGATGAGGGAGCCCGGATGCAGGCGCATCGATGGCGGGACTCAGCTGTGGTCTGTGCGATGGCCTTTGCCGGTAAACAGAAACCAGTTGACCGCATCCGTCGCGATATCCGGTGGAATCGCATGGCCGCCCTGGAATTCGCGGAAGGTCAGCGGATACGCAGCGGCGCGCAGCTGGCGCGCGATGGTCCGTCCGCAGGGATCGATCGGCAGGACGGTATCGGCGTCGCCATGCGAGACGAACACCTCGGGTGCGCCCTGCTGCTCCATCGGCCCGATGAAACCGGGAGAAAAGGCCAGCACGTGCGTAAACAGGTCGCCGTTGGCCAGGCCGACCGTCAACGCATACGAGGCGCCATCCGAAAAGCCGCCGATGCCGAGCCGGGTGGTATCGATCGCGTAGTGTTGAAAAACGTGCTCGAGCGTGCGGTCGACGAGGGCGAGGTCCTTGCCGTAGCTGCGGCGGGCGATGATGTCCCAGGTCGAGGCGTGCGAGGCCGGCGCCGCCAGGATCAGCCCGGCCTTGTCGGCCAGGTGCAGCATGATGCGCATGCCGTCGTGCGCGTGGCCGCCGGCGCCGTGCAGCAGCAGGACCAGCGGCATGGGCTGATCGGGACGGTACCCTTCCGGCACATAGATATAGCTGTCGCGCGGACTGCCTACCTCCAGCTTTTGCAGGCCGGCGGCGGCGGGCGAGATTGGCGTCGCGCCGGGTGCCGGCAACTGTACGCTGAGATGACCAAGCTCGTTCATGCTGCCTCCTGATGTCGGCAGGCCAGTGTAGAACCGGGAAGCAGCGCATGGCGCGAGATACCCCCTGGAACACGGGACAGAGGCCCGGCACGGGACCGTGCCGCAGCGCCTCGTCAGCAGTACAGGTTCAGCACGCTCCGGGTATCGAGGATGCGGGCGTATTCGCCGTCGAGGTTGGCCAATGCCATCGCATGCACCTCGTCGGCGCTACGCTGCGTGCCGGCATGGTCGGTCATCGCGAATGCGAAGCTCGCGTCCGCCACCACGACCGTGTTAAAACCCAAGTTGCCGGCGGTGCGGGCGCTCGCTTCCACCGAATAATTGGTCGCGACGCCGACGAACACCAGTTCCTCGATACCGCGCACGCGCAGCCAGCGCTCCAGTCCCGAGTGAATGAACGCGTCGGTCACGTTCTTCTCGACCACGTGCTCGTGCGGCAGCGGCTGCAAGTCATCCTGGAACTCGGCGCCCGGCTGACCGGGAGCGAAGGGCGAGCTGCCCGAACGCGAGATGTGGCGCACGTGGACGATGGGTTTAGCGTGCGCGCGCCAGGCTTGCAGCAGGTTGGCGATGTTTTGTTCGGCAGCAGGATTGTTGCGGCGGCCCGCCGGCGCGCTGGCCATGCCCTTCTGCATGTCGATGATGATGAGGCAGGCATTCATGGTCATGGTTGATCGCTTTCGCTTGCCCGGACGTGCTCGCCCAATTTCAACTGCCAATAGCCGACATCGATCCACTGGCCGAATTTACGCCCCACCTCGCTGAAGTGGGCGACTTTAATAAAACCCAGCTTCTCGTGCAGGCGCACGCTGGCTTCGTTGGGCTGGGCGATGCCGGCAATGGCGAGGTGCAGGCCACAGCGGCGCAACTCGTCCAGTAACGCCACGTACAGCAGCGTACCCGCACCGCTTCCACGGTGGTTCAGGTCGAGGTAGACCGAGGTTTCCACCGAGGTCCGGTAAGCGGGCCGCACGCGCCATTTGGTGGCGTAGGCGTAGCCGATGGGCTTGTCGTTCTCAAGCATGACCAGCCAGGGCAATCCCGCGGATTGCACATCAGCGATGCGCTGGCCCATCTCTGCGGGGAGAACTGGCTCTTCCTCGAAGCTGATGGTCGTCCCGGTGACGTAGCGGTTGTAGATGGTGCAGATGGCCTCGGCATCTTCGGCAATGGCTGGGCGAATGGTTCTTGATGAGGACATGGATCGGCAGTGCGATTGGTCAATCGGCGATGTTCCTCGTTCGATGGTAACGCGGCAGTTGCCAAAAATCTACTGGAGACGCATACCTGGGCCGAGGCTTCCCGTTCAGGCAAAAAAAACGGCACCCCGAGGGGTGCCGCTTTCATTCACAGCTAATCCGATTACTCGGCGTCGCCATGGTGCTCCGTGGTTTGCGCCTGAGCCTGATCTTCCATCGCCTGCAGCTCCGCAGCCATATTGGCCTTCTCCTGCTGCAGCAGTGCCTGGCGCTCTTCCGCCTCCCACACTTCCTTCTCCTTGCGGGCGCGGTGGAATGCCAGACCGGTACCGCCAGGGATCAGGCGGCCGACGATGACGTTTTCCTTCAGGCCGCGCAG
>JBBWZO010000043.1:0-10248 GCA_039649125.1 Massilia sp. | reverse complement strand
TCCGCCATGCCCATCGGCATGCCCGGGTGGCCGGAGTTGGCTTTCTGGACAGCGTCCATTGCCAGCGCGCGGATTGCGTTGGCCATCAGGGTCGTGGTTTGCATAGATGTCATGATTGGTAAGTCTGGGATTGGAAGGCGGCGGCACTGGGGCGGCCGTAACCCGATATTCTACCAGAGCTCGTGCTGCCTATTTCAAAAGCGTTCATCCGGACGGCCCGACGACGGATGAACAATCCGGGCACCGGCAGGCGCATGTGCACGGACGATTGGTCGGGGCGCGCCGGCGATTTACAATGCGCCCTTCCCTCACTCATGCGCAGGAATTCCATGCCCCGTTTCTACTGTCCCCAGCCGCTCGCCACGGGCGCGATCGTCGACCTGCCGGAAGCGCTCGCCCATCACTTGCACGTGGTGCGCATGCAGCCGGGCGAGGCGCTGACGCTGTTCGATGGGCGCGGCGGGCAGTACCGGGCCAGCCTGGCCGAGATCGGCAAGAAACGCGCGCGTGCGCAGGTGGAAGAACACCAGGCGGTCGAGGTCGAGCTTCCGTATGCGCTCACGCTGGCGCAGGGCTTGCCGGAGGGCTCGAAGATGGACTGGATCATCGAAAAGGCGGTCGAACTGGGCGTGGCGGCGGTGCAGCCGCTGGCGGCGCAGCGCAGCGTCGTGCGCCTGTCCGGCGAGCGCGCCGAGAAGCGCCAGGCGCACTGGCAGGGCGTGATCGTGTCGGCCTCCGAACAGTGCGGACGCAACTGCCTGGCGCAGCTGGCGCAGCTGACGGACTTCAACCGCTTCATCGCGCTGCCCTACGCCCGGCCGCGCATCCTGTTCTCGCCGCGCGCCACGCAGTCGCTGGCCGACTGGGCGCGCGCGTCCGGACCGCAGCCGCTGACAATGATGGTGGGACCGGAAGGCGGATTCAGCGAACAGGAGGAACAGGCCGCGGTGGACGCCGGCGCCTTGGCCCTGTCGCTGGGTCCGCGCGTGCTGCGCACCGAAACGGCCGCGCTGGCGGCAATGGCGGCGCTGGGCGCGCTGTGGGGCGGCTTGTAGACGGGACACGCCGACGAAAAAAGGGACGCCGCGGCGTCCCTTCTTGCTGGCGGCAGCGGCCTTGCCGCCGCTGCTGTCGTCTTCGGCTCAGAACTGGTAAGCCAGGCCCAGGCTGAAGAAGCGGCCGATCGCGCCTGCCTGGTGCAACGAAGCGTTGTACGAGGTCTGGGTACCGGCGTTGCCGTAGGTGGCAACGTCGTACGGTGGCTGCTTGTCGAACAGGTTCAGGATCGCAGCGCGCAGGGTCAGGTTCTGCGTCAGCTTGTACTGTACGTTCAGGTTGGTCGTGGTGAACGACGGCACATCGCAGTAGTTGAGTGGCTGACCACCCGGGATACGCGCGAAGTACGTACGGCCGCCCACATCGCCTGCGGTCGAGGTGCAGTCCACTGCGCCCAAGGCCGGATCGATGGTCGAGAAGCCGCTGGTGTAGTTCATCGTCGCGGTCACGTCCAGCGGGCCACGGCTGTAGCCGAGGGTGAACTGGGCGCGATCTTTCGGGTTACCCGTTGCACCGCCAACCGACGACGGACCCTGGGTGCCTGCCAGCTGGTAGGACGTGCCAGCGACTTCGGTGACGTAGCCGAAGGTGTGCGCCGCGCTCAGGTTAGCGGACACGGTGCCCAGGTCGTTGGCCAGGCGCCAGCGATAACGCACGTCTGCCTCGATACCGTGGGTCTTGGTGCTACCCGCGTTGATGTAAGGCGAGGCTGCGTACAGGATCGGACCAACCGACGGGACTGCGAGGACCGTCTCATCACCGTTGCCGGTGGCGACTTGGGCTGGAACTGCCGTACCACGCACCCACGTCGGAGCGAAGCTAGGATCGTTGCCGGCACGCGTCACGATCAGGTTGCTGATCTTGATGTTGTAGTAATCGAGCGTCATGTTCAGGCCACGCATCGGCTCGACAATGATGCCCAGCGTGTACGACTTCGACTTTTCGGGCGACAGGTTCTGGCTGGTGGTCTGGACGTACGGCGGATTGATGTCGCAGGTCAGCGGCACCTGGCCTGCAGTCGTGCCCGAGCCATCCGCGCACAGGATCGGGTCGTCGATCGCGTTGAATGTGAAGAACGAACCGGCATTGCCCACTTCGGCCGGGTTCGGTGCGCGGAAGCCGCGTGCGAAGGTACCGCGCACGCCGACCTGCTGGATCGGGGTCCACTTGAAGTTGGCCGACGGCGTGAACGAATTGCCGTAGGTGTCGTAATGGTCGTAACGGCCGGACACGCCCACTTCGACGTTCTTGATCGGCATTGCACGCAGTTCGGCAAAGGCCGCGGTGTTGGTCTCTTCGCCGATGGTGAACGGCGAGGTGCTGGCCACGAGGCCGTTCAGGGTCAGGCTCGACGGCGGCGCATTTTGCTCGCGCTTGTGCCAGTGCACACCGGCTGCCACTGCCAGCGGACCGGCACCGAGTTGCATCAGTTCACGCGAGCCGACCAGGTCGGCGTAGTTCAGCTTCGACTCCAGCGTATTGTCAAAGTGCGGCGCGACTTGCGCGATCAGGGTCGGCGAGTTACCGCCCAGGACATTCCAGGTGCCATTGCTGATCGCGTTGTACAGGGCCGGCCGGTTGATATAGCCGCTGTACGTCATGTCGGTTTTGACACGGGTGGCGCCGAGCGCGGCGCTCACGTCCCAGCCGTAGGCGCTGCCGGTCAGGTCGACGGAGAAACGGGTCGCGGTCGAGCTGTTGTCCGAGGTACGGTCCGGCGCGGCGCCGGGAATGTAGCCGTACAGGGACGCCGCACCGTCCAGGGTATTGGTCACGTTGGCGCCAACCTGAGCGCCCGGTGCGAAGCGGGTATTCGGAATGGCGTTGACGCCGCCGGTCAGCACGCCGTTGATCAGCGTGGTGTTGCCGTTGAACGAGTTAGGCGAGTAGGTCAGCGGTACGCCACGGTTGTTGATGCTGTCGCGCCTGAACATGGAGCCTTTGAAGGCCACTTCCCAGTTCTCGCCCAGCTTTTTCGTTGCGCCGATCAGGACATTGACGTTCTCGCTTTCCGGCTGGATGTTCGAGACGACATCGCGCACCGAGCAGCCGCCCGCGCGGTACAGGGTGTAATTGCAGCTTGGGTCGAGGAACCGGAAGTTTGCCGGATTGCTCGCGCCGCCGGCGCCCTGCGTATTGAACAGGAAGGGGCTGCTGGCCGCAGTCAGGAAATTGTTCAGGTTAGTCGGCACACCCAGGGTCAGGTCATTGCCGCCACGCGCACGCCAGTCGCGGTTGGCCCAGCCGAACTGCTCACGCTGGTACACCTTGATCGCGTCCTGATTGCGCCATTCGGCCGTGATGAAGGCGTTATAGCCATTCTGGTCGAGATCGCCGATGCCGGTGCTGATCGACGCACGCTTCGTCTTGCCGCCGCCGTGCTGGGTATCGCCGACCTCGGCGCTGATGCGGGTGCCGTTCAGGTTTTTCTTCAGCTTGATGTTGATCACGCCCGCGATCGCGTCCGAACCGTAGGTTGCCGAAGCGCCGCTCTTCAGCACTTCGATGCTTTCGATGGCGTCGAACGGAATCGAGGAAACGTCGACAAAGGAACGCTGCGAGTCGTCCGACAGCGGGTACGGCGCCATGCGGTGGCCGTCGATCAGCACCAGGGTAGCGCCCACCGTCAGGCCGCGCAGCGAGATGCCGGAGGCGCCGTTGGCGAATGCGCCGGAGAAGCCGGTGCCAAGCGTGCCGGCGCCGTTCGCTGCCAGGTCGGTCAGCAGTTCGGCGACCGAGGTCTTGCCGCTCTTCTGGATGTCGGCTGCGGTCAGGACCTGCACCGGGGTCGGGGTCTCGGTGTCGGTACGGCTGATCAGCGAACCGGTCACGACCACGCGCTGCATTGCCTGGCCTTGCGCCGGGGCCTCCTGGGCCAGTGCCGGGCTCATGCCGACCAGGGCGCCGGAGGCGACCAGGCACGAAATTGCGTATGGCATCGACTTCAACTTAAACGTCATGAATGCTTCTCCTTCTGGGCTTTTCTCAAGATGTTTTTTATGGACATGCGCACGGACGTGCGGCATGTGCTTGTCTCTTTCGAACTAACGCGTTTTACGACGCGCCCCAGTCCTGCACGGCGAAACCGTGCCTGGACGTCTATCAGGATGCTTTGGTATTACGTTTAAAAATTGCTGCGATTGCTATCGACCGTTTTTTTGGTTTCTGTTTTTTATATGCCCGCAGGGTTGGAACGGACACCCTTCATTCACGCTTGACTGAGGTCAATCGTTATCTGAACGAATACATAAAACCATACGAAAAGTCCGGGTGTCAACAAAACGCGACACTCGAAATGTGTAGAAACAACACCTTGGAAATATCCAGGTAGATAGTGCACCGCACCAAAATCGTGCATCCTTGATGCCCTCTATCGTTTCGGCTACAAAACTGCATGCTTCGCGCGCGGATCGAACGTGAACGCCGTGTTTCCTGCCGCTGTGCGCCGCACAGCGGCAAGGACCAGGCGCGCGCGGCTGCGAGATCGGTGCAGAAGAACGAAAAAATTCATGGAAAGCCGCACCAGCGGCCTCGCCGTGCAGGCCGGGCGCACGGTGCCGTGCCCGCCGGCTGATCAGGGTGGCCCGCCTGAAGTAAAATAGCCGATTGATTTGACCGCCCCCGCTGGCGCCCTGCGCGGCGCACCTCCCGACTGATATGCTCCGAATTAACGAACTCAAACTCCCCCTCGACCACCCCGACCACGCCCTGCGCGACGCCATCGTCAACCGCCTCGGGATCGACGTCGCCGACCTGGTCGACTTCAATGTCTTCAAGCGCAGCTACGATGCGCGCAAGAAGGCGGCGATCGTCCTGATCTACGCGATCGACGTCGAAGTCAAGAACGAAGCCGCGGTGCTCAAGCGCATGAAGGGCGACCAGTACATCGTGCCCTCGCCCGACACCGGCTATAAATTCGTGGACGCGCCGCGCCCGCCCGCCGGCACCCCGCGCCCGATCGTGGTCGGCACCGGTCCCTGCGGCCTGTTCGTGGCGCTGATCCTGGCGCAGATGGGCCTGAACCCGCTGGTGCTGGAACGCGGGAAAATCGTGCGCGAGCGCACCGTCGATACTTTCGGCTTCTGGCGCAAGCGCAAGCTCGATACCGAGTCGAACGTGCAGTTCGGCGAAGGCGGCGCCGGCACCTTCTCGGACGGCAAGCTGTACAGCCAGATCAAGGACCCGAAGCATTACGGACGCAAGGTGCTGACCGAGTTCGTGAAGTCGGGCGCGCCGGAAGAGATCATGTACGTCAGCAAGCCGCACATCGGCACCTTCCGCCTGGTCAAGATGGTCGAGCAGATGCGCGCCGAGATCCTGGAGCTGGGCGGGGAGATCCGCTTCCAGACCCGCGTCGACGACGTGCTGATCAGCGAGAGCGGCGGCGTGCGCCAGGTACGTGGGGTGCGCCTCGCCAATGGCGAGGAAATCGCCACCAACCACCTGGTGATGGCGATCGGCCACAGCGCGCGCGACACCTTCCAGATGCTCTACGACCGCGGGGTCTACATCGAAGCAAAACCGTTCTCGATCGGCTTCCGGGTCGAGCACCCGCAGTCGCTGATCGACGTCTGCCGCTTCGGTCCGAACGCCGGCAACAAGATCCTCGGCGCGGCCGACTACAAGATCGTCCACCACGCCTCGAACGGGCGCTCGGTGTACAGCTTCTGCATGTGCCCGGGCGGCACCGTGGTCGCCGCGTCGTCGGAAGAAGGCCGCGTCGTCACCAATGGCATGAGCCAGTACTCGCGCGCCGAACGCAATGCCAACAGCGCGATCGTGGTCGGCATCACGCCGGAAGACTACCCGGGTTATCCAGGCAATCCCTTGGCAGGGATTGCTTTTCAACGTGAACTCGAGTCGCGCGCCTACGTCCTTGGTGGCAGCAACTACGACGCGCCGGGCCAGCTGATGGGCGACTTCGTGAAGGGCCGCGCCTCCACCGAATTCGGCGCGGTGATCCCGTCCTTCCGCCCGGCCGTGCACCTGACCGACCTCGCCCCTTCCCTCCCGGAGTACGCGATCACGGCGCTGCGCGAAGCCTTCGTCGCGTTCGATAAACAGATCAAGGGCTACTACAAGGAAGACGCGGTGCTGACCGGCGTCGAGACCCGGACGTCTTCGCCGATCCGCATCAAGCGCCGCGACGACGACCTGCAAAGCCTGAACACGCGCGGCCTGTTCCCGGCCGGCGAAGGCGCGGGTTACGCCGGCGGCATCATGTCGGCGGCGGTGGACGGCATCCGCGTGGCCGAAGCGGTGGCGATGGCCATGGGCGTGCCGGTGCCGGCACTCCAGGACTGAACCCGGTGTCCACGGGCATGGCGCAGGCCGGAAAGGCCGGGCACGGTTTCGTGCCGGCGCTGGCCATCCTCGCATCGATGATCTCGGTGAACGTGGGCGCGGCCTTCGCCAAGGGCCTGTTCCCGCTGGTGGGCAGCGCCGGCGTCACGGCGGTGCGCGTCGGACTGGCGGCCATTCTGCTGCTCGCTTTCTGGCGCCCCTGGCGCCGCCTGCCCTCGCTGCCCGACGCCCGCAACCTGCTGGTGTACGGCCTGATGCTGGGCTGCATGAACCTGACCATCTACGCCGCCTTTGCGCGCATTCCGATCGGCGTGGCGATTGCCATCGAAGTGACCGGCCCGCTGGCGCTGGTACTGCTGTCCTCGCGCCGCCCGCGCGACATCGCCTGGGTAGCCTGCGCCGCGGTCGGGCTATGGCTGCTCTCGCCCTTGTACGGGGGCGGCGCAGGCAGTGCCGCGCTCGATCCGGTCGGCGTCGCCTGGGCGCTGGCGGCGGGCTTCTGCTGGGCCATGTACATCGTGTTCGGCAAGCGCGTCTCGACGCTCGAAGGCGGCCACGCGGTGGCCTGGGGCATGCTGGCGGCCTCGCTGTGCACGGTGCCGGTGGGCGTGGCCCAGGCCGGAGGCGCCCTGTTCGCGCCCGCGGTGCTGGCGGCCGGCCTGGCGGTCGCCGTCCTGTCGAGCATCCTGCCCTATTCGCTGGAAATGATGGCGCTGTCGCGCCTGCCGCGCCGCCTGTTCGGCATCCTGGTCAGCGCCGGACCCGCCATCGGCGCACTGGCCGGCTGGGCCGTGCTGGGCGAGCGCCTGTCGACGGTGCAGTGGGTGGCGATCGGGCTGATCATCGGTGCGACCGGTGGCAGCGCGGCGACGGCGGGGCGGAAGTAGGGTGGGCACTCCGTGCCCACGCGGAACGATGATCATTGTTGGCGGTAATCCGGAGCAGCGTTAACGCTCCTGTGCGCTCCTGTGGATACCTGACGCAATAACGCTGTGCTCTGAGAGCGGCCAACGCTGTTCACAATTCCGCGTGGGCACGGGGTGCCCACCCTACAACCACCCCGACTTCTTGAACCGGTAATACAAATACCCGCACACCCCGAACATGATCCCCACCGCGGTCGGGTACCCATACTTCCACTTCAGCTCCGGCATGAACTCGAAATTCATGCCCCACACCCCGGCAAAGGCCGTGAACACGGCGAAGATCGCCGCATAGGAGGCGAGCTTCTTGTTGATGTCGTTTTCTTCGATCGTGACCATCGACAGCGTGACCTGGATCGCGGTGGCGATGGTGTCGCGGATGGTGTCGAGGCGGCCGGCGATGCGCAGCAGGTGGTCGTGGATGTCGCGGAAATAATCCTGGGTGTCGCGGGCGATGCTCGGCACGCGGCCCCCGTGCAGGCGGCCGACGGCGTCGAGCAGCGGGATGACGGCATGGCGCAGCACCAGCGTGTTGCGCTTCAGGTCGTACAGGCGCTCGATGTTGTCGCGCTGGGCGCCCTGGCCGCCGAAGATGCGGTCCTCGATCGATTCCAGGTCGGACTCGAGCTTGTCGACCACGGGGAAGTAACGGTCGACGACGGCGTCCATCAGCGCATACAGCACGAAGCCCGATCCCTTCTGGAGCAGGTGCGGCTCGCGCTCGGCGCGCTTGCGCACGCCGAGAAAACCCTGGGCCGAGTCGCGGCGCACCGACAGCACGTAGTTGGGACCGGCGAAGATCGCCACCTCGCCCGCGCTCAACTCGTCGCCGTTCAGGCTCACCGTGTGCACCACGGCGAACAGCGAATCGCCGTATTCCTCCAGTTTCGGACGCTGGTGGCCGCGCGAGGCGTCTTCGATGGCCAGCTCATGCAGGTCGAATTCCTCCTGCATGGCGGCCAGCTCGTCGGGCATGGGATCGCGCAGCGCCACCCAGACGAAACACTCGGGCAGCTTCAGGTATTCGCTGATATCCTCGACCGGAATATCGGACAGTTTCTTGCCTTCCTGGTAGGCGACGCAGTTGATCAGCATGACGTGGAATGGATGGGACAGCGATGCGAGAGCTTACACCATCCGGGGTCGACCCCACCCTACTCCTCCCTCGCCCCGTCGATCCCGAGCTCGACGATCTTGCGCGTGATCGTATTCCGCCCGATCCCGAGCCGCATCGCCGCGTCGTTCTTGCGGCCGTGCGTGTGCTTCAGGGCCGCCTTGATCAGCACCGACTCGAACTGCTTGCCCAGCGTGTCCATGACCTCGAACTGGCCGGCGCTGAGCATGCTGGCGGCCTGCAGTTCCAGCAGGCCGATCCAGCCGTCGGGCGAAGGTGGTGTCGCCAGCGGCGTCGCCAATGCCGCAGACAGGGGCGACGCCGCGCCCTCTGCTGCCTGCGCCGCGGCCGCAGCCGGCACTGTGCCGGAAGACGGCGGCGCCTGGGTCAGGTCGCGCGGCAGGTCCTTGATCTCGACCGTCTGGCCGGGCGCCATCACGGTGATCCAGTTACACAGGTTTTCCAGCTGGCGCACGTTGCCGGGCAGCTCCAGGCCGCTGAGGAAGCGCATCGCACTTTCGCTCATGCGCTTCGGCTCCACGCCCAACTGGTGTGCGCTCTGCACCAAAAAGTGGCGTGCCAGCAGCGGGATGTCTTCGCTCCGCTCGCGCAGGCTCGGCAGGCGCAGGCGGATCACGTTCAGGCGGTGATACAAATCCTCGCGGAACAGGCCGTCGCGCACGCGCTGCTCCAGGTTCTGGTGGGTCGCCGCGATCACGCGCACGTTGGCTTTGACCGGCTGGTGGCCGCCGACGCGGTAGAAGTGGCCGTCCGAGAGCACGCGCAGAAGCCGCGTCTGTAAATCAAAAGGCATGTCCCCGATTTCATCCAGGAACAGGGTGCCGTCCTCGGCCTGCTCGAAGCGCCCGCGCCGCATCGCCTGCGCGCCGGTGAAGGCGCCGCGCTCGTGGCCGAAGAGCTCGGATTCGAGCAGGTCCTTCGGGATCGCCGCCGTGTTCAGCGCGATGAAGGGCTGCTGGGCGCGCGGGCTGTGCTTGTGCAGGGCGCGCGCCACGAGCTCCTTGCCGGTCCCGGATTCGCCGGTGATCAAGACCGTCACGTTCGACTGCGAGAGGCGGCCGATGGCGCGGAACACTTCCTGCATCGCCGGCGCCAGGCCGAGGATTTCCGGCGTCTCGGCAGGCGCGGCTTCCACGCTCGCCTCGCGCAGGCTTTCCTCGAGCGCGCGCCGGATCAGGGCGACGGCCTTGTCGATGTCGAAGGGCTTGGCCAGGTAGTCGAAGGCGCCGCCCTGGAACGAGGCAACGGCCGAATCGAGGTCGGAAAACGCGGTGATGATGATGACCGGCAGGCCCGGATGGTTCGCCTTGACCACCTGCAGCAGGTCGATGCCCGATTCGCCCGGCATGCGGATGTCCGACACCAGCACCTGCGGCGTGTCGCTCTCGAAGGCGGCCAGGGCATCGCGCGCGTTGGAAAAACTGCGCGTCTCTAAATTTTCGCGCGCCAGGGCTTTTTCCAGCACCCAGCGGATCGATGCATCGTCGTCGACAATCCAGATTGGTTTCATGTGGTTCGTGGCTTTCCGCAATATGGTGTCATGAATAACTGCGGCGGCCTGCCACGGGCACTCGGCATTACCTAGTGCAGCGGCAGCAGGATCCGGAAATCCGTCAGTCCAGGCCGGCTTTCGCACTCGATCATGCCCAGATGCTGCTGCACGAAGGTTTGTGCCAGCGTCAGCCCCAGGCCGCTGCCGCCATCCCTGCCCGACACCAGCGGGTAGAAAATACGGTCGCGGATCTCCGGTGCGATGCCCGGTCCATTGTCGATGATATGCAAGTCTAATGCCAGGACGTAGCGGACCTTCGCCAGCGTGATCTGGCGCGC
>JBBWZO010000041.1:0-21695 GCA_039649125.1 Massilia sp. | reverse complement strand
CGATACGGCCGATATGACGTTGCGCTCTTTTAGCCAAACGCGCAATCTTCTCCCGCATTACTCGTAATGGCGGCACGTGATTGCGCTAAAGCGTGTTGCCCTAGAGTTATCAAACCGTTTCTAAGCGTCTTTGGTGGACTGATCGTTGGTGCAGTCGCAGGTGTCGTCTTGCTCCGCCGTTGGAACATCAGTGCCCGACCATTTATCGATGCAATCGCACCGGCAATGATGCTCGGCTATGCGATCGCCTTGCTTTGGGCGATTCGCAAGCACCCGTTTCGGCCGGGCTGGCTGTTCTCTGTTTACCTGGTGTTAGCTGGTATCGAAAGACTTCTTATTGAACAAATACGAGTCAATGTGAAGTTTGAAATCTACGGAATTCCTTTCACGCAGGCGGAACTTATCGCAGCCATTTTTTTAGGCGTTGGCATGGTCGGTTTAGCGATGCTCAGCCGGCCCGCCCTCTCGCACTTTTCAACGAAGAATGGAGTGTCTCCAGCGACTCGCAGACGTTCCTGCGATGACCGATAACTGTAGAGTATGTTGCCTCCCGAGCGCACGGTGGTTCGCGTCAAAATGCTGCATTGGTTGCCAGGTTGTACTCGTTATCCAAACAATCCGTGGAGGAACCAGCGTGGCTCAGAGTGCTCACCAGTGCCGGCAACCCGCTCCTGATAAACCCAGTACAAGGCATGTTCCTGGCCTTCCGCAATCCAGTAATCCCTAGCGGCTGTATCTCCCCACCACCCTGCCTCAACACGCTCCGGGCCCGACACCATTCTGAGAGGCGAACCATAGAATGGCCTGTGGTTTCGCACAAGCAGCGGAATCGGATTAACCAGCAACCATGTCGGCCGCATTATGCTGCTCAGGTTTGGCGGAAGCTGGCTTGCGATCGCCGTTTCCCGAACCTTTTCATGAATGGGAACCCACGTGTTAGCGACCTCGGGCCGATGATCCGCTACAGGCTTCACCTGACGGACCTTATCCTGCCCAAGACGTGCTACCAGCAGCTCGATCATGCGCACCTGATCTTCCTCCATGCCGCCAGGCTCAGGAAAAAGTGACTCAGTGGAAGGGGCCATTGGTTGCAGGCGGGTCGTATGGAGCGTCAACCCGATTACTGGGGCCTCGAGCACCAGTTTCGCGAGCCGCTCCTTTAGCAAACGCAAAATGTGATCTCCATGCCAGATCGGCTCGGCCAAGAGTATCTCAACTTCGGTTGGTGCGCGTGCGCCCCGCCCGCGTTCATGTTCCAACTTAAGCGTGATGCCCTCCGCTGCAAGTTGCATCGCACATAGCCAGCCGACCAGCTGCAGCACCAGACGCTGTGCGCCGGCCAGCAGAAGGTCTGCATTCTCGATGCGGTCAAACAGCTCCATCTTCGCTTCGAACGTCGCTGGCGCCTCGACCCATTCGAACATCTCAGGAGCGCTGCCGAACGCACAATCAAGTGGATCCAGCAACGCACGGCCACACCGGCGCTGAAGACCTGGGCGCGGCAGCCGCCGCAAGTCGCCGATCGTCTCACAGCCAATCCCCTCAAACCAGCTAGCGAAAGCCCTCGCCGCGGGCAGGACCACGACAGGGAGGCGGCTCAGCGCGCGCGCTGATGACTGTTGCTTTAAGGCGCGGCCGCCTCCAGCTCGCGCGAGCATCCACGCCGCTCGCGCAGTTGGAGCACAGCTCAACCTCCCGGTGAATCCTAGAGCACGGAGATCGGCGCGAACGCGTCTACGTAACGACCGTATGCCACCGAACAGCCGCAAGCTCGCGCCGATGTCCAGCAACAGTGTTGACTCTTCCGCGAGCGTTACCTGAGGCGTGTATTGAAGCATTGCCATCGCGACGGCCTGTAACGCCGCTTCCTCCCTGGCAGCGGTGCGTTCGTGGATCCGGGCATCCGGTGCTAGCATTAACACCCCGCCGCGGCGCATTGCTGGTTTGACACCAGCTATGCGTGCGCCGCGGGACATTGTTAGAACGGTCTCGCGCTCGACGACAACCGTTACGCTGTCACTCGACCAGCTCGGTCCGAAGACTTCGAGCGGGAGCAGGGGTAAATGTAGACCGATCCACAGGCGCATGACGATGAACAAAAGAAGGAGACAGGGGCAAAAACAGTGCAGTTTCGCGCTCTGGGCCACGACGTTTCAAAAATTTCACCTCGACACCACCGAGCACTGGGCGGACTGCGAGCCGAAGCGGCGCAGGCGAAGCATCCTGCGCTGCTGCAAGCGGTCGGAACAGAAAAAAAAGACTTTCCCCATCAGCGGCCGCCAAGTTCAAGCGCCGGAGGCTCTCATTTCGAATATGACCCTGCCAGAATAAAAGAGCATGACATCCTCCGCTTCGAAGGACTTGCTCTGCCGCCCAAAGAGCATCAGCCGTTCGGTCAGGCTGGACCCAGACCACCTGTGACGGATTCAACCCCATTGCCGCCAGCGCGATCGAATTTGGCACATGTGGCGGCTGGATCATCATTACTCGGCGCTTGCCAGCCGCCGCCAACGCAGGCTGCAGCAGTCTCAGTTCACCTGTGCCGGGCTGTTGCAGCAGCAAATCGACAAGGGTGCCGGTGGGCCAGCCGCCGCCCGGCAGCTGCTTCGACAGGGCCGGATGCCCGCTGTCGACGCAGCGCGTGCCGGCGTGGGCCAGCTGCGAGGCGCGCCACAGCGAAGGGTGCAACTGTTCCAGTGCAGCAAGGTGTTCTGAACAAGACATGATTGGAGCGCATTGCAAAAGCAATGCAAAAGTACTGGATGGATATACAGTACTCGTTCGTTCAGCTTTTGGCAAGATGTAGATAGTTTGAACACACGCGATCCGGAACGCCGCCTGCTCGAACGCTGGCTGGAGGACATGGCGCGCCAGGGCCTGCATTTGCAGAAGGTGGATTGCCTGCGCTCCAGGTTCGTCTTCCGGCGCGGCGAGCCGGCGGAGATGACTTGCCGGCTCGATTTCCAGGTGAACCGCGTGTCTCCGGACCACGTCCAGCTGTTCGTCGACGCCGGATGGGAACATGTCGATCAATCGTTTGGCTGGCAATTCTGGCGTGCGCCCATGCGTGCCGGCCGCACGCCCGAAATCTTTACCGATACCGAATCGCGCATCAGGAAGTATCAACGCCTGCTGTGGCTGTTTGCCGTCTGCTATGTGCCCTTCTTCTTCATGCTGCTCACGAAAGGTCAGGCCGCATGGGATACGCCAGCGCCTGCCTTACCTGATCCACAGTGCCTGGCAGGGCAACCGGGCCCCTTCCTCGCACGCGGCTCCGCCCCCACTGACTTCTCGCCGGAAGGCCAGCTCGCCATGCCGCTGCTGCTGGCAATCCTGTGCGCGGAAGACATCCCGCGCCTGACGCCTGCGCTGCGCGATGCAGACGAACCCGGCTCCTTCCTGCGCGGCCATGCGGACCGGATCGCCGCGCTCTGTCCACTTGCCGGGGTGCCGGCCGCCGCGCCACCGTCGACTTCCCCCATCCACGCGCCGGCCCTGCTGCTGTCCGGCGCACTCGACCCGGTCACGCCGCCCGACGGCGCCGCCAGGGCCATGACGAATGCAGCAGCTGGTCGCGCGCCATGCCGGCCATGGGGTCGCCGGGCTGGGCTGCACGGCGCGGCTGCTGCGCGCCTTCCTCGACCAGCCTCACGTGCCGCTGGACAAGCGCTGCCTGGACGAGATCGCCATTCCCCCGTTCCAGCGCGATCGCGTTTGCCGCGCGCAGGATGCGCAGCGAGCAGTACGTGATGGGCATCTGAACAGCCAAGACCAGGCGCCCATGCCTCACGACGCGGCGCCCGGTTTCATCCCATCCGCATGAAAAGCCGACTGACAGAGAAATAACTCTCCAAGTACAAAGCCGTTGACGCTCCTGTTATCTCTCCTGTTATCCTTCATGCTCCGCAACCGCATACTGATGCCATGTCGATTCATTTCTACGAACCCTGCAACGGCCACGGGCTGCCGCACGATCCTTTCAATGCGATCGTCGGACCGCGCCCGATCGGCTGGATATCGTCCCTGAGCCAGGCCGGCGTCGCCAACCTTGCTCCCTACAGCTTTTTCAACGGTTTCAACTATGTTCCGCCCATCGTCGGATTCGCGAGCGTCGGCGAGAAGGATACGCTGCGCAACGTGCGGGAAAGCGGGGAATTCGTCTGGAATCTCGCGACCAGGACATTGGCGGAAGCGATGAACATCAGCAGTGCGCCAGCCGCGCCGGAGGTGGATGAATTCGCGCTGGCCGGGCTCACGGCCGCCCCTTCCCGCCTGGTCAAGGCGCCGCGTGTGGCCGAGAGCCCGGTCTCGTTCGAATGCCGGGTGACCCAGATCATCCAGTTGCAGCGCGCCAGCGGGGAAACGGTGCCGACCTGGCTGGTCATGGGCGAAGTCGTGGGGGTGCACATTGCGCAAGCCTCGCTCAGGGACGGCATCTACGATACCGGCGCCGCCGGCCATATCCTGCGCGGCGGTGGTCCCGCCGATTATTTTTCGATCGGACCCGAGCAGCTGTTCCGCATGGCCCGGCCGCGCCAGGCGTGAGCCTGCGGGATCTCGTTCCGGCCTGACATGGCCGCGCCGGGGCGCTCAGGCGCTCCGCTCAGTTGCTTCGCTCAGTTGCTTCGATTAAGCGCCCTGGCCGCGTCGGCACTGAGGCTGCTGGCCAGCAGCCTGACCGGCGCCGGCGGCGCCAGCGTGCTGCGCAGCGCAAGCAGCAATGTCCGTTCCGCCCAGTCGTCGCTCAGGTTGATCAGTTTCAGGCCCATCGAGCGCACATGCGGCTCGGCTGCCAGGTAGGGCAGTACGCCGATGCCCAGGCCGGCCATCACCATCCGGCAGACCGCGTCGAAGCTGCGCACCTGGATACTGAGCTTCAGCGGTTTCTCGAGGCGGCTGCATTCCGCACGCAGCCGTTCGCCCAGCGAGGTCGCTTCCGACAGGCTGACGAATTCATAGTCCAGTGCATCGGCAAGCGGCACGCTTTGCTGCGCGGCCAGCGGATGATCCTGGGAAACGATCAGTACCAGCCGGTCCTTGCGGTAATCGAACACTTCGACGTCGCCCACCGCGGTGCGGTCCGCAAAGATGCCGATATCGGCACGGTTTTCACGCACCGCGGCGACCACGTCGCCACTGGTGCGCTCTTCCAGGCTGATCCGGATACCAGGGTGTTCGCGCCGGAAACGGGTCAGGTCGTCAGGAAGGAACTGCGTAATGGCGGACGTATTCGCCCAGATGCGTACCTGCCCCCTGCTGCCCGTGGCGAAATCGGACAGCGCGCCCGACATTTTGTCGACATCCTGGAGAATGCCGAGCGCATGCTGGAAACAGGCATGGCCGGCTTCGGTCAGGGTAACGCCATTGGCGTGACGGTACAGCAGCCTGGTTCCCAGATGGGTTTCCAGGTCCGAGATGCGCTTGCTCGCGGCGGCCACGGCGAGGTTGGCCTGCTGCGCGCCGCGTGTGATGCTGCCGGTCCGCGCCACTTCAATGAACAGGTTGAGCGTGACCAGGTCAAACCGCGCGTAGTTCACCAGCTCTCTCCTTGACTCATTGGCAAAAGCGCATTTTGCCACAAGCGCAGGGGGCTTTTGCCTGCGTGGTGGTCAAGGCGCAGCAAGGCGATGAGGGCGAACTGAGGGCGAACTGAGGGCGAACTGAGGCGGACGCAGCGCCCGCCCCCGCAGCCGCCCGGGGCGCTGCGCCCGGGCTCAAAACAGCCAGTCTTCCTCCTGCTTGCGCCATGCCTCATAGGCCTTGATCTTGTCGGCGTGGCTGATCGTCAGCGCAATGTCGTCCAGGCCATGCAGCAGGCGGTGCTTGCGGGAAGGATCCACCTCGAAGGGGATGACCCGCTGCCCGCCCGGCCAGGCGACGGTTTGTGCCGGCAGGTCGACCGCCAATTGGAAACCGGGCGTCCCCTCGCAGGCCTTGAACAAGTCGTCGACATCCTGTTCCGGGAGGACAATCGGCAGCAGGCCATTCTTGAAGCAGTTGTTGTAGAAAATCTCGGCAAAGGACGGCGCGATGATGACGCGGAAGCCGTAGTCGGCCAGGGCCCAGGGGGCGTGCTCGCGCGAACTGCCGCAGCCGAAATTCTCGCGGGCGAGCAGGATGCTCGCGCCCTGGTAGCGCGGCTGGTTCAGCACGAAATCCGGGTTCAGGGGCCGCCCGCTGCAATCCTGGTCCGGTTCGCCGATGTCCAGATAGCGCCAGGCATCGAACAGGTTCACACCGAAACCGGAACGCCGTATGGATTTCAGGAACTGCTTCGGAACGATCGCATCGGTATCGACATTGCCGCGATCCAGCGGCGCTACCAGCCCTGCATGTGTAGTGAACTTTTCCATCAATGCCAATCCCTTATATCGACAAAGTGTCCCATGATGGCGGTGGCCGCCGCCATTTCCGGGCTGACCAAATGGGTGCGCCCGCCGGCGCCCTGCCTTCCCTCGAAGTTGCGGTTCGATGTCGAGGCGGAGCGTTGCCCGGGCTTGAGCTGGTCGGCATTCATCCCCAGGCACATCGAGCAACCCGGCTCGCGCCATTCGAAGCCCGCCTCCCTGAAGACGGCATCCAGTCCTTCGGCCTCGGCCTGGCGCTTGACCAGCCCGGAACCCGGCACCACCATGGCCAGCTGCACGTTGTGCGCCACCTGCCTGCCGCGCACGATGGCGGCGGCGGCGCGCAGGTCTTCGATGCGCGAATTGGTGCAGGAACCGATGAAGACGACGTCGACATGGATATCCGTCATCGGCGTGTTGGGCGCCAGCCCCATGTAGGCCAGCGCATGCTCGATGCCGGCGCGCTTGACCGGGTCGGGCTCCTGCGCCGGATCGGGCACCGCGCCGTCGATCGTCGTCACCATCTCGGGAGACGTGCCCCACGTGACCTGGGGCTTGATGGTGGACACGTCGATCGTCACCACCTGGTCGAACACCGCGTCCTCATCGCTCCTGAGGGTGCGCCAGAAGGCCACCGCCCGCTCCCACTGTTCTCCCGTGGGTGCCTGCGGCCGGCCCTGCAGGTAGCCGATCGTCTTATCGTCCACGGCTATCATGCCGCAGCGGGCGCCGGCTTCCACCGTCAGGTTGCACAAGGTCATGCGGCCTTCCATCGACAGCGCACTGACCGCCTCGCCGGCATACTCGATCGCGTAGCCGGTCGCCCCGGCGGTACCGATCTGGCCGATCATGGCCAGCGCCATGTCCTTGGCCGTGACGCCCGCGGGCAGCTTGCCGTCGAAGCGCACCAGCATGTTCTTCGATTTCTTGCCGAGCAGGCATTGCGTCGCCAGTACATGCTCGACCTCGGAGGTGCCGATCCCGAACGCCAGGCAGGCGAATGCGCCATGGGTGCTCGTGTGGCTGTCGCCGCATACCACGCTCAGGCCCGGCAGGGTGATGCCCTGTTCCGGTCCGATGACATGCACGATGCCTTGCCGCTGGTCCGTCATGCCGATTTCGGTAATGGCGAATTCGCCGCAGTTCTTCGCCAGCGTTTCGACCTGCAGGCGCGACACCGGATCGTCGATGCCGACGCTGCGATCGGTGGTCGGGATGTTGTGGTCGGCGACCGCCAGGTTCGAGGCGATGCGCCACACCTTGCGCTCATGGATGCGCAAGCCTTCGAAGGCCTGCGGGCTCATGACTTCGTTGAGCAGGTGGCGGTCCACATACAGCAGCGTGGTGCCGTCTTCCTCGACATGCACCACATGCCGGGCCCACAGCTTGTCGTAAAGCGTTTGTGCCATGTTCTGTGCCATGTTCTTCTGTCTCCCCCAAACTGATGCTGATGAATTGATTGCCTGGCCAGCGAGGTCCCTGCCCCCTACTGCGGAAACTTTTCCGCCAGCCAGGCTGGCGGCGCAAAGCGGCGCAGCCGCGGTCCGGCTTCGGCCAGCTGGCTGAACACGGGCCGGCCAACCAGCCCAGGCAGGGAACGCACGACCGCGAGCAGGGCGTCGAACTCCACGCCGGTGTCATGCCCCATCGCTGCGAACATGTGCACCAGTTCTTCCGTGCTGACGTTGCCGCTGGCGCCAGGCGCATACGGACAGCCGCCCAGGCCACCCAGGGCGCCGTCGAAGCGTTCGATGCCGGTATTCAGCGCGGCGAGGGCGTTCGCCAGGCCCATGCCACGCGTGTTATGCAGATGGATGGTCAGGGGCACGCCCGGCACCGCCTGCTGCAGGCGCTCGCACAGGCTGGCGACCTGGGTCGGATACGCCATGCCGGTGGTGTCGCAGACGGTGATGCCGGCGGCGCCCGCGTCAAGCAGCGCCTGGGCAAGCGCGATGACTTCCTGGGCATCGACTTCGCCGTCGAAGGGGCAACCGAATGCCGTCGACAGCGATACGTTGCAGGGCAAGCCTGCGCCCTCGGCGGCACGCATCACCTCCCGCAGGGTGGCCAGCGACTGTGCGCGCGTCATGCGCAGGTTGGCGCGGTTGTGGGTTTCGCTGGCCGACATGACCAGGTTGATTTCGTCCGGCCGGCCCGCCACGGCCCGCTCCATGCCCCTCAGGTTGGGGACCAGGGCGGTGTACTTCACGCCGGGCGCACGCCGGATGCCGGCCATCACCGCTTCGGCATCGGCCAGGGTCGGAATGGCCTTGGGCGAGGTGTACGAGGTGACTTCGATACGGGCGAATCCGCAGGCCGACAAGGCATCGATGAAGGCAATCTTGTGCTCGGTGGGCACATTGTTGCGTTCCATCTGCAAGCCGTCGCGCGGCGACACTTCGTTGATTTCCAGGCGATTCACGACACCACCCCCTTTTCCTTCAGTGCCGCGATCTCGGCCGGGGAAAGGCCGGCGCCGGCCAGGATCTGCTCCGTGTGTTCGCCCAGGCCTGGCGCGCGGTTGCGGATCGCGCCCGGATTGCCCGACAATTTCGGCATGATGCCCGGCACCTCGACTTCCAGTCCGTCCGCGCTCCGTACTTTTTCGATCACGCCGCGCGCCCGATAGTGCTCGTCCTCGGCGATATCCCTGGCCGAATAAATGCGCCCCGAAGGGACGCCGGCCGTCTTCAGCCCCTCCAGCGCCGCGTCGATGGAGAGCGTGCCGGTCCAGGCTTCGATCGCGGCATCGAGTTCCTCCGCGCGGCCGGCACGGCCATCGTTCCTTGCCAGCCCGGGATCGTCGGCCAGGTCGGTCCGCCCGATCAGGAGCATCAGGCGCTTGAAGATCGAGTCGCCATTGCCGGCAATCAGCACGTATTCGCCGTCCCGGCAGCGATAGGCATTCGACGGTGCGATACCGGGCAAGGCCCCGCCTGCCGGCTTGCGCACGGCGCCGAATGCCGAATATTCGGGCAGCAGGCTTTCGGTCAGGTTGAACACCGATTCATACAGGGCGACATCGATCATCTGGCCGGTGCCGCCCCTGGCGTCGCGCTGGTACAGCGCCAGCAGGATACCCAGTGCGCCATGCAGGCCCGCCAGCGTATCGCCCAGGGACACCCCGGCGCGCACCGGCACCCGTCCCGGCTCGCCGGTGATATAGCGCAGTCCTCCCATCGCTTCGGCGATCGCGGCAAAACCCGGCTCGTCACGCTTCGGGCCATCCTGGCCATAGCCGGACACGCGCAGCATGATCAGGCGCGGATTGATGCGATATAAATCCTCCCAGCCCAGGCCCCATTTTTCCAGGGTGCCAGGCCGGAAATTTTCGATCAGCACGTCCGCCGACTCCGCCAGCGTGCGCACCAGCTGCTGTCCTTCGACGGTACGCAGGTCGATGCAGATCGACTGCTTGTTGCGCGACTGCGCCTGCCACCAGACCGAGGTGCCCTCATGCAGCATGCGCCACTTGCGCAACGGGTCGCCATCGCCCGGCGTTTCTACCTTGATCACTTCCGCGCCAAAGTCGGCCAGCGTTTTCGCGGCGAATGGCCCGGCGATCAACTGCCCTAATTCCAGAACCCGGATGCCGGAAAGAATCTGATTCGTCATGGATGTGTCTCGTATTCGAATGGGAACCTGTATCGAGTGTGACCGCAAGACGCCGGGAGCGGTAGTTCTAAATCGGCAACTGGTGCTTCGCGAAATACGAAGGCTTCGTAAAACGCGAAGACGGGGCCGCGGATAATACGAATGCCTGAAGACCAATAAACCGGTACATTGAGCTCCAAACCCGCCGTCGAGCGGCGTCAATCGATAATGACATTCACAGGAGACTCACGATGTTCCGCAAATTTGCCGGCATTGCCTGCATTGCCTCCAGCATGCTGCTGACCTCAGCCACCGCGCTTGCCCAGACGCTCCCCTCCAAGCCGATCAGCCTGATCGTTCCCAACCCTCCTGGTGGCGTGGTCGACACCGCTGCCCGCGTGATCGGCCAGCCGCTCGGCCAACTGCTCAACCATACGGTCATCGTCGACAACCGCCCCGGCGGCAGCGGCAATATCGCTTACCAGGCCGTGGCCCGCTCCGCACCGGACGGCTCCACCCTGCTGGTCTCGTATTCGGCTTATCACACGGCCAATCCATCGCTGATGAAAAAGCTGCCATGGGCGCCCAAGGATTTCACGCCGGTAGCGCTGCTCGTCGCCGCCACCAACGTCATCGCCGTGCATCCTTCGCTGCCCGTCAACACGCTGCCCGAACTGATCGCCTACCTGAAGAAGAATCCGGGCAAGGTCACCTACGCTTCCCAGGGCAATGGCTCGCTGTCGCATATCGGGACCGAATTGTTCAAGCAGCAGACCGGCACCGACATGCTGCACGTCCCCTATAAAGGTTCCGGCCAGGCGATTGCGGACGTGCTGTCCGGACAGGTACAGGTATTCATCACCACGCCCCCATCGGTGATGCAGCACGTCCAGACCGGCAAGCTGAAGGCACTGGCGATTGCCGGCAAGAGCCGCCATCCGATGATGCCGACGGTGCCCACCACTGCCGAAGCGGGCCTGCCCAGCTTTACGCTGGAAGCCTGGGTCGGTCTGTTCGCCCCGACGGGCACGCCCCCTGCCCTGGTGACGAAGCTGAGCAACAGCGTAAAGCAGGCGCTGGAGACGCCCGAAGCCAAGAAGCAGGCTGCCGCCCAGGGCGTGGAAGTGCGCTACATGAATCCGGCCGCCTTGAACACTCTGGTCAACACGGAGCTCGGCTACTGGAACAACGTGATCACCAAGGCCAACATTCAGCTGGATTAATTACGGGGAGTAAGCAATCTCCCTGCATTTGCTACACATTGTGGTTTATGTCGTGCTTGATGTTGTGATTGATGTCGTGCTTGATGCGTACTGCCTGTGACCGGCCCCGCCGGTCACAGGCAGTTTCATTTACAAGGTTGCCGACAGCTTGCGCAACGGAACCCCAAGTATCATCCGACTCGCATCAAAAGGTGAAATAATGGCGCCTCATTCATTATTTGCCTGACAATGACTACGCTGTTCCCTCTTTTCCCCGGATTTTCCGCATGACCACGATCCAGCTGGTCGGCGCCATCCTGTTCGCCTGCGCCCTCGTCCACACCTTTTCCGCGAAAGGCTTCGAAAAACTGGCGGACCGCTATCCCCGCCATGAGGGCCTGTTCCACCTGATGGGCGAAGTCGAGGCCGTGTTCGGTTTCTGGGCCTTCATCCTGATCCTGGCGATGGCTTTCATTGCCGGGGGCGGCGCCGCCATCGACTATGCCGAGTCGCGCCAGTTCACCGAACCCCTGTTCGTCTTCACGGTCATGGTGATCGCCGCGTCCAGGCCGATCCTCGACGCCGTGCGCTCCTTGTTGCAGACGGTTGCGCGGGTCGTGCCGACCCGCACCGAAGTCGCGCTGGCCTGGCTCGGCCTGGCCCTGGTGCCCCTGTCCGGCTCGCTGATCACGGAACCGGCCGCGATGACGCTCGCCGCCCTGATGCTGGCGCCGCAGGTATTCCGCCCGGGTATCCCCGAGCGGCTCAAGTACGGCGCGCTGGGGGTCCTGTTCGTCAACGTCTCGATCGGCGGCACCCTGACCTCCTATGCCGCCCCGCCGGTGCTGATGGTGGCCGGTACCTGGGGCTGGGACAGCGCCTACATGCTGTCCCACTTCGGCTGGCGCGCCGCGCTGGCCGTCCTCATCAATGCCACGGTCATCACGCTGCTGCTGCGTCCGCACTTGCGGCCCGCCGCCGTCGACGAGACGCGCCAGCCGGTGCCGTTCAAGGTGTCCGCCATCCATATCGGCTTCCTGGCCGCGGTGGTGCTGCTGGCGCACCACCCGGTGCTGTTCCTCGGCCTGTTCCTGCTCTTCCTCGGCTTTACCCAGTCCTACCAGCGCCACCAGGACCCCCTGATCCTGAAAGAAGGCCTCCTGGTCGGCTTTTTCCTGGCCGGCCTCGTGGTACTGGGCGGGATGCAGCAATGGTGGCTGCAGCCGATCGTTTCCAGTCTGGGTCCTACGAGCCTGTTCTTCGGTGCGCTGGGCCTGACCGCCATCACCGACAATGCAGCACTGACCTATCTCGGTTCGCTGATCGCCGGGCTGTCCGAGGAGGCGAAATACATGCTGGTGGCGGGTGCGGTCGCCGGCGGCGGCCTGACCGTGATCGCGAATGCCCCCAATCCGGCCGGCGCCGCGCTGCTGCGCAGCGGCTTCAACAACGAAGCGATCGGCACCCTCGGGCTGCTCGGCGGCGCACTGGGGCCGACGATCGTGGCAGCAATCCTATTCTTGATCTGAAGGAGTGAGCATGGACGAGACCGTATTGATCGGCAAGCTGGGTGTCATCGAACGCTGCTGCCACCGCGCCCGCGAGGAATACGAGAAGGACCCGACCACCTTCGTGGGCGACCTCACGCGCCAGGACGCGGCCACCCTGAACGTGATCCGCGCCTGGGAAGCGGCGGTCGAGATGGGAGACTACGTGATCGCCGAAGCCGGCCTGGGCACGCCGCACGACGAACGCGAAGTCATCACCCTGCTGGCCGAGAACGGCTGGATCGACGCCACCCTGGCCGAAGACCTGAAGCGCACCGGCGAATTCTGCCGCGCCGAATGGGACCACCAGGCCGCGCCGCTGCCGGCGCTGGTGACGATCATCAAGCGCGGGCTGGACGATTTCGGCGCCTACAGCCAGGCGCTGCTGGCCGGCGCCGCCGGCTCCGCAGGGACGACCGCAGGGGCCTAGCCGCCGCAGTCCAGGCGCAGCGACGGGCGCACCCCGCTGCGCGCATCACCGCATTCGCATTGCCGCATTATCAGAGATTCATGTCAAAAGAAAACACCCTCCAGGCGCGCAAGGCAGGCCAGACGCGCCTGCCGCCCTCCAATCCGGCCGCCCACGCCGCGACACCCGAAGACGCCCGCGCCCGGCGCGCCGCGCGCGAAAGGAAGGATGCGCTGGTGCGCGGCGTCACCTCGATCGAGGCGATGCGCGCGGCGATCCGCCACGCCGCACGCGCGCTGCCCGCCATCGCTTCGGTGCCGCGCCTGGGCGTGCTCGACGCCGCCGCCTTCCGTGCGCAGGCGCAGCAGGGCCTGCCCTTCCTGATGACCGGTGTCGTCCGGCGCTGGCCCCTGTTCGCGCTCACGCCGCAGGTCCTGCGCGAGCGCTTCAGCCACCTGCCGGTGCGCGCGCGGGTCGGCGACTACATCAACACGGCCTTCGCGCCGGACCGGGCCATGCAGGACATGTCGATGGGCGAGTACCTGGCCCTCGTGGAGGCTGGCACGTCGGCGCTGCCGCCCTACCTCGGCAACCTGGAGCTGCGCGAACTGAACCGCCTGTGCCACTGGCCCGCCTACTTCGACAAGATGGGCCCGCCCCGCTTCTGGATCGGCCCCGCGGGCACGGTCACGCCCCTGCACTGCGACTACGACGACAACGTGTTCGCCCAGATCTGGGGCCGCAAGCGCATCTTCCTGGCGCCGCCGCACCACGACGAATTCCTGTATCCGCGCGAGGCGAATGCCATCCTGTTCGGCTCTCCCTTCGACCCGGAAGCGCCGGACTACGACACCTTTCCGCTGGCGCGCCAGGCATCCCTGGTCGAATGCATCGTCGAGCCGGGCGAGATGCTGTATGTGCCGGCCGGCTGGTACCACCAGGTGCGCGCGCTGGCGTTTTCGCTGTCCTCGAACCGCTGGGCCAGGGCGGTGCCGCTGGCCCTGGGCGACGATCCCGGCGTGCGACGCCAGGGATAATCCGCTGTATCTGATCCGCCATATCGCCTGCCCGGCAATACGCGGGTGCCGGTGCTAGAATCGTTCAGGAAGCCATCCATGCGCAGCGGCGCGCATTGGCACGCGCAGTGACACGTGACAGCGCGCCGGACGCAAAAAAAACGATACGGAGACCCCATGCACCAAAGCCTCAGCTATGTCCACGGAGCCCATGACGTTCCACTCATCGGCGACACGATCGGCCCTTTCCTCTCGCGCATCGCGGCGCGTTTCGGCGACAACGAGGCACTCGTCGTGCCGCACCAGGACGTCCGCTGGACCTACAAGGAGTTCGACGAGCGCGTCACCCGGCTGGCGGCCGGCCTGCTGGCGCTGGGCCTGCAGCCCGGCGACCGCATCGGCATCTGGTCGCAGAACTGCGCGGAATGGGTACTGGTGCAGTTCGCCACCGCCCGCGCCGGGCTCATCATGGTCAACATCAACCCGGCCTACCGGCGCTCGGAACTCGAATACGTGCTGGACAAGGTGGGTTGCGCCGCCCTGATCCTGTCGCCCGCCTTCAAATCGAGCGACTACCTCGCCATCGTGCAGGACGTGGCGCCCGAGATCCGCGACAGCGCACCCGGCCAGCTCGCCTCAAGCCGCCTGCCGCAGCTGCGCCACGTGATCCGGCTCGGCGCCGGCAAGACGCCGGGCATGCACAATTTCGACGATCTGCTCGCGGCGCCCGACACCGCGCAGCTGGCGCACCTCGCCGCCGTCGAAGCGGGCCTGCAATTCGACGACCCGGTGAACATCCAGTTCACCTCGGGCACCACCGGCGCCCCGAAAGGCGCGACGCTGACCCACCACAACATCCTGAACAACGGCTTTTTCGTGGGCGAGGCGATGAAGCTGGGCAGCCACGACCGGCTCTGCATCCCGGTCCCGCTCTACCACTGCTTCGGCATGGTGCTCGGCAACCTGGCCTGCGTGACCCATGGCGCGACGATGGTCTTCCCCGGCGAAAGTTTCGAGCCGAAGGCCGTGCTCGACACCGTGCAGGCCGAGCGCTGCACCGGCCTGCACGGCGTGCCGACCATGTTCATCAGCCTGCTCGACCACCCCGATTTCGCCGGCTACGACCTGTCGACGCTGCGCACCGGCATCATGGCGGGCTCGCCCTGCCCGGCCGAAGTGATGAGCCGGGTGATCGGCAAGATGCACCTGGCCGAGATCACGATTGCCTACGGCATGACGGAAACCTCGCCGGTGAGTTTCCAGAGTTCGGTCGACGACCCGGTGCACCTGCGCGTGTCCACCATCGGGCGCGTCCATCCGCACCTGGAAGTCAAGATCGTGGATGCGGACGGAAAGATCGTGCCGCGCGGCGTCAAGGGCGAGCTCCTGACGCGCGGCTATTCGGTCATGCTCGGCTACTGGGGCGACGAGGAAAAGACGCGCGAAGCGATCGACGCCGCGCGCTGGATGCATACCGGCGACCTGGCGGTCATCGACGAGCAGGGTTTCGCGGCGATCGTCGGCCGCGCCAAGGACATGGTGATCCGCGGCGGCGAAAACATCTATCCGCGCGAGATCGAGGAATTCCTGTACCGGCATCCGAAGGTGCTCGACGTCCAGTGCGTCGGTGTGCCGGACGCGAAATACGGCGAGGAGCTGTGCGCCTGCATCGTCCTGCGCCCGGGAATGAGCGCCAGCGAAGACGAGATCCGTGACTTCTGCAAGGGAGAAATCGCGTACTACAAGATCCCGCGCCACGTCCGCTTCGTGACCGGTTTCCCGATGACGGTGACCGGCAAGATCCAGAAATACCTGCTGCGCGAGCAGGTCACGACCGAGCTGGGGCTGGCCGGCCAGAGCGCCTGACAACACCTCCATGGCTGCGTTGCAGCGTCTCGCCGTACAGTCGTACTGTCTTCGTCGCCGCGTCGGGTGGCCGCATCCCTTGCCCTGAAGGTTTTGTTAGGCGCTCTGAGGGGCGAAAAAGCGGCGAAAAAAAAATGGCCACGCTGCCCGCCGCAGCGTGACCATTCCCGTTATTCATTATTTATTTCAAGCGGATCAGGGAGCCGACCCCGGCGGCACCACGGCAGCGCCCCCCACTCCCGGCGTGGCCACGCCCGCGCTCTGCGTCACCGCCATCCTGGCGGCGTCGCTTACCCCTACCGCTTCCTGGTACCAGGTCTGGATCATGACCTGGTGCTTGCGCTCCTGCAGCAGGGCGTTGCTGAAACTTGCCACCATGTCGGCCTGCTCGTGCTCGTGCGCCAGTGCGATCAGGGTTTCCCAGCCGACGCCGTCGCTCATTTCGGCCGTCAGGATCGCGTGCAGCGACTGGGCGAGGCCGGTGCGAGGATCGGTCAGCACCTGCACCAGGCCCATGCCCTCCACGCCCACCAGGTCGGCGCTCGGGGTCATGGCCGTCGGGTCGCCGCCCATCGCCTCGATCGCATCGCGCAGCATCAGCGCATGGCGCGCCTCGTCGCCGCGGATGGTGGCCACCTGCTCCAGGCTGATCGAGACGCGGCCCTCGTTGACCACGGCCAGCTTGGTGAGCAGCGCATCGTAGAGGCGGGTCGCGGTGCGTTCCATGGCCAGGCGCTCGGCCAGCTTGTCGAGCAGGATTTGCGGCTGGTCGCCCTTGAGCAGGTTCAGGCCCATGCTGACCATGCCCTTCATCGTGCCCGGCACCGGGATCGAGCCCAGCCCTTCGCCCTCGGCGATATACGCCTGGCGCAGCGCGGCCGCCTGGGTTTCGTCGCCCGGATGGCCCCGGGTCAGGATCTTGTCGTTGTCGAGCATGGCCTTGGTATTGAGCGGCGACATTTGCACGCCGGTCTTGTTCATGCCCATGTGTTCTTTCTCTTCAGCCATATTTCCTCCTGAGTGTTCGATGGGGGCGCATCATTGCGCAACGCCGCTGGCGGGCATCTGGGCGGCGGTCTGGGTACCGGTGGCGATCGTCGCACCGCTGGCCGGGCCACGGCTCATCAGCTCGGTGCCCGGCGTCCAGATGTAGCCGGCCGAAATCGCGCCGCTCGGCTCGCCCTCGCTGTGCAGCATGGCGCGGTAGTCGATGCTGGCCTGGCTTTCCTGGGCCTTCGGCACGAATTGCGGGCCGAGGCGGCGCAGGTCGACCTCCTCGACCAGCACCTGGCGGTAGAAATCGCGCTGGCTCTTCAGCTCGACCGGACGATCGAAGGGATGGGTGACGATTTGCGCCGGATCGCGCCCCTCGTAGGTCTTAAAAGCCTCGCAGGCGGCGTGGAAATGGCCCAGCTCGTAGTCGAGGAAGCGTTCCCAGATCGCCTTGATCCGCGGATTGGTCTCGGACTCGACACAGCTGTAATAGTTGTAGCACTCGTTGGCCTCGTGCAGCACCCATTGCTCCAGCCAGGTTTCGGAGGGGTCGAGCATCGACTCGTATTGCGTCACGTGCTGCTCTTCGACCGACGCGATCTCGGCGTACAGCTGGCGCGCGATCGGGTCGGCGAACTTCGGCCCGACGTTCATGTAGTAGTTGTGGGTCTGCTGCTCGGCAGCGGTAATGGTCAGCGCGTGCAGCTTGCTGAGCATGTGGGCGTTGCTGCGGTCGTAATGGTTGACCGGGTCGTCCGTCGGGTAACGGTGGTGCTCCCAGGTCGGGCGCGCCGGGACGATGTCGGTATAGCTTTGCGTGATGTTGTTCGGGTCCTTGCCCTCGAGGCGGTCGAGCAGGGCCGAGTAGCGGTAGAGGTGGTCGAAATCCTCCAGCAGGCCGTAGCGGTAGGTCTGGGCCAGGTAGGGATCGGGCTCGCGCTGGGCGACGGCGGCGGTCAGCTCGATGGCCACCTGCTCGTAGGCGATGGTGATCTCGAGCGGCGAATGGTCGGGCGAGAGCAGCCAGTTGATCATCGTGGCCTGGTGCTGCTCCGAACGCCGGATCAGCGCCAGCGGCAGCCGCAGCTCTTTATTGAAGCGGGCCGCCATGTGCGAGAAGCGCAAGGCCTCGATCTCGATGCCGTTCATCATGATGACGCGCACGCGGGTAAAAGCATCGTCGTCGAGCTTGCTGAGCGGTGTGCGGACCATGTCGCGCCACGTATAGCGCTGGCTCTCGATGGGTGTGCCTTTTGAATCAAAGAGGCTGAATGCCATGGGTTCCTCCTGGTTAATTGATACAAGCGGCCAGACTGACCTGACCCATTACAATAGCCAGCCCACGAATAAGAGCAATTGGGATTCTTTTGAAAGCCTATATATAAAAACAATTGGACCGACCAGGCATTCTCGATTGAATAAAGGGGTCACTCTCATTCAACGGCGAATTTAATTTCTTAAATAAATATGTATTTTGGAATAATCGAATGCATTCGCTACACAGGCAGACAGCATGACTGACTGGGGGGAATGAACAGCCTTGCCCAGCGACTGTATTCAATAGATTTTTTCGTTCAGAATGCAAGCGATTAAACATATCCCGACGGATATTGATTTCCATAAAATTTATGGTCGACTTTATTCCGGCAATTAAATAGGCGCGCACCCAGCAATCATCAAGCTGAGCTGTTTCCTTGTGCCCCATCAGGAATACCCGGGCGCCTGGCGTAGCGCCACGGGCGGAGATGGCAGGCCCGCATTCTCATCCGCGGGCCGAGCGCCGGCAGGCGCCTCAGCCGGGCGAACGCCCCGGCAAGGGTGCCTCCGGCGGCACCAGTCCCTCGGCCAGCAGCTCGTCCCAGAACCCCGCCGGAATCGCGGCCTCCATCAATGCGGCGTTGCGCCGCAGATGCTCCGGGCTGCTGGCGCCGGGGATCGTCGCCACCGCCACCGGATGGGCCATGCCGAACTGCAGCGCCGCAGCCGCCAGCTCGACCCCGTGGCGCGCCGCGACCTGGCGCAGGCGCTCGCGGTGGCGGTGCTGCTCTTCGCTGGCCGGTCCGTAGTCGTAATGGCTGCCGCCGGCCAGGAAGCCGGAATTGAAGGGCCCGCCCAGCACCACATTGGCGCCGCGCGCGGCGCACAGCGGAAACAGTTCCGCCAGCGGCGTGGTTTCCATCAGCGTATAGCGCCCGGCCAGCAGGAAGATGTCCGGATCGGACTGCCGCAGCGCGCGCAGGCAGGGCTCGACCGTGTTCACGCCCAGGCCCCATGCCTTGATGACGCCCTCCTCGCGCAGCCGCACCAGGCCCTCGAAGGCCCCGCCGGGGCCGGCGGCGATCCGGAAGTAGTGTTCGAACTGGTCCTTGAAATGGTCCGGGGACAGGTCGTGCACGTAGACGATGTCGATGTGCCCGATCGCCATGCGCTGCAGGCTGTCCTCGACCGAGCGGCGCATGCCGTCGGCCGTGAAGTCGATCACGCGCCGGAACGGCAGCGACGAGAGGAAGGGCGGCGCGATGTCGCCGGCCGGGTCCGGCACCAGCACGCGCCCGACCTTGGTCGACAGTGTGTACTCCTCGCGCGTCCGCGTGCGCAGGGCCTGGCCGAAACGGTGTTCGGACAGGCCGGTACCGTAGTGCGGCGCGGTATCGAAATGCCGGATGCCCACTTCCCAGGCGGCGTCCACGGTGGCCAGCGCAGCCTCCTCGCTCGTCTTGTGGTACATGTCGCCCAGCCCGGTGCCGCCCAGGCCCAGGCGCGTGATCGGTCGATAACGCAGGTTCACGATGCGTCCTTTCTTCTTCGATTGACGGGCTGCCCATGCTACACCTCGGGTGTGCGCATACGGCACACGGTCGCGTAACATGGGGCCGTGCAGATTCCCGCACGCATTCCCACGCATATTCCCATTGTTATTCCCGAAAGGATCACCACATGTTCAGAATCGGAAACATGGATAACAGCCGGATCGACCGGCTCGGCACCCTCACCGCCCGGCTGGTCGAGGAGGCACTGGCCTCGGGCCTGTCGTGGGACGAAGCCATCATTGCCTTCGGCATCGCCAGCAAGGCCATCGCCGCCAAGGCGGCCACCCAGGGCAACGGCACGCTCGAGCAATGCACGGCCCATGCACAGAGCCGCCTGCAACTGGGCATGGACCAGACGGGCGACGTGCTCAGGGCCTGGCTCGGCTGACGCCGCCGGGGCGCCCGCTTGTAGCGCCCACATGAGGCGCCCTGCGGCGCCCTCTTGTGGTTGAACTGGTATCATTCGCGTTTGTCCGGACCCCGGCCCCGACGCTGTCCGACAGCGCGCCGGTCCCTTACCTTACAGAACATCAAGAATGAGCACACCCACCCAATTGCCCGGCTTCTGGAGCCGGCTTTCCCTCGCCTTCGGCACCTTCTTCAAGACCGTCGGCGACGCCGAATTCGCCGCGCGCGTGCGCGATGACGCGGTCGGCCCGGTCGCCGCGCCGCCTGCCCCCGCGCCCGCCCCCGCGCCCGCCCCCGCGCCTGCCCCCGTCCACGTGCCGGAACCTGTCCAGCTGCGCGTCGCGACGCCGGACGCCGCGCTGCAACTGCTGACGCTGCTGCAGCGCGAAGCGCGCCTGATCGATTTCGCCCATGAAAACCTCACCGGCTATGCCGACGCCGACATCGGCGCCGCGGCCCGCGTGGTGCATGAAGGCTGCGCCCGCGTGCTGAAGGAACACTTCACGATTCAACCCGTGCGCAGCGAAGCCGAAGGTGCACGCGTCACGCTCGAAGACGGTTTCGATGCGGCCAGCGTGCGCCTGACCGGCAACGTGGTCGGCAAGGCCCCGTTCAAGGGCACGCTCAGCCACCGCGGCTGGCGCGCGACGGATGTGCGCCTGCCGCAGCTCGCGCAAGAGCATGACGCCCGCGTACTGGCCCCGGCCGAGGTGGAACTGTGAGCGCGCGCTACGCCATCGGCATCGACCTCGGCACCACGCACAGCGCGCTGTCGTACGTCGACCTGGAAGCGAGCGACGGTGAGCAGACCGCGCATGGCGTGCTGCCGATCCCGCAGCTGAGCGCACCCGGCACCGTCGAGGCGCTGCCGCTGCTGCCCTCCTTCCTCTACCTGCCGCACCCGGACGAGCTGGCGCCGGGCGAACTGGCCCTGCCGTGGAATACGGATGGCGACAATGCCATCGCCGGCGAAATGGCGCGCAGCCGCGGCGCCACCACGCCGATCCGCCTCGTGTCGTCCGCCAAGAGCTGGCTGTCCCACCCGAGCGTGGACCGCCGCGCCGCCATCCTGCCACCCGACGCGCCCGAAGAAGTCACGCGCGTCTCGCCGCTGGACGCCTCGACCCGTTACCTGCAGCACCTGCGCCGTGCCTGGGACAACGCGCATCCGGAAGCGCCTTTCGACCAGCAGCAGGTCACCGTCACGATTCCCGCCTCGTTCGACCCGGGCGCGCGCGAGCTGACCGCGGAAGCAGCACGCAATGCCGGCTATACCTCCGCCACCCTGCTCGAAGAACCGCAGGCGGCCCTGTACAGCTGGATCCAGGGCAGCGGCGGAACCTGGCGCAAGCAGGTCAAGGCCGGCGACATCGTGCTGGTCGTGGACGTGGGCGGCGGCACCAGCGACTTCTCGCTGATCGCCATCCTCGAACGCGAGGGCAAGCTGGAGCCGCACCGCGTCGCCGTGGGCGACCACATCCTGCTCGGCGGCGACAACATGGA
>JBBWZO010000036.1:0-20959 GCA_039649125.1 Massilia sp. | reverse complement strand
GCGGCTCGCCACCACTTCGAACTGCAGCACGCCGACCGCGCCCAGGATCAGGTCCGAGCCCAGCACCGGCTTGAAGACCTGTACCGCGCCCTCCTCGCCCAGCTGCTGCAGGCCCTTGTGCAGCTGCTTCATCTTGAGCGGATTGCGGATGCGCACCGTGCGGAACAGGTCCGGCGCAAAGTACGGGATGCCGGTGAAGGTCAGCATCTCGCCTTCCGAGAAGCTGTCGCCGATCTGCATGTTGCCGTGGTTCGGCAGGCCGATGATGTCGCCGGCGTAGGCTTCCTCGACCTGCTCGCGCGAGGAGGCCATGAAGGTCACCACCGACGACAGTTTTACCTCACGTCCGAGCCGCAGGTGCTTGACCTTCATGCCCTTTTCGAAACGCCCCGAGCAGACGCGGAGAAAAGCGATGCGGTCGCGGTGGGCCGGGTCCATGTTGGCCTGGATCTTGAAGACGAAGCCCGAGAACTTCGGCTCGCTTGGCTCCACGGCGCGCACCGTGGCGTCGCGCTCGCGCGGGGCCGGCGCCCAGTCGACCAGTGCCGACAGGATCTCGCGCACGCCGAAGTTGTTGATGGCCGAGCCGAAGAACACCGGCGTCTGCACGCCCGACAGGAAGCGCTCGAGGTCGAACGGGTGGCTGGCGCCGTGCACCAGCTCCACTTCCATTTTGAGCTGCTCGATCTCGAGCGGGAACATCTCGGCCAGCTTCGGGTTGTCGATGCCCTTGATGATCTCGAAGGTGCCGTCGGCCTTTTCCTCGCCCGCCTTGAACAGCATGATCGTGTCGTTCAGCAGGTGGTACACGCCGCGGAAGTTCTTGCCCATGCCAATCGGCCAGGTCACCGGCGCGCACTCGATCTTCAGCACCGACTCGAGCTCGTCCAGCAGCTCGAGCGGGTCGCGCGTTTCGCGGTCGAGCTTGTTCATGAAGGTGACGATCGGCGTGTTGCGCATGCGGCACACCTCGAGCAGCTTGATGGTCTGCTCTTCGACACCCTTGGCCGCGTCGATCACCATCAGCGCCGAGTCCACGGCGGTCAGCACGCGGTAGGTGTCTTCCGAGAAGTCCTGGTGGCCGGGGGTGTCGAGCAGGTTGATCACGTGGTCGCGGAACTCGAACTGCATCACCGACGAGGCCACCGAAATGCCGCGCTGCTTCTCGATGTCCATCCAGTCGGAAGTGGCATGGCGGCCGCTCTTGCGGCCCTTGACGGTACCGGCGAGCTGGATCGCGCCCGAGAACAGCAGCAGCTTCTCGGTCAGCGTGGTTTTACCCGCGTCAGGGTGGGAAATGATGCCGAAGGTGCGGCGGCGCGCGACTTCGTTGGCGATCACGGCGGACGACTTGTCTACCGGGGTGTTCTCGGTCGACTCAAGAATGGGTGCAGCGGTATCGGTTGACATGGTCTCGGCCAAAGCGGTGGGTCCTTGCAAAACCCTCGATTTTACCGGTTCTGCGGGGGCTTGTGTGAACTGATTCGGTCCGGGCGGTAGTACACGATCACTGATGCCTGGCGGCCGCCTCCCGCGCTCGACGATGGTTCGGCAATCGGTCGCCGCGTCAAAATTTTTGGCGGGCAGAAAACCGAATAGTTTTCAGCGTACTTCATCGTACGGGAGCCCCCTTGGCCCGCGAAGGGCGAGCCAGCGGCGGCCGCGATTTTGGTGTTCAAGCCGAACCGCCTTGTTTCCGAGGGTGAGGCCTTGGCATACCGAAGAGTCCAAAGAACGCTCTCGTCCTCCATGGGCCGGTTTTTTCGCCAAACTTTCCTGCTTCCCCAGAAACCGGAAAAGTTTCAGCTGGTCAGCCTGCGCCATCCCGCGCCGATGGCGTTCCAGCCTTCGCATCCTCGGTAGATGCCACATAGTTGCGGGTTTTTCGCTGCCCCGCACTGATCAGGTAATCCCCCACCCTGTGGAAAAATTGCTTGAAGGGAGCGTTAAATTGCGCCAGAAATAAGGTGATCAGCGCAGCCAGCAACATCCATACGGGAATCAGCCACAAGGCAACGCCTTCTCCTACCTTCATCGCCACCCGGCTCAACGCCAGCGTCACGTAGCCGTGGAGGATATACACCACCATGCTGCGCTGGCCGAGATACGCCAGTTTCGCCATCGTCGTCGGCACCCAGGCGATGAATCCCAGGACGGCAAGGACGGACAGGCATAGCGCGACAGCGCGCCCGACGGCCGGAGCATCCTTGAAAACGGAAATCGTCGCATAACCTACCGCTCCATTGAAGGAATTTTTTGGCAGCCCGTGAAACGACCACCAGACGATGACGATCATTACAACAATGAACAACGCGCCAAAGAAAACCTTCTGTTTATTGACAAGGCTGATGATTTCCCGGCCGTACAGGTGTCCAGCAAGGAAAAACGGGAAGAAATAGATGGTCCGTGAGAGCGCGAAGGAAAAACCGATGCCGGGGTCATATCCTGCCAGCAAGGCCGCAGCGATCGAAACAGGCAGCGCAAAAGGTATCCGGGCCGCCAGGGGCAAGCTCAATTTCATCACCACAAGGCTTAGCAGAAACCACAGGTGGTAATAGGGCATGAGCGCCGGGGTCAGCAATTTCCCCGTCACAAGCCACAAGGGGAAGAGGTAAGCAAACTGGAACACAACCAGGGGCAATATCAGCAAGTTAAATATCCCGCGATAATCCTTCTCGGTCAGCATCGATCTGGAAAACATGCCGACGATAATCAGAAAAAGCGGCATGCGGAACGCGGTGAACATGGAATCCAGCGCCAGGTAGACAGGAAATCTATCTGCGAGAGGCTTGATGAAATGGCCCGCCACAACCAGAACGATGAGGGCCCCTTTTATACAGTCGGTTTCCAGGTTACGCGATGCCGAAGCCATGAAAATCCCCTAGCAAGAATGGTGCAGATGGCAGCTATTCGATAACGTGCAGTTGGCGCCTCCAACGATCTGCTTTTGCGCCCTGTTGCAGCTTCTGTTGCACGCCGAGCAACTGATCGATGAGCAACAGAGTGTCGGGCCAGCCCCATGCATCGCATTGGATATGATTGTCAACTTTAATACCGTCGACTTTTCGCCATCACGAATTGATCAACACGCCGCGATAGTCCTTGCGCGGGCCAATATAGAGGTTACCCCTAAGATATTGAAATGACTCGAAGTCCGCTCTCCAATGGACACCGTTTAATGGTGAGAATGCTCGGCCATCTATTTCTCTCCGGAGCGTTCAGTAGACACGCTTGCCCATCGTTCCGGCATGAACCCAGCGTCTGCTCCTGGCCTATTGCGTTGAAAAATCCGAGCGGCAATATTTTCTTGGAGTACCCAATGGGCAAGCGCCCTGTGATCGCTCAATAGCCGCGATTCTGATCAGCCGAGTTCCTGAGGATTTCTGTCCAGAAGTCAACGAAGTTTTTCAACACAATAGGCCAGTGGCAGACGTTCGGAATGCTCAGTGGACGGGCCGTATTGCTTCTACGGCAACCCGGAACTCCATTAAGCGTACCGAGCCGCCGCCGCGACCGTGCATCCAGGCCACACTGTCAGCATTCCGTCAGGAAACTTTCAGCCAAATGACAGCTTACATGTTTATACTGGGCAAGATTATTCAATCCAAGGAAACGCCGTGTCCCGCTCCCTGACGATGCGCCGCCGCACTGGCGCCGGTTTTACCCTGATCGAGCTGATGGTGGTCGTCGCAATCGTCGGCATCCTGTCCGCGGTCGCCTACCCTTCCTACAGCCGCTACGTGGTGAACAGCCACCGCGCCGCGGCCCAGGTGCACCTGATGGAACTGGCGCAGGCGCAGAGCCAGCACATGGCCGATTCGCGCAGCTACGCCGCCAGCGTGACCGCGCTGGGCATGACGACGCCGACCACGGTATCGGCCCGCTACGCCATCGCGATCCGCGTCGAGGAAGGTCCGCCCTCCTCGTTCACGATCACCGCCACCCCGGTGGCCGGCGGTCCCCAGGCCGCCGACGGCGCGCTGTCGATCAACAGCGCGGGCACGCGGACTCCGGCCGCAAAATGGTAAACGGCGTGGTGAACTGCGTGGTAAACAGCGCAACAGTCAGCGCCGCACGCCGCGTGCGCGGCTTCACCCTGCCCGAGGTGCTGGCGGTGGTGGCGATCGTGGCCATCCTGGCCTCGGTGGCCGCCCCCGCGCTGACCTCGATGATCGCCAGCATGCGCGCGCGCAGCGTCAGCAGCGAGCTGTACGCCGCGCTGTCGCGCGCCCGCAGCGAAGCGATCAAGCGCAACGCCGAGGTGACGCTGGCGCCCGTGACGGCCCGCCAGTGGCACAGCGGCTGGAGCATCGCCGACCCGGGCAACGCCGCCCGCAAGCTCGACGACCACCCGGCCGTGCCCGGCGCGACCGTGACCGGCCCGGCCAGCGTGGTGTTCCTGCCGAACGGGCGCGTGAAGAACGGCGGCACGCCGGCTTTCGATATCGCGCTCGCCGGCAACAGCGCGCACCGCTGCGTGCGCGTCGACCTGTCCGGGCGCCCGAACCAGACCAACGCCACCTGCTGATGCCATGAAACGCCTCTCGTTTGCCCCCTCCATCCGCCAGCGCGGCGTGAGCCTGGTCGAAGTGCTCGTCACGATGGTCGTGCTTGCCTTCGGCCTGCTGGGCCTGGCCGCCTTCCAGAGCAAGGCCCAGATCGGCTCGATCGAGTCCTACCAGCGCGCCCAGGCGGCCGTGCTGCTGCAGGACATGCAGTCGCGGCTGACCGGCAACGGCGGCGCCGCCGCCAGCTATGTGACGACCGTGCCCCTGGGCACCGGCGACGGCCTCGGCACCGACTGCAGCGGCCTGGCCGCCGGCAGCGCGCGCGACAAGTGCGAATGGAGCGCGGCCCTGAAAGGCGCCGCCGAAAAGCGCGACAACGTCCCCGGCGGCGCGATGCAGGGCGCGCGCGGCTGCATCACCGAGGTGCAGGCGGAGAACACGGCACGCGGCGTGTGCACCCCCGCCATCTATCTGGTCAGCGTCGCCTGGCAGGGCCTGCACGCGACGCGCGCGCCGGCCCAGGCCTGTGGCCGGGGCCTGTACGGTCCCGACACCAATCGCCGCACCATCTCGGCCCGGGTCGCGGTCGGCCTGCCCACCTGCGTCTGAGGATCGCGCGATGATCAGTCAACCCCGTCAACCTGCCTGCACGCGCCGCGCGCACGGCTTTTCGCTGGTCGAACTGCTGATCGCGGTGGGCATCGGCCTCACGCTGCTGGCCGGCCTGTCCACCATGTTCCTCAAGAATACCCGTGCCCAGGCCGAGATCGAGAAGTCCCACCGCCAGGTCGAGAACGGCCGCTACGCGATCGACCTGATGTCGGTCGACCTGCGCAATGCCGGCTACTTCGCCGAGTTCGACCCGTCCGTGCTGGCGTCCCCGGCCGCGCTGCCGGCGCCCTGCGCCGCTACCGTCGACGACCTGAAGGCCGGCCTGGCGCTGGCGGTCCAGGGCCTGGACGACAGCGCCGCCGGCCTCGGCTGCCTGCGCGACGTGCGCGCCGGTACCGACGTGCTGGTGGTGCGCCGGACCGCCACCTGCGTCGCCGGCCAGCCGGGCTGCGATCCGGTCGGCGATGGCCCCTTTTTCCAGGCCTCGCTGTGCAACAACGCCAGCGAGCTCGATTCGCCCGACACCGCCGACTTCTACTCGCTGGCACTCGACACGAGCGGGCTGACGCGGCATCGGCGCGACTGCAGCTCGACGGCGGGCAGCGGCACGCCGGCGGCTGTCCGCCACTACCGCACCCACATCTATTTCGTCGCCAACAACAACGTGGCCGGCGACGGCGTCCCGACGCTCAAGCGGGCCGAACTGGGCAGCGACGGCACTGCGATAACCTGGAACGTTGTGCCGCTGGCCGAAGGGATCGAGAACCTGCAGTTCGAGTACGGTCTCGACCTGGCGCCTGCAGGCCGCGGCGACGGCGTGGCGGATTTGAGCTCGGCCGACCCGGCCGTGGCCGCCGGCTGCGCCGCAACCGAATGCGCGGTAGGCAACTGGCGCAGTGCGGTGGCGGTCAGGCTGCACGTGCTGGCGCGCAACGTCTCGCCAACGACCGGCCATGTCGACCGCAAGACCTATGTGCTCGGCCGCAACGCCGACGGCAGCAGCAGGGAGATCGCCGCCGCCAACGACGCCTACAAGCGCCACGTCTTCCAGTCGCTGGTGGCGCTCCCCAACCCGGCCGGAAGGAGGCTGCCATGATTCATCTTCGCCGCGAGCGCGGCGTCACCCTCATCACGGCCCTGATCATGCTGGTGCTGCTGACCCTGGTCGCCCTGACCAGCTTCAACCTCGGCAAGTCGAACCTGCAGATCGTCTCGAACATGCAGCAGCGCGACGAAGCGACCGCCGCCGCGCGCGAGGTGATCGAGGAGACCATCAGCAACACGCGCTTTTTCACCACCCCGGACCACGTGCTGGCCAATCCCTGCGGCGCGCCGAACCAGCGCTGCGTGGACACCAACGGCGACGGCAAGACCGACGTCAAGGTGGCGATCGCGCCGAAGCCGAAGTGCGTGTCCGCACCCGTCATCCGCAACACGGCGCTGAACCTGGCCGACGCCGAGGACGCCACCTGCAGCATGGGCAGCGGCCAGAACTTCGGCGTGGCCGGCGCCGTGGACGGCAACTCGGCCTGCGCCAACAGCATCTGGGAAATCACCGCGGTCGCCACCGATGTCGAGACCGAAGCCGAAGTCGAGGTCACCCAGGGGGTCGCGGTGCGCGTCGCGCGCGACGACGTGACCAACAACTGCCCCGCCACGTGAAGAAAGCGTGAAGAAAACGTGAAAAAAGAGTCCGCCATGATCCGCAGCACCGTCATCAAATCCGTCGCGGGCGCGCTCGCCTGCACCTTTGCCTTCCTTCCGCTGGGCGCCGGCGCCGACGACATCGACATCTTCACCGGCGCCTCGGCCGGCGCCAACGTCAACCCGCGCATCCTGATCGTGCTGGACAACACCGCGAACTGGTCGCGCCAGAATCAGAAATGGCCGGGCGCGTCGCAGGGCCAGGCGGAGGTGAATGCGATCAAGCGCGTGGTGGCCGAGCTCGACGGCAGTGTCAGCCTGGGCCTGATGGAATTCGTCACCGGCGGCAATGCCAAGGACGACGGCGGCTTCATCCGCTACGCGGTGCGGCCGATGGACGAAGCGAACCGGAACGCGCTGTCGGCGCAGCTGACCACGATCCACGACAACATCAACAGCCCGGACGAAAAGCGCAATTCGAATACGCCCTACGGCAACCTGATGTACGACGTGTACAACTATTTTGCCGGCGCCAATTCGTACTCGCCGGCGGCCACCGTCGCCAGCAAGGCCGACGCCGGCGGCTACACGACGCGTTACTCGGGCTTCGCCTCGCCGCTGACCGCCGACAACACCTGCGGCAAGAGCTACGTCATCTTCATCGGCAACCCGAATTCCAGCGGTCCCTCGGCCGATACGCCGGCCAACACCGCTTTGCTCAACGCGCTCAACGGCGCATCCGTGACCCAGATGGGCCTGCCGAACTTCGCGAGCCAGGCCGTCAGCACCGCCACCACGGTGGGCGTCACCTCGGCCTGCTACGGCAGCCCCGACGCCGCGACCGCCGGCCTGGGCGAGTTCGCCGCCACCTGCCAGGGCTACACCGACGGCTGCAAGATCGGTCCGATCGCGGCCAGCGAGCAAGGCGTCTGCACTCCGAATAACAGCCGGTACAGCGTGGTCGCCACCGACACCGTCATCACCAACGTCCCGAGCGGCAGCTACAGCTCGGATACCGGTCCGCGCAACGCCGACGAATGGGCGCGCCTGCTGTACGGCCGCGGCGTTCCGGTGCCCGGCAGCACCATCCGTCCCTCGGTCGCCACCTATACCATCGACGTCTACAACGCCCAGCCGAACGCGGAACATACCTCGCTGCTGCTGAGCATGGCGCAAGCCGGCGGCGGCAAGTACTTCGCGGCGAAGAACGAGGAAGCCATCGTCGCGGCGCTGAAGAACATCCTGATCGAGATCCAGGCGGTGAATACCAGCTTCGCTTCGACCAGCCTGCCGGTGAACGCCACCAACCGCTCGCAGAACGAGAACCAGGTCTTCATCGGCATGTTCCGCCCGGACGTCGACGCCAGGCCACGCTGGTTCGGCAACCTGAAGCGCTACCAGCTGATCGAGACGCCGACCGGACTCGACCTGGGCGACGTGGCCGGCAACGCCGCGGTCAACACGCAAACCGGCTTCGTGACACCCTGCGCGCAGAGCTACTGGACGAGCGACAGCACGACGACCGACAGCGCGGGCGTGCGCAAGGGCTATTGGGAAGGCCTGGGCCTGGTACCCGATCCGGTTGGCAGCTGCGCCCCTGCCGGCGCGAGCAAGTATTCGGACGCGCCGGACGGCCCCTTCGTCGAAAAAGGCGGCGCGGCCCAGGTGCTGCGCCAGGGTAACGTGGCCGGCGCCCCAGCCGGCTCGAACACGGTCAACCGCACCATGTACACGCACGCGGGGAACTCGCTGGTGGGCTTTTCGTCTGCAAGCTCGCTCCTCGACACGTCCCTCGTCGAGTTCATCCGTGGCGAAGACGTCAACAACGAAAAGGGCACGGGCCAGACCGGCACCACCCGCCCGTCGATCCATGGCGACGTCATCCACTCGCGTCCCTTGCCGATCAACTACGGCGCCGACGGCGTCACCGTCTTCTACGGCGCCAACGACGGCACCTTCCGCGCCCTGAACGCGGAGACCGGGGTCGAGCGCTGGGCCTTCGTCGCCCCGGAATTCTTCCCGCGCCTGTCGCGCCTGAAGAACAATTCGCCGCTGGTGGCCTATCCGAACCTGCCGGACGACATCACGCCGGCGCCCACCGCCAAGGACTACTTCTTCGACGGCAATACCGGGATCTACCAGAACGCCGACAACTCGAAGGTCTGGATCTACCCGACCATGCGCCGCGGCGGACGGATGATCTATGCGCTCGACGTCAGCCAGCCAGGCTCGCCCACCTTCAAATGGAAGGCCGGCTGCCCGAACCTCGGCGACGACACCGGCTGCACGCCGGGCATGAGCGGGATCGGCCAGACCTGGTCGACCCCGAGCGTGGCCCTGATCAAGGGTTATTCCACCACGGCGCCGGTGGTGGTGGTCGGCGGCGGCTACGACCGTTGCGAGGATGCCGACAGCGCCACCCCGGACTGCAGCGCCACCAAGGGCGGCGTCGTCTACGTGCTGAACGCCGACACCGGCGCCATCATCCGCTCGTTCGCGACCGAGCGCTCGGTGGCAGCCGACGTCGCGATGGTCGACATCGACAACGATGCCATGCCCGACTACGCCTATGCCGCCGACACGGGCGGCAACCTGTACCGGATCGATTTCATCGACGGTCCGGTCACACGCAGGGTGCTCGCCGACAGCGCCTGGAGCAGCCGCAAGGTGGCGCGCACCAGCGGCGGCGGGCGCAAGTTCCTGTTCGCACCCGCCCTGTTCGCGGCGCAGGGCCAGGTCTACGTGGCGCTCGGCACCGGCGACCGCGAGCATCCGCTATACGCGCATTACCCGTATGCGAACGTGGTCAACCGCTTCTATGTCTACAAGGACGACCTGGCGGCGGCCTCCTCGGCGGCGCAGGACCTGGACGCGCTGGTCGATTACACCAGCCAGAACGCGTGCGAGACGCCGCGCGTGCTGCCGAACAACGAGATGAAGGGCTGGTACATGAACCTGAACCAGAATGGCCAGGGCGAGCAGGTGGTGACCTCGGCGCTGATCGCCGGCGGCATGGTCACGTTCAGCACCAACCGCCCGATCGCCCCGCAGGCGGGCACCTGCTCCACCACCCTGGGCGAAGCGCGCGGCTACTGGGTCAACCTGCTCAATGCCGCCGGCGCGATCAATACCCCAGGCGCCTGCGGCGGCCAGCGCTCCTCGACCTTCGTGGGCGGCGGCCTGCCGCCGTCGCCGGTGCTGGCGACCGGTGTGCTGGTCGGCAACAAGGCAACCACGGTCGTGATCGGCGCCGTGCAGAAGGGTTCCGAAGGCAGCGCCGGCGCCAGCGTGGCGATCGCCCCGCAACGCATCCGGCCGGCCATCAGCTCCAAGCGCAAGCGCACCTACTCGTACACGTCGGGAGCGAACTGAGGTCTCCCCGGCCGCTGCGCGGCCAGTGCCCGGCTAGGGAAAGGCGACGGTGAACACGGCGCCTGCGCCCTCTTCGGCCGCGTCCACCGTCACCTCGGCGCCATGCAGGCTGGCGATGTCGCGCACGATCGCCAGACCCAGGCCGCTGCCGACGCTGCCCTCGTCGAGCCGCACGAAGCGCTCGAACACCTGCTGGCGCATGGCGGCCGGGATGCCGGGGCCGTTGTCCTCGACCCGCAGTACGGCGCCGCCCGCCTCTCCCCCACGACCGCAAGCGACCGTGACGCGCCCGCCCGCCGGCGTGTAGCGCAGCGCATTGTCGACCAGGTTGTCGACCAGGTCGCGCAGCAGGAAGCGGTCGCCCCGCAGCGGCGCCGGCTCCAGCTCGAAGCCGAGGTCGATGTCCTTGGCGGCGGCCTGCTCGACGAGAGCGTGGATGATTTCGGCCACCAGCGCGGCCAGGTCGAGCGGCGCCAGGCGCGCCCGGTCGAAACGGTTCGGCTCGGCGCGCTCGAGGGACAGCAGCTGGTTGGTCTGGCGGATCATGCGTTCGTTCGCGCCCAGCATCAGCTCGACCGAGCGCCGCGTCTCCGGGTCGCCGGCATGGCGCGCCGCCAACCATTCGAGCTGCAAGCGCAGCCCGGCCAGGGGCGTGCGCAGCTGGTGCGCCACGTTGGCGCGGAAGGCGTCCTGGGCGGCGGCAGCGGCCGCGATGCGCCCGAGCAGCGCATTGAAGGCGTCCACCACCGGCGCCAGTTCGCGCGGCATGCCGGCGTCGTCGAGCGGGGCCAGGTCGGCGCTGCCGCGTGCGTCGAGCCGGGCGCGCAGGCGCGCCAGTGGCGCCAGCCCGTTACCGACCGAGAACCAGACCAGTCCGACCAGCGCCAGGCTGAACACGACTTCGAGCAGCACCAGCGAGCGCACGATGGCCGCACGCACCTGCTGGCGGGCGCGCACCGTGCGCGCCACGCTCACGCGCTGCACGCCATCCGCGCCCGCGACGTCGGCGACGGCAATGCGCACCGGCTCGCCGTGCAGGATGGCGTCGTACAGGCCCGCCCTGGCCGGAACCGGCACGGCCGCGGCGCCCGCCAGCAGCCGGCCATCCGTCCCATGCAACGCGGTCCAGGTCGCTTCGCCCGGCGTGTCCGCCAAGCTTGCGGCCGCGAGCGCGGGCGCACCGGCCGTGCGCAGGCGCGCGGCCAGCCCCGCCGCGGCGGTGCGCAGGCCGTCGTCGAAAGCGAGCTGGGCGGGCGTCCAGGCCAGCAGGTAGGTGAGCGCCGCGGCCCCCAGATTGACCACGAGGATAGGGCCGACCAGCCACTTGAGCAGGCGCAGCCGGATGCTACCCGTGCCGCCGCTTATGCTGCCGTTCATGCCACTTTCATGCCGCTTCGAGCAGGTAGCCGAAGCCGCGGATGGTACGCAGCGCAATGCCGGCGCCGTCGATTTTCAGGCGCAGCCGCGACACATAGACTTCGACCGCGTTCAGGGTCAGGTCCTCGCCCCACGGCGCGATGGTGTCGATGATCTGCTGCTTGGAGACGACGCGGCCCGCTTGCTGCAGCAGGTATTCGAGCACGGCCCATTCGCGTGCCGACAGCACCAGGTCGCGCTCGCCGATGCGGGCGCGGCGGGCGCCGCAGTCCAGCACCAGGTTGCCCAGTGCCAGCACGTTCGTGGCCGGGGCGTTGCGGCGCGCCAGCGCGCGGATGCGCGCCACCAGTTCCGGCGTGGCGAAGGGCTTGACGAGGTAGTCGTCGGCGCCCGTTTCCAGGCCGCGCACCCGGTCCTCGATGGCGTCGCGCGCCGTCAGCAGCAGCACCGGGGTGGTGTCGCCGCGCGCACGCAGGCGGCGCACCACCTCGAAGCCGTCGATGCCAGGGAGGCCGATGTCGAGGACGGCCACCTGCGGCCGGTTGCGCTGCAACAGCAGGTCGGCCTGCAGCCCGTCGCGCGCCAGCTCGACCTGCATGCCCTGGCCCTGCAGGGTACGGATCAGGCCATCGGCGAGGACAGCATCGTCTTCCACGAGTAGGACATGCATGCGGGCTATGCGGGCTGGATGGGGTTGAACGACTGGTCGAGGCCGCCATTATGCGCCAAAACCTTGCTCTGGCTAAATAAAAAGCCTGATTTGGCGCATCTTTCCCAGTAGGACTGGACTGACAAGACACCATGCATAGAGCCTACACGGGGGCAACCCCTAATCTTATGTTCGCCAACAGACTATAGCTTTAATGTACACACATCGCGATGAGGCAGTGTCAGCAGGCCTCCAGCAGTCGCCCCTGATGGAATAAGTGAAGATAAGAGGACAGAAAATGAACAACGCTCAACTTGGTGGTGTTACGCAAAAAACGCAAGCGGTAAACCGGATTCCTTCGAGCAAAGAGGAAATCAAGGCTGCGTCCCGTCCAGTTGTCAGTGTCAGCGGCACCCAACAGAACGAATTACTGGCCGCCCTCCCCCGCCAGGACCTCGAAACCCTGTTCGAGCACCTGGAACTGGTTCCAATGCCTTTCGGCAAAGAACTGTTTGAGTATGGCAGCAAATTGGAATACGTGTATTTTCCGACGACGGCAATCGTGTCGCTGCTGTATGTGATGGAAGACGGCGCCACCACCGAGATCGCGGTCGTGGGCCACGAAGGTGTGGTCGGCGTGTCGCTGTTCATGGGTGAGCGTGCCATGTGCAGTGCGGTCGTGCAGAGCGCCGGCTACGGCTACCGCCTGAAAACCCAGTACCTGCGCGACGCCTTCATGGCCGGCGGCGCCCTGCCGCAGCTGCTGATGCGCTACACCAACGCGCTGTTCGCCCAGATGGCCCAGAACGCCGTCGGCGGCCGCCACAGCTCGATCGAACAGAAACTGTGCCGCTGGCTGCTCGACCGCCTGGACCGTTCGCCAGGCAACGAACTGAAGGTGACCCAGGAGCTGATCTCCATCATGCTCGGCGTGCGCCGCGAAAGCATCACCGCCGCCGCCGGCAAGCTGCAGGATGAAGGCCTGATCCAGTACCGCCGCGGCAACATCACCGTCCTCGACCGCGCCGGCCTGGAAGAATACGCAGGCGAATGCTACAAGGTCGCCAAGACCGAATACGACCGCCTGCTGATGGATGTGGCAGGCCGCTAGGAACCGGTCCCGGTCCTCAGCGCAAGCCCTTCGAGATCGTCGTTCTCCATCGCCGGCACGGCCGGCGATGGAAGCGGCGGCTCCGCCAGCCCGGTACCCGTCGGCACCTCGGCGGCAGTCGACAGCGGGATGCGTGCCCGCACGCAGGTGCCGACGTCGTTGACGCCGCGCCCCACTTCCAGTTTCCCTCCCAGCAGCAACGCCCTTTCCCGCATCCCCAGCAAGCCATGTGATTTCGCACGCGTAAAAGCGTCGGCGGCAATGCCGACGCCGTCGTCGCTCACTTCGAGCGCCAGCGCCTCGCCTTCGCGTGCGAGGTGCACGATCACGTTGCGCGCGCGTGCGTACTTGGCAATGTTGTTCAGGGATTCCTGCACGATGCGGAACAGCGCGATCGCATGCATCGGCCCCGCACTGTCGACCTCGCCCTCGACCAGCACGTCGCAATCGAGGCCCGTCACCCGGGCGTAGTCGGCGCAATAACTTTGCAGCGCGGCGGACAGGCCCAGGTTGTCGAGCAGGCTCGGGCGCAGGTCTTCGACGATGCGCCGCTTCAGCTGCACCGTGTCGACCAGGGTCGCGCGCGCCCGCGCCAGCATCGCCGCCAGGTCCGGACGGCTGGCGCGCAACTCCTCGCCGACACTGTTCAGGTCCATGCCGATTGCCGTCAGGTTGGCGCCCATCTCGTCGTGCAGCTCGCGCGCCAGCCGCGCTTTTTCCTCTTCCGAAACGTGGATCAGGTGGCGCGAAAGCACCGACAGCTGTTCGGTGCGGCGCGCAACGGTCGACTCCAGCTGTTCGTTGGCCGCCTGCAGGGCGGCCTCGGCTGCGGCGCGTGCGGCGAAACTGCGCTGGATCAGGCGGTAGAACAGGAGCAGCACGAGAATCGCGGCCGCATTGATGCCGAGACCGAGCAGGACGGCATGGCGGTACTGCTTGTAGAAGGCGGCGCTGTGGGCCGCGAGCAGCTCGTTCTGCTCGCTCATCATGATCACGACCTGCAGGCGGATCTCGTCGCTGTCGTCTTCCCCCGGGGCGCCGGTGATCGTCAGAATTTCCTTCAGGCCGCCATCGCGGTAGATGGTCAAGGCCTGGCTCATCATGCCGAGCTGGCGCTCGACCAGGGTGCGCAGTTGCGCGAGGTTCTTTTGTTGCGATGGATTGTCGGCCAGCAGCACGCCGAGTTCACGCAGCTGGCGGTCGATCTGGTTCGGCGCGCCCTGCACCGCCCCGAGGTAGCTCGGGCTACCGGAGAGGAAATAGCCGCGCAGGTTGCTTTCGGCGTCGGTGACGAGCAGGTTCAGCGCCTGCAGCTCGTCGGTCACGCGGGCAGTGCGGTCCTGCAGGCTGTTGGCTGCCTTCAGGCCGTCGAGGTTGCGTAGCAGGCTGATGCCGTTGGCGAGCAGGATCAGCACGCAGAGCAGGCACAACACGGTCTGGTACCAGGGTAAACTGCGCGCCCGTTTCGGGAGTGGCTCGCTGGTGAAATACATCTGTCGGGTTCCTTTCGCGCAACTTTACCGAACTGGGCCGATTATAGTCCTATCCGTACGGAAATGCAGGCAAAACGGCGTACCGAGTGGGCGGGATGACACAGATGCGACGCGGAACCGGCCCGCTCCCCACGCTACGAGCGTGAGAAAAAATCCTCCATGGCGGCGTTGCATTCGTCTCGCCGTACTAACGTACTATCTTTGACGATGCGCCGCGTCCTGAAGGTTTTTTCACATGCTCTACGCGGTGTCGGCGGGCGGACGCCGTGCGTTGACTTTCACGCGGCGGAGCACCGCGGCGCCGGACCGGGACCGGCAAGGGCGAGCGCTGGGCGGCGCTCGCGAGCCTGCTCAGTCGAGCAGGTTATTCTTCATGGCGTAATACGTCAGGTCGCTGTTCGACTGCAGACCCATCTTTTCCATGATGCGGGTACGGTAGGTGGACACGGTCTTGATCGACAGCGACAGGGCGTTGCCGATATCGGACACGGTGGCGCCCTTGGCAAGACGCAGGAACACCTGGAACTCGCGATCCGACAACTCGGTATGCAGCGCCGTGTTCGGGTCGCGGTCGAAGCTCTGCGCCAGCAGTTCGCCGACGGTCGAGCTGACGTAACGGCGGCCCTGGTATACGGTGCGCACCGCGGTCTTCAGTTCGTCGGCGTCGCATTCCTTGTTCAGGTAGCCGTTGGCACCCATCTTGAACAGGTTCAGCGCGTATTGTTGTGCCGGATAGCCGGAGAGAATCAGCACCGGCAGGTTCGGTTGGCCCTGGCGGATGGTGCGCAGGATATCGATCCCGCTCTGGTCGGGCATGGCGATATCGAGCAGCAGCACATCGCAGATCTCGCGACGGGCAATATCGAGCGCCTCACGGCCGGTGGCGCCTTCCGCGACGACTTCGAAGTCGCCGGAGGACGAGAAAATCTGCTTGAAGCCTGCTCGAACTATCTGGTGATCGTCACAAATGGCAACGCGTATCATTGTCTTCCCTTAAATTTTCCTGGCACAGGAAAGAGCCGCAGCACATGCCCGGCTGTCATGCGTTGATTTAGCAAAATCGCATGTAACATTTTATCACTCTGGCGCATATCTACAACAGGCGCACGAATGCTGAGCTCACTACGGAACCGCGATCGGGCTGCCGCGCCACGGATTTCGCCGGATATCGCCTCCGGCATGCCGTCCGCTCGCGGCGGCGCATCGGATTCCCTAGACTGCGGTCCGGATGTCCCGCTTCAGGAACGCGAGGATATCGAGCAGCTCTTCGCGCAACTTGGCGGTGTCGACAACCGGGCCCTCCTCCACCTGCACGGGCTCGATGCCGCCGGCCAGGTCGCTCGCCCGGCTGTCGAGCCGGTTGCGGGCGCCGCTGATCGTGAAGCCCTGCTCGTACAGTAATTCGCGGATGCGCCGGATCAGCAGTACTTCGTGGTGCTGGTAGTAGCGGCGGTTACCACGGCGTTTGACCGGCTTCAGCTGGGTAAATTCCTGCTCCCAGTAACGCAGCACATGCGGCTTGACGCCGCACAACTCACTGACTTCTCCGATCGTGAAGTAGCGCTTGGCCGGAATCGGCGGCAGCGCAGTCAATTCAGTCTTGTTGGGGCGATCGTTCATGGCTCCCTTTTAGCGCACTCAGGCGGCACGCGCCAGCGACGATGGCGGATTGGTTTCTTCAACCATGCCCTTCAGTTTCTGGCTGGCGTGGAACGTCACGACGCGGCGCGCCGTGATCGGAATTTCTTCGCCGGTCTTCGGATTGCGGCCCGGCCGCTGGGGCTTGTCGCGCAGCTGGAAGTTGCCGAAGCCCGACAGCTTGACGGCCTCGCCGCGCTCGAGCGCGTTGCGGATCTCGTCGAAGAAAGTTTCGACCATGTCCTTGGCTTCGCGCTTGTTCAGGCCGACCTGCTCGAACAGCAGTTCGGCCAGCTCGGCCTTCGTGAGGGTCGGCAAGTCCCGCTCGGCTTCCTTGCGGACCCGAGCTACCTGCATCGCGCGATGCAGGTCGGCCGCCAGTGCTTCCTGGAATACGGCCGAATCAACGTCGTTGTTATTAATTTTGAAGCCCTGCCTTCATTCAGATGGACACGTTTTGGACGGGTTTTACGTAGAGCACCTATCAAAACCTCCATGGCTGCGTTGCACCGTCTCGCCGTACAATCGTACTGTCTTCAACGCTGCGCCGCGCTCCGAGTGCCCCGCACTCAAAGCCCATGAAGGCTTTGTTAGTCGCTCCTAGCCGCGCAATTTTGCGCTGTGTTTTTCTCTTGCGGCCTCGACCGCTGCAGCCATCACGGCCTCCACGGCATCGTCCTGCAAGGTTGATTGAGTATCTTGCAAGCCAAAGCGGAAAGCAAGCGATTTTTCGTCCGCCTCCAGGCCCTTGCCGCGGTATTCATCAAATAAAACAATAGCTTGCACGATCTTGCCCAGCGGATGAGCGGCCACGGCCGCCTGGAATGCGTCGATGACGGCCTGGGCCGGCACGTCCGCCTTCACCACCAACGCGAGGTCACGCGTTGCACCCGGGAACTTCGAAATCTCGGTGTAACGCGGGACGATGCGTTCCTGCAAGGCGGCCGCATCGACCTCGAACAACACCGGTGCCTGCGGCAGGTCGTACTTCTGCAGCCAGCGCGGATGCAGTTCGCCGATGAAGCCGACGGCGCGGCCGTCGAGCTCCACGACGGCGCAGCGTCCCGGATGCAACGCTGGATGCTCAGCCTTGACGAAGCGTACCACACGCGGCGAAAACAGGGCTTCCAGGTCGGCTTTCACGTCGAAGTAGTCGACCGCACGCGCAGGCATGCCCCACTGCTCGTCGAATGCCGGGCCGTAGGCCATGGCGCCCACGCGCTTCGGCTGGTCGAAACCGGCCACCGACAGCGGACCGTCCTCGGTGGTGTCGGTGCGCTTGAACACGGCGCCGACTTCGAACACGCGCACGCGGCCGGCCTTGCGGTTCAGGTTGTAGCGCACGTTGGCCAGCAGGCCGCCGATCAGCGAGGAGCGCATCACGCTCATCTGGCTGGCGATCGGGTTCTGCAGCCTGATCGGCTGGTCGTTACCGGCGAAATCCTGTTCCCACGACGCTTCCACGAAGCTCATGTTCACGGTTTCCTGGTAGCCGAGGTCGGCCAGCAGGTGGCGGATCGCGAACAGCGAACGGGTGTTTTCCGGCTCGATCAGCATCGCGCTCGGGGCGACCGGCGGATTGGCCGGAATGTTCTCGAATCCGTAGACGCGCGCGACTTCCTCGATCAGGTCTTCCTCGATCTCGATGTCGAAGCGGTAGGACGGCGCGGTCACGGCGAATTCGCCCGGCTTGTGCGTGAACGGCAGCTGGAGGCGGGTGAAGATGTCGGCCACCATCTCGTCGGTAATGGGCACGCCGATCACCTTCTGGGCGCGCGCCGTGCGCAGCACGACCGGCTTACGCTCGGGCAGGTTCGCGACCTGGTCGTCGATCGGGCCGACTTTCGTGCTTTCCGTGCCGCAGATCTGGACGATCAGCGCGGTGATGCGCTCGATGTGCTCGACGGTCGTGGCGTAGTCGACGCCGCGCTCGAAGCGGTGCGCCGCGTCGGTCGAGAAATTGTACCTGCGGGCGCGGCCCTGGATGGCGTTCGGCCACCAGAAGGCCGCCTCCAGGTAGATGTCGGTCGTGTCGAGCGTCACGGCGGTCGAGTCGCCGCCCATGATGCCGGCCAGCGATTCGATTTCCTTGTCGTCGGCAATCACGCCGACCCATTCGTCGACCTCGACGGTGTTGCCGTTGAGGAGCTTGAGCGATTCGCCCTTCTTGCCCCAGCGCACGTCGATGCTGCCGTGGATCTTCGCCAGGTCGAACACGTGCGATGGACGGCCCACTTCCAGCATGACGTAGTTCGAGATGTCGACCAGGGCGGAGACCGAGCGCTGGCCCGAGCGTTCCAGGCGCTGCTTCATCCAGTCCGGCGTCGCGGCCTTCGCGTTCAGGCCGCGGATCACGCGGCCGGTGAAGCGGCCGCACAGGTCCGGTGCGGAGATTTTCGCCGGCAGGATTTCGTCCGTGGTGACGGGAACGGGCACCGTCGTCGGCAGGTGCAGCGGGGTGCCAGTGAGCGCGGACACTTCGCGCGCCACGCCCAGCACCGACAGGCAGTCCGCCTTGTTCGGCGTCAGCTTGATGGTGAACTTCAGGTCGTCCAGGCCGAGGTAATCGCGGATATCGGTACCGACCGGCGCGTCGGCGGGCAGTTCCATCAGGCCGCTGCTTTCTTCCGAAATCTTGAGTTCCTTGGCCGAGCACATCATGCCCTGCGACTCGACGCCGCGCAGCTTGCCGACCTTGATCTCGAAGGGTTTGCCGTCGGCGTCCGGCGGCAGCACGGCGCCGGCCTTGGCGCAGATCGCCTTCATGCCCGCGCGCACGTTCGGCGCGCCGCAGACGATGTTCAGCAGCGACTCGCCGCCGACATTGACCCGGCAGACATTCAGGCGGTCGGCGTTCGGGTGCTTGGCCACCTCCACCACTTCGGCCACGACCACGTTCGAGAACGGCGGGGCGACCGGTTCGACTTCTTCGACTTCGAGGCCGGACATCGTCAGCAGGTGGGACAGTTCGTCCGAAGTCATCTTCGGATCGACCATGGAACGGAGCCAGTTTTCGGAGAATTGCATAATCTTTTAGCCTTGTAAGCGCGTGACTTATCAGATGTTCTTATTAATCGACCGTGGTCAACGACCGCTTCAATTAAATTGCTTGAGGAAGCGGAGGTCGCCTTCGTAGAACAGGCGCAGGTCGTTGATTCCGTAACGCAGCATCGTCAGGCGCTCGAGGCCGGAGCCGAACGCGAAGCCGATGAACTTTTCCGGATCCAGCCCGAAATTGCGCACGACGGTGGGGTGCACCTGGCCGGCGCCCGAGACTTCCAGCCAGCGGCCCTTCAGCGGACCGGAACCGAAGGCGATGTCGATCTCGGCCGAAGGCTCGGTGAACGGGAAGTAGGACGGACGGAAACGCACCTGCAGGTCGTCGGTCTCGAAGAAGGCCTTCACGAAGTTCAGGTACACGCCCTTCAAATCGGCGAAGGAAATGTCCTCGCCGATCCACAGGCCTTCGACCTGGTGGAACATCGGCGAGTGGGTGGCGTCGCTGTCGACGCGGTAGGTGCGTCCCGGTGCGATGACCTTGATCGGCGGCGTGTGGGTGCGCGCATACCGCACCTGCATGGGGCTGGTGTGGGTACGCAGCAGCAGCGGCTTGCCGGTGGTGTCCTGGCCTTCGATGTAGAAGGTGTCCTGCATCGAACGCGCCGGGTGGTTTTCCGGGCTGTTCAGCGCCGTGAAGTTGGTCCAGTCGTTTTCGATCTCCGGACCGTCGGCCACGTCGAAACCGATCGAGCGGAAGATCTGCTCGACGCGCTCCCAGGTGCGCATCACCGGGTGGATGCCGCCCAGCGAGCGGCCGCGGCCTGGCATCGTGACATCGATGGCTTCGGCGTTCAGGCGCGCTTCGAGCTGGGCATTGGCCAGGGCTTCGCGGCGGGCGGTCAAGGCCTGTTCGATTTTTTCTTTGGCGGCATTGATCAGGGCGCCCTGTGCCTTGCGCGCATCGGGGTCGAGCTTGCCGAGTCCCTTCATCAGTTCGGTCACCTGGCCGGTCTTGCCGAGGTATTTTGCTTTTGCGTTTTCCAGCGCGGCCGCGTCCGGGGCGGCGCCAAAGTCAGCCTGGGCCGAGACGACGAGTTCTTCCAGCGAGTTCATGTTGTGTTCTTTTCCTGTATTGGGTGGCAGGAGCCACGGGTAATTCGTGAATTGTCGCGCTTATACCACAATTCGGCAACGCGTTAGCAAATTCACACGAACCCATAATCAAAAACGGGGCACAGGTTTGCACCGTGCCCCGCTCTTTTTACGCTGCGTTGCCGCGGCGCTAATGCTAGCAACTGCTGTTAGGCAGCCAGCTTGGCCTGGACGGCGCTGACAATCGCGGCGAAGGCCGGCTTGTCGTGCACGGCCATGTCGGCCAGGACTTTACGGTCCAGTTCAATCGCGGCTTTCTTCAGGCCGTTCATGAAGGCGCTGTAGGTCATGCCGTGCGAACGCGATGCTGCGTTGATACGGGTGATCCACAGTGCGCGGAAGACGCGCTTCTTGTTGCGGCGGTCGCGGTATGCGTACTGGCCAGCGCGCATGACTGCTTGCT